>JAGWAK010000081.1 GCA_021296435.1 Acidimicrobiia bacterium
AGGCGATCGGTTCGATCTCGCGCCGGCTGCGGCTACGGCCGCGGATCCCGCGGGGACGTTAGCAGTCGTCTCCTACCCTCTTCCTACACTCTGTGACGCGACGAACGCCCTCAGCGAGGCAGGGGCAACCGCACGGACACCCAGCAGCAGTCGAGGGCGGGGGACGCCGGGTCAGCCGCGGGACTGCAGGGTCTCGATGAGGCGGGGCAGCACCTTGTGAACGTCGCCCACGATGCCCAGATCGGCCACCCCGAAGATGGGGGCCTCGGGGTCCTTGTTGACGGCGACGATGTTGCGGGAGTTCTTCATCCCCACCAGGTGCTGGGTGGCGCCGGAGATGCCGCAGGCGATGTAGACGTCGGGCTTGACCACCTTGCCGGTCTGGCCCACCTGCTGGGAGTAGGGAACCCAGCCGGCGTCGACGATGGCCCGGGAGGCGCCGGCGGCACCGCCCAGCAGCCCGGCGAGCTGCTCGATCATCTCGTACTTGCCGGCCTCGCCGAGGCCCCGGCCGCCCGAGATCACCACGGCGGCCTCGTCCAGCTTTGGCCCCGTGGACTGCTCGGCGTGGCTGCCGGTGACACGGGCGGCGCCGCTGGCACCGCAGTCGGCGGCCGGCAGGTCGACCAGCTGCGCCGGCGGTCCGCCGGTGGGCTCGGCCTGGAACGACTTGGGACGGATGAGGAAGATCTGCGGGCCGTCGGTGCCGGCGAAGCGGGTATGCACGTTCGTGGTGCCGCCGAAGATGGGCTCGATGCCGACCAGGGCGCCGTTGGAGACCGCCAGCTCGGTGACGTTGGTGACCACGGGTATGTCCAGACGGGCCGAGAGGCGACCGGCCACGTCGCGCCCGTCGTAGGTGGTGGCCGCCAGGATCACCGCCGGCGGGTCGTCGGCTGCGGCCAGGGCCTCCGCCAGCGAGGTCGCCAGCAGCGGACCCACGAGAGCCTCGTCGGGGCGCTCGAGGTGGCGCAGGGCCGAGGCGCCGTGCTCGCCCGCCGCGGCGCTCACCGCGTCGGGGTCGCCGCCGGCGCAGACCGCCTCGACGCGCTCGCCGAAGCGCCGCGCCGCGGCCAGCAACTCCTCGGAGATCGACGCCACGCCGCCGGGGGCGGGCTCGACGTGCACCCAGACGGTTCCGACACCCATGGCGGCCTCCCTAGAGGACCTTGAGTTCTTCGAGGAACGCCACGATGCGCTCGTGGCCGTCGCCCTCGTCGGTGACGATCTCGCCGGCCTCGCGAGTCGGCACGGGGGCCACCTCGACGATCTCCTGGCGGGCGCCGGCCCAGCCGACCTGGCCGGCCTCGATGCCCAGATCGGCGATCCCGAGCCGGTCGGCGGGCTTGTTCTTGGCCGCCATGATCCCCTTGAAGGAGGGGTAGCGGGGCTCGACGGTACCGGCGGTCACCGACAGCACCGCGGGCAGCGGGCAGACGACCTCGTCGTAGCCTTCCTCGGTCTGGCGCTGGACGGTCACCTCGCCGTCGCCGAGGCTGACCGACTTGGCGAAGGTGACCGACGGCAGGCCGAGCAGCTCGGCGATCTGGACGGGCACGGTGCCGGTGTAGCCGTCGGTGGACTCGGTGGCCGCCAGGATCAGGTCGGGCTCGGCCCGGCGCATCGCCGCCGCCAGAACCTTGGCGGTGCCGAGGGCGTCGCTGCCGGCCAGAGCGTCGTCACTGACGAGGATGGCCCGGTCGGCTCCCATCGCCAGCGCGGTACGGAGCCCGCCGAACTCCTCGTTGGGCGCCATCGAGACCACGACCACCTCACCCTCGGTGGCCTCGGCCATCTGCAGCGCCATCTCGACGCCGTAGGAGTCGGACTCGTCGAGGATGAGCTTCTCGTCCCGGACCAGCGTGTTCGTGTCCGGATCGAGCTTGCCGGGGTTCGCCGGATCGGGGATCTGCTTCACACAGACGGCGATTCGCACCGTCAGAGTCTGCTGCTGCGCCACCCCGATTACAACGCGCCCCGGCGGCCGTCCGGGTGGGTGCCCGCGTTGCCGCATCTCGGCGGCACAACAACCGAGGGCGGGGAGCCGGGGGGCCGGGCTGCGACGACTCGTCGCCCTGCGTGGAGGAGCAGAGCGGCGCCCCGGATTCCCGCCCGGACGCCCCTGACTCGATTGTGGGCACCAAGGGCGGTGGCGCTAGCTTCGCGGGACGGGCACGGGCTCTGGAGAGGAGCCGAACCTGAAGCTGCTTCTGATCGTTAACCCCTCCGCGTCCTCGGTGTCGCCCCGGACGCGGGTGGTGGTGAACCGGATCCTGTCTCGGAGCCACGACGTCTCGGTGGCGATCACGACGAGGCGCCACCACGCCACCGCCCTGGCCCGCCGGGGCGTGGAACGGGGCGCCGAGGCGGTGGTGGTGCTCGGGGGCGACGGCACCTTGAACGAGGCCGCCAACGGTCTCGTCGGCTCCGAGGCGGCGCTGGGGGTGCTGCCGGGCGGCTCCACCAACGTCTTCGCCCGCACGCTGGGGCTCCCCGACGAGCCGATCGACGCGGCCGAGGCGCTCCTGGGCGCCCTGGACAGCGGGGCGATCGAGCGCGTCGGCCTGGGGGCGGTCAACAACCGCCACTTCCTGTTCCACGTGGGCCTCGGCTTCGATGCCGCCGTGGTGGAGCGCGTCGAGCGGCGCAGCGACCTGAAACGCACCCTGAACCACGCCCTGTTCGTGTACGCCACGATCGCCACCTGGTTGCGGCACAGCGACGATCCGGAGCCGTACTTCGCGCTGGAGCTCCCCGACGGGCGCCGGATCACCGACGGCTACTTCGCGGTGTGCCTGAACACCAACCCCTACACCTACCTGGGCACACGACCTCTGAATCTGGCGCCGCGCGCCTCACTGGGTGAGCCGCTGGCGCTGCTCTCGGTGCGCAACTTCACCGGCGCGGGACTCGGCCGGCTGGTGCTGCAGGCGCTGCGCAGCGAGGGCGGGGTGGCCGCGGGCGGCGAGGTGGACTACGCCGAGGGCGTCACCGACCTGCAGGTCACCGGCCACCGGCCCGTGCCGGTGCAGGTGGACGGGGACTTCGCAGGGCGGCTCATGCAACTGCGCCTGACCTGGCGACCCGAGGCGCTGCGGCTTGTGCTGCCCTTCGGCTACTGAGGCCCGCCCTCGGCGGCGACCTGTTCCACGATCGCCCGGACCGTCGGGCAGTCGTCGGTGATGACGGCGTCCACGCCGAGGCGCACGAACTCCTCGACGGCGGCGGCCTCGTTGACCGTCCAGACCCACACCGCCACCGACGCCTGGCGCGCCCGGTGCAGCAGCGCCGCATCCACGGTGGCGAAGTACGGATGGATCGCCACGTGCCCGGAGGCGGCGGCCCGCTCGGGGCCTTGCAGCACCCGCACGGGGTCGAACATCAGCAGCGCCGTGGCGAGACGGTCGTCGACTTCCCGGATGCGCTCCACCGTGGTGGTGTTGAACGACGAGATCATGACCTCGTCGTAGGGGCGGTAGGCCGACACGAGGCCGGCGACAGCGGTGGCGATGGTGTTGTCGCCGTCGTAGCCGGGCTCGCCGGGGTCGTTCTTGATCTCCACCAGCACGCCCATGCCCTCGCAGGCCTCGAAGGCCTCGGCGAGGGAGGGAACCCAGTCAGGCAACTCGCCGAGCGGGGTCTCGGCCACGAGCCTGCCGTCGGGCAGGTGGGCGTCGTGGTGGGCGACCAGCACGTGGTCGACCGTGCGCCGCACGTCGAGCTCGACCCAGTCGGCGCCGAGCCGGCGCGCCAGCCGGAACGCCTCGGCGGTGTTCTGGCGGACACCGGTCGCAGCACCGCGGTGCCCCACCACCAGCGTCATCGGCTCGCCCCGGCGACGGCGCGGCGCGGCCGCTCGTCATTTCCAGCTGTGCGCGCCACAGCCCTCCCTCCGGCCGATCCCATCAAATCACTGACAGGTTGTGCCCAAGCTTCCCACAGTCGACCTTGAACTTTCCACAGCTGATCGTTATCGTTACGGCCTACCCGCTGGCGCGATCGACGACGTTCGCGCCCACCGTACCCACCAGCCTGTAACCGGGAGAGCGAGTTGGCACTCACCTTGCCCGCGGCGTCGCCGAGCCAAGCCGACTGGCGAACGCTGGCCGCCTGTCGGAACACGGACCCTGCTCTCTTCTTCCCTATCGGGACCACCGGTCCGGCCGTTGAGCAGATCCAGAGCGCCAAGGCCGTCTGCGGTCAGTGCCCGGCCCGCGAGGCCTGCCTGGACTTCGCGTTGAGCACTCGCCAGGACTCCGGGGTATGGGGCGGCATGACCGAGGACGAGCGCCACCGGCTGCGACGCCTCAGCCGGGCCTGAAGGCCCCGGGGGCCTGCCCCGGCGGATCAGCACCGGGCCAAGTCGACCAGCTCAGCCGACCAGTTCAGTCGATCAGCTTGAGGCCGGGGTTGTAGCGCCGCGTCGGCGCCAGTTCCACGTCGACCTCCTCGGCGATGGCAGCGAAGGCCCGGCCCGCCTCGCCGTCGGGGTCGAGCGCGGCGACCGGCCGGCCCGAGTCACCACCGGCCCGCAACTCGGTCACCAGCGGCACCTGACCCAGTAACGGCACCTCCAGGCGGCGGGCCAGCTCGGCGCCACCGCCGGACCCGAACAACTCATAGCGCTTGCCGTCGTCGCCGGTGAACCAGGACATGTTCTCGATGACGCCCTTCACGGTGAGCTGCACCCGCTTGGCCATGAAGCCGGCGCGCTGCGCCACGCTGAGCGCCGCCGGCTGGGGCGTCGTCACGATGTACACCTCGCTGCGGGGCAGGTACTGCGCCAGCGAGATGGAGATGTCGCCTGTGCCCGGCGGGAGGTCCACGAGCAGGTAGTCGGGGTCGTCCCACCACACGTCGGTGAGGAACTGCTCCAGCGCCTTGTGCAGCATGGGGCCGCGCCAGATGACCGGCTGATCCTCGGCGGCGAAGAAACCCATGGAGATGCAGCGCACCCCGTGGGCCTCCGGCGGAACGAGCATCTCGTCGATGACCACCGGGGTCCGATCGATGCCCAGCATGCGGGGGATCGAGAAGCCCCACACGTCGGCGTCGACCACCGCCACGCTGCGTCCACGCGCCGCCAGGGCGACCGCCAGGTTGGTGGTGACCGAGGACTTGCCGACGCCGCCCTTGCCGGAGGCCACCAGCAACGACCGGGTCCGGCAGGCAGGATCGGCGAACGGGATGGCGCGGCCCTCGGCGTGGCCGTGGGCGGGGCTCGAGCCGGCTGTGGCGGACGGATCGCCGATGAGGCGCTCGCGCAGCGCGGCGCGCTGGGCGTCGGTCATCACGCCCAACTCCACACGGACGTCTTTGACGCCCTTCAGGGCGCTCACCGCCGCCGACACCCGGTTCGTGATCTCCGAGCGCATCGGGCAGCCCTCGATGGTGAGGGCGACCTCCACCTCCACGACGCCCCGCGGCGAGATGCGCACGTCGTTCACCATGTCCAACTCGACGATGCTGCGGTGCAGTTCGGGATCGTCGACCCCGTCGAGGGCCTTGAGGACCTGCTCGTTCGTGGGCACCTTGGTGGCGGGCACGGGGAACCTCCAACGTCGCCGCCGGCGCCGTCGACACCGGTGACCGCAGGCTACCGGCGCGCCCGGTTATTCCCGGCCGGAGGCTCCCGGTGGTGGGTGTCCCGCCACCGGGATTCGCCGTCCGGGCGGGACCGCCGGTGCCCGTCGTCGCGGGCTGTCCGGACGGGGCCGCCGGTGCCCGTCGGCGGATCGTCTGGCGAAATCGATCCGGCGCCGGCCCCCGGCGTCCCCACCCTCGTGTGTCTGGGGCAATTCGGGGGGCCGGCGACTCCGCGTCGACCAGCGGCGGCCGTAGAATTCCGCTTCGCTGTGTCTGCTTCCCGGAGCCTCGCGGAGTGACCCTGTACCTCATCCGGCACGCGGATGCCGGCAAGCGCGACCCGTACTCGCCCGGCGACCACCTGCGCGGCCTCAGCGAGGACGGGCAGCGGCAGGCGCGGCGCATCGCCGACCGCCTCGGGGACGCCGGCGTGACCCGCGTGTTCTCGAGCCCCTACCCGCGCTGCGTCGAGACGGTGGAGCCCCTGGCCCGCCGCCTGGGCCTGGAGGTGGAACCGGAGCCCCTCCTGGCCGAGGGTGCCAATGGGCTCCGCACCTACGCCCTCATGACGGACCTGGCCGGCGCCGATGCGGTGCTGTGCAGCCACGGCGACGTCATCCCCGAGGTGATCCGGATGCTCCGGATCACGGGCACGGTCATCGGTAACCAGCGCGGCAACGCCAAGGGCTCCGTCTGGACGATCACCACCGACGGCAAGTCCTTCCTGACCGCCGAGTACGCCAAGACGCCGCGCAAGCCCGGCGCCGTCCTGCGCTAGCCGCCGGCGGCGGCGCGGACCTCTTCGGCGAGGCGGGCGCCCTCGTCCAGCAGGCCGGCGGGGGCCGGGAGTGTGGCCAGGTGGTCGAGGTCGGCGAGGGCGTCGTCGAAGAGACCCAGGCGGGCCAGGGCCAGGCCCCGCCAGAAGCGGGCCTCGGGATCGTCCGGGGCCAGTTCGACGGCCCGGTCCAGGGCGCGCATCCCCTCGGCGAGCAGGTCCTCGAAGGCGGCGAAGTCCGGCGAGGTCAGCAGCGCGCCGCGGCCCACCAGCGCCGACACGTTGGTCGGGTCGGCCTGCAGGGCGGTGCCGAACAGCCGGGCGGCCAGCACCATCTGCCCGCCGTCGGCCAGCAGGCGGGCGGCGGTGGCCATCTCGTCGCCCGTGGCGCCGGCCAGCAACGCCTCGATGGCG
>JAGWAK010000082.1 GCA_021296435.1 Acidimicrobiia bacterium
GTCCATGCCGGCGCGCCCACCGATGCCGAGGCCCACCTGGCGGCGGTGACAGCGGAGGCCGAGCCGGCCACGGCTTTCATCGGCGGCTTCGGCGGAGCACTGATCGCCACCGCCGGCGTGGGGGTCTCGGGGCTCGCCTGGTGGTGGGAGACGCCCACCGATCCGCTCTAGGTCAGCCTGCCCGCGCCCGGGGCACCGGTGCCGCCGAGAGGTCGTGCGCGCAGCGCCCGTCGGCGGTGACGGTGAGAATCTCGACACCGTCGGCGGTCACCACCAGGGTGTGCTCGAACTGCGCCGTGCGCGACCGGTCGGCGGTCACCGCCGTCCAACCGTCGCTCCACAACTCCACCTGCGGGCTGCCGAGCGTGAGCATCGGTTCGATCGTGAAGGTCATGCCCTCGGCCAGCGGCGTGGCGTTGCGCGGATCGTGATAGTGCGGGATCTGCAGGTTGCCGTGGAAGTCGGTCCCCACGCCGTGGCCCACGAACTCGCGCACGACACCGAGTCCGCCCGGGCGCGCCACTCCTTCAATGGCCCTGCCGATCTCGCTGACCGGCACGCCGGGAGCCACCACTGCGATCGCCGCCTGCAGCGCCCGCAGCGTCCCGCTCACGAGCCGGCGGCTCTCGGCGTCCACCTCGCCGGCGCAGAACATGGCCGAGGTGTCGCCGTGCACCCCATCGAGGTACACGGTGACGTCGATGTTCACGATGTCGCCGGCCACCAGCGGACGGCTGTCGGGAATGCCGTGGCAGATGACCTCGTTCACCGACGTGCAAACCGACTTCGGGAAAGTTCGGTACCCGAGCGGGCTGGGGTACGCCCCCCGGGCAAGCACCTCGGCGTGGACGACCTCGTCGATGGCGTCGGTGGTGACACCCGGAGCGACCTGCTGGCCGGCGATGAGCAGGATCTCGGCGGCGGCCGCCCCCGCCCGGCGCATCGCCTCGATCTCGGTGGGCGAGCGCACCGGTGACATGCGCGCCGGTCCCGGCTCCCCGCCGGCGTTGCGAACATACGGCGGGCGGGCAATGTGGCGGGGCACCGGTCGGGCCGGCCCGACGATGCCCGGATGCACGGAGGCGGACCGCACCAGCGGCCGCCGCTTGCGCTTGGCCACTCCCCTACACCGCGGCCGGGTCTCCCGCTGCCTGCGACGGCGCGGGCCAGACCGGCGGGCGCTTCTCGAGGAACGCTCCGATGCCCTCCTGAGCATCGTCCATGGCGGCGTTGGCCGCCATCACCTGGCGCGTGTAGTCGTAGGCCTCCGGCTCAGCGCGATCGAGTTGCTCGTAGAAGGCCCGCTTGCCGATTGCCAGCACGCCGGCGCTGAAGCGACCGATCCGCCCGGCCAGGTCGGCCACCGCCTCCTGCAGCTCTCCCGCGGGCACCACCTTGTTCACCAACCCCCACTCAGCTGCGGTGGCGGCGTCGATGGGGTCGCCGGTGAGCAGCATCTCCAGCGCCCGCTTGCGCCCGATGGCACGCGACAGCGGCACCATGGGCACCGAGCAGAACAGGCCGATGCGCACCCCGGGCGTGGCGAAGCGGCTCCGGTCGGTCGCCACGACGAGGTCGCAGGCCGCCACCACCTGGCAGCCGGCCGCGGTGGCGATGCCGTCTACAGCGGCGACGACCGGTTGCGGCACGTTGCGGATCGCCGCCATCAACTCGCAGCAGACGTCGAACAGCTCCTCGTAGAAGTCGTCGGGGCGGTCCACCATCTCCGCCAGGTCATGGCCGGCGCTGAAAGCGGGAGGAGTCCCGGAGACGACGATGACCCGCACCGCGGGGTCGGCGCTGAATCCGGTGAGCGCCGAGATGAGATCCCGCAGCACCGCCAGACCGAGGGGATTGCGACGTGCGGGGTTGTCCAGCAGCACCTCGCCGATGTCGCCGTTGCGGCTCACGCGCACGTGGCCCGTGGCCTGCGATCCGTTGCCTCCGGTCATGCGGCCAGCCTAACGGTGTGCCGGATGGGCCGCCCCGGGCGCGCCGTTGTGCTACGGATGGAGGCATGTGCAGGCAGATCCTCCACCCGGGACGACGGTAGATCGCATGGCCGCCCAGATAGGCACCAAGTCGGTCATCGCCGCGCTGCTGGCCAACACCGGCATCGCCGTCGCCAAGTTCGCCGGCTTCGCACTCACCAGTTCGTCCTCCATGCTGGCCGAGGCAATCCACTCCGTCGCCGACGCCGGCAACCAGGCGCTGCTGCTGCTCGGCGTCCGGCGGTCGGCGAAGCGGCCGTCGGCGGAGCACCCGTTCGGCTACGGGCGGGAGCGCTACTTCTGGTCGTTCGTCGTGGCACTGGCGCTCTTCACACTCGGTGCCGGATTCGCCGTCTACGAGGGCATCGACAAGGTACGCCACCCCCACGAGATCAAGGGACTCTGGACGGCGGTGGTGATTCTGGGTCTGGGCATCGTGCTGGAGGGCCTGTCGTTTCGCACCGCCATCAGAGAGGCGCGGCCCCTGCGGGGCGGGCTGACCTGGTGGCGGTTCATCCGTCGCAGCCGGACCCCGGAACTACCCGTCGTTCTGCTGGAGGACCTCGGCGCCCTGGCGGGTCTGGTGGTGGCGTTGCTGGCCGTGGTGCTGTCGCACGTCACCGGCAACGCCGTCTGGGACGCGATCGGCACCTTGTGCATCGGGGTCCTCCTTGGCGTGATCGCGATCCTCCTGGCCATCGAGATGAAGAGCCTTCTGATCGGTGAGGGCGCACTGCCCGAGCACCGGCAGCAGCTGCTCGAGGCGGCCTCCACCGCGCCGGGCGTGCGCAAGGTCATCCACCTGCGCACCCAGCACCTCGGCCCCGACGAACTGCTGGTGGCGCTGAAAGTCGAGTTCGACCCCGCACTGGATATGGCCGGCTTGGCGGTCGCCATCAATGACGCCGAATCTCGCCTTCGAGACGCGGTGCCGCTCACCCAGGTGATCTATATCGAGCCTGACCTGCTCCAAGAAGACTGAATCCCAGAATATTCCGCACTTGCAGTGCTTTTCTAATCAGTTTCATATACTCTCAAGTGCGTGAGAATATATGAAAGACGCCTAAGACCGCTTCAGTCCGGGGTACCACAACGACGCCCAGGCACGGCTCTGGCGGCGCGGGGGATTCTCGTGGCGGTCACGTTGGGGGCGTCCTGCACGGGAGCGGCACAGCCGGCCGTCGACGGCGCAGATGCGGGCAACCGCCCGGCGGCAGCACCGGCGCCGCCCACCGCTCCCCCGACCGCTGAGCAGCCTCGTGAGTCCGCGCACGCCCCCGGCGAGCCCGCGGGCACCGAACCCCTCGGCACCACGCCGGCTGATCCCGGCGATCCAACCCCTGCCGGGTCCCGCCCGAGCCCGGTGACCCTCGAGGCCCCGCGACCGGTGTGGAGCCCCGAGGCCGTGCGGGCCGGCCACACCCCTGGCGAGGTCGCAAGCCCGCCACCGCCGGAGCACCGCTACGGCGCCACCACCGCCACCGCGCCCCCCGATGCCGTTGAGATGCTGCCCGGTCCGTCGATCCCAAACGGACCGGTGCCGCTCGTCTCCTCCCGCCGGGGCGGGGACCCGCCTGCCGATGTCGCCACGGCGATTCTCGATGCCTATGAGGCCTTCTGGGACAGCTACTGGGTGGCGGCGACCCATCCCGTGAACCCCGGCCATCCCGGGATCGGGGAGCACAGCGCCGAGCCGCTGCGCAGCCGCGCTGTCGGCGTCCTGCGCGGGCGGGCGGCCGAGGGCATCGCCCTGCGCCTCCCCGCCGACCACGGCGCCGGCCGGGTCATCCACATCGAGGGCTGGGACACCGACAGCGCCGAAGTCCTGGACTGCTTCGTCGACACCGCCGTCCTGTACGAGGTGTCCACGGGCCACGTGCGCAACGACGAGCAGGCCACCGTGGTGCATCTGGCGCTGATGCGGCGCGAGCGCGGCGCCTGGCGCGTTGTGGAGATCTTCGAACAGGCAATTCACACGGGAAGGACCGACGGATGCATCATGCCCGCGAACACTCACGGAATGCCCGCACCCCACGAGCCGGCGCCCGCCACCCAAGCCGCCCCGGCCGGTGGCGGCGTTGCGGGCGCGGCGCCGTCGCCCTCCTGACAGCGGCCGGAGCCCTGGCGGTCGCAGCACCCGGCGCGGCCGCCCTCGACTCCACCGAGGTCGAGAACTGCAGCGACGACGACGTGTTCTGCTCGACGCTGACCGTCGAGCGGCCCACGATCGAGGACACGCCGTCCCCGAAGCCCACGGGGAGTCTCAACTACTGCAGCCCCTACTACCTCCAGGACGACGGCAGCTACACCGTCGACGTCTGCGACAGCGAAGGGAACTTCGTCCAGACCCTCACCCTGCGAGCGAGCAAGCCGCGACCTCGGCCCACCCAATCCACGATCGTCTCCTCGGCAATGGGAGCGCTCAACCCCCCGGCACCGATCATCCACACCTCGCCGCGCTACCGCTCGGGACTGCTGGTGCAGACCCCCACGTGGCTCTGGCTGTCGCCGTCCTACTGGCGCACCTACAGCACGACGATCGTCGTGTGGGGGTACGTGGTGACGATCTTCGCCACACCCACCACGGTGCGCTGGAACCTGGGCAACGGTGACTCGATCACCTGCCTGGGTCCCGGCACGCCGTGGATCCCCGGATTCGGTGACGCGCTGAGCACCTGCAAGTACACCTACCGGCATGCCTCCGACGGCGCCCCGGGGGACCGTTACAGGATCAGCGCCACCGTCACCTTCGTGGGCAGCTTCACCACCGTGGGCCTCGGCGGCATGCGCGGCCCGCTGGGGGCGGTGACGCGCAGTTCCTCGGTCTACGCCCCGGTTGCCGAGATCCAGGGCCTGGTGGTGTGAACGGACCGCTGTCGGCGGGATGCCTGCAGCGCCATAGGCTCGGGCCGTAGCCACCAGGCACCCGGGAGGCCCGCATGTTCACCGCCCTGCTGCTCACCAAGACCGACGACGGATTCCAGCACAGCATCAGCCGGCTCGCCGAGGATCAACTCCCGGATCACGAGGTGACCGTCGCCGTGGACTACTCCACAGTCAACTACAAGGACGGCCTGGCGATCTGCAACGGCGCGCCCGTTGTGCGCAACTGGCCGCTCGTACCGGGCATCGACCTGGCAGGTGTCGTCGAGGCCAGCGAGCACCCCGACTGGCGCCCCGGCGACCGCGTCACCGTCAACGGCTGGGACCTCGGCGAGAAGCACTGGGGCGGCATGGCCCAGAAGGCCCGGGTGGAGGCCGGCTGGCTGACGCGCCTGCCCACCGCAATCGACACCCGCGCCGCGGCCGCCATCGGCACCGCCGGCTACACCGCCATGCTCTGCGTGATGGCGCTCGAGGACCACGGCACCGCACCCGGGGACGGGCCGGTCATCGTCACGGGCGCCGCCGGAGGTGTGGGCAGCGTGGCCGTCGCCGTGCTGGCCAAGCTGGGCTACGAGGTGGTGGCCTCCACAGGACGGGCCGCTACCGAGGGCGACTACCTCCGGTCGCTCGGCGCCGCGGAGATCATCGACCGCGGCGAGTTGAGCGAGCCGGGCGGGCGACCGATGGCCAGGCCCCGCTGGGCGGCTGGCGTGGACACCGTCGGCAGCCACACGCTCGTCAACCTCATCGCGGCCCTCGAGCCGGAGGGCTCCGTGGCCGCGTGCGGCCTGGCCGGAGGCCCGGACCTCCCCGGCACCGTGTTCCCGTTCATCCTCCGGGGAGTCAGCCTGCTGGGAGTGAACTGCGTCTACCAGCCGGCGGCCCGGCGGACCGAGGCCTGGAGCCGGCTGGCCACCGACCTGGACGGTGACACCCTGGAGTCCATCACCACCGAGGTGCCGCTGGCGGGGGTCCCCCAGGTGGCTTCCGACATCCTCGCCGGGCAGGTTCGCGGCCGGGTCGTCGTGGACGTGAACGCCTGAGAATCAAACCCGCTCAGGCAGTACGCTGCAAATTGACGGCCCGGGGAGCGGCAGTAGCAACAGTCCCTCCCGACGGCCGTGAACGAATCGAGCACGAGGAGACACGCGATGGGATATTTCGGACGGTCCTGGGAACTCGGTAAGACGTCCTGGCGCGTCCTGCGGAAGGACAAGGAGTTGCTGTGGCTGCCGGTCCTCGGCGGCCTGGCGGCGCTGATCATCGCCGGGCTCGTCTTTCTCGTCATCGCCCTAGTCAACTACGACCCGGCCGACGGCTTGGGCGACATGGAGGTCGGCGGAGGCTCGGTGCTGCTGATCATCCTGGGCGTGATCGCCGCCGCCATCGCCGTGTACTTCTTCCAGGGCGCCCTCGTCCACGGAGCCCGCGAGCGGCTCACCGGCGGCGATCCCACGGTGGCCAGCGCCATTCGCGGCGCCTGGAAGCGAATCGGTGCCATCGCCCCGTGGGCGATCGTCGCTCTCGTGGTCGGGTTCATCATCAACTCGATTCAACAGGCGGCCCGGGACCGCGCCGGCTTCGCCGGAGCCCTGCTGGGTGGCCTCCTGGACCTGGCGTGGCGCGCCATGACGTTCCTGGTCATGCCGATCATCATCGCCGAGGGCGCCGGCGCGTTCGCGGCCATTGGGCGCTCCAAGAACCTGCTGCGTCGGACCTGGGGCGAGAACCTCGTCGCCCAGGCGGGGCTCTCCATCGTGGGCTTCATCCTGATGCTGCCCGGGCTGCTCA
>JAGWAK010000083.1:0-1892 GCA_021296435.1 Acidimicrobiia bacterium
CGTGGGGCGGATCACCCACCCCGGTGTCGCCGAGGACATCCTGCAGGCCGACGAGGCCGACGCCATCCTGCTGGCCCGGCAACTGTTCGCCGACGAGCACTGGGTGCAGAAGGTCCGGGAGGGCCGCGAGGACGACATCCGCCGGTGCGTTGCCGCCAACTACTGCTGGCGCAGCGTCATTTCCGGCGGGCGTGTGCAGTGCGTCTACAACCCCGTCGTGGGCCGGGAGCGCCAGTGGGGCGAAGGCAGCCTCACGGCGGTGCCCGAGGGGCGCAAGGCCCTCGTCATCGGCGGGGGCCCGGCCGGCCTGGAGTACGCCCGGATCGCCGCCGCCCGCGGCCATGAGGTGGTCGTATTGGAACGGGAGGACGAGACCGGCGGCCACGTGCGCTGGCATGCCCAACTGCCCAAGCGTTCGGAGTACGGCCAAATCGCCGTGTGGCTGGCCGCGCAGGCCGCCGGCAACGGCGCCGTCATCCGGACCGGCGAGAACGTGGACGAGGACAATCTCGACGCGCTGCTGGCGGCCGAACAGCCCGATCATGTGGTCGTGGCAACCGGTTCGCACTACCGGCGCGACGGCTGGCAGGGCCAGACAGCCTCGCCACTACCCGGTTGGGAGACCGGCAACTGCGTGAGCTGGGTGGACGTGGCGATGGGCGCCGTCGAGCCGTCGGGTTCGGTGATCGTCATCGACGACCTGCAGGACGCCATGGCGCCTCTCACGGCGGTCAAGCTGGCCAACGCCGGCTGTGATACCCGCCTCGTCACCCGCTGGCCGATGATCGGTATGGAGACGATCCCCGAGGTGTATTACCTGTGGGTGCGCCAGCACCTCTACGAGGCAGGAGTCGAGGTGCTGCCCGATCTCTTCGTGAAGGAGATCCAGGGCGACTCCGTGGAGTTCCTGAACGTCTACGTGAACGACATCACCACGACGCTGCCCGCCGACTGGGTCGTCATGGCCACGGGCCGCCAGTCCGACAACGACCTGTACCACGCGCTACGGCGCCGCGGGGTCAGCACCGAGATGATCGGCGACGCCATCGCCCCGCGCACCACCTACGAGGCCGTCTACGAGGGGCGTGAGCGCCGGCGGGGATCCCGCCCGCCTCACTGCGTTTCGCTGAGCACGCGCCGGACCGCGGCGATGTCGCCGGCTGTGGGCGGTCCGAGAATCCAGGCCTGCACGGCCCCGTCGCTGTCGGCCACCAGAGTGAACGGGACGGCGTCCACCCCGTAGGAGTCGTGCAGCTGCCGGTGACCGCCGGCATCCACCTCGACCACCTCCACTGCGGAACCGGCCAGGGGCTCGAGCCGTTCCAGCGTCGAGTGGCACGTACTGCAGGCGCTGTCGGTGAGGACGGCGACGAGCCAGGTCTTCCGGTGCGCGCCGGTCCCCAGATGATCGAATGCGGAGCGATCGAGCGACGATGGGATGTCCGGTGAGGCCAGCACGCCGCGCCAGCGTCCGCGCCTGCGGGAAGCCACGAGAGCCACGAGGCAGGCCACGGCCCCGAGAATCAGCGCCAGAGGGGCAGTGCGCAACGGCGTGGAGAGTTGGCGCCGGCGGTTTCAGACCGCCGGCTCGTCGAGTCCCGCCGCGGCCGCCACCGCCGCGCCCCCGGTCACCGCCGAGCCGTTCGTGCTGGCGACGTCCACGAGCCGCTGCACCTCGCTGCCGGGGATGGTCTCGTTCTCCAGCAACGACCGCGCCACCAGGTCGAGAGCGCCACGGTGCTCGGTCAGCAACGCCCGGCAGCGCTGCTCCTGGAGCCGGAGGATCCGCTCGACCTCCTCGTCGATAAGGCGAGCCGTCTCGTCGCTGTACTCGCGTGCGCTGACGATCTCCTCGCCCAGGAAGACCTCGTTGTGCGCACCCCAGGCCATCG
>JAGWAK010000083.1:1973-11923 GCA_021296435.1 Acidimicrobiia bacterium
CGAAGACCAGTTCCTCGGCGATGCGCCCGCCCATCCGCACCACGAGGGAGTCCTCGATGTAGTTCTGGCGGTAGATGTGGCGTTCCTGCTCGGGGAGTTGCATCGTCACGCCGAGGGCCATGCCGCTGGGGATGACGGTCACCTTGTGCAGTGGGTCGGCGCTGGGCAGCGTGGCGGCGCACACGGCGTGGCCGGCCTCGTGATAGGCCACGGCGGTCTTCTCGTCCTCCGAGAGCGCCAGCGACTCCCTCTTCTGGCCGATCAGCACCCGGTCGCGGGCCTGCTCGAAGTCGCCCATCGAGATGGTCTCCTCGCCGTTGCGCACCGCCGCCAGGGCGGCCTCGTTCACGAGGTTGGAGAGGTCGGCGCCGCTCATGCCCGGTGTCCCGCGGGCGATGAGCGACAGATCCAGGTCGTCGTCCAGCCGCTTGCCCTTCACGTGCACCTCGAGGATCTTCACCCGGTCCTCCAACTCGGGAAGCGGCACCACCACCTGGCGGTCGAACCGGCCCGGGCGCAGCAGGGCTGGATCCAGGATGTCCGGGCGGTTGGTGGCGGCCATCATCACGATGCCCTCGGTGGCCTCGAAGCCGTCCATCTCCGAGAGCATCTGGTTGAGGGTCTGCTCGCGCTCGTCGTGGCCGCCGCCGAGGCCGGCGCCCCGCTTGCGGCCGATGGAGTCGATCTCGTCGATGAAGATGATTGCGCTTCCCATCTTGCGGGCGTTGTTGAACAGGTCGCGCACCCGGCTGGCGCCGACGCCCACGAACATCTCCATGAAGTCCGAGCCGGTGACCGAGAGGAACGGCACGCCCGCCTCGCCGGCCACGGCACGGGCGATGAGGGTCTTGCCGGTGCCCGGGGGGCCCACCAGCAGGATGCCCTTGGGGATGCGCGCGCCGATCTGGGCGAACTTCTCGGGCTCACGCAGGAAGTCCACCACTTCGGTGATCTCCCTCTTGACGCCGTCGTAACCGGCCACGTCGTCGAAGGTCGTCGCCGGCCGTTCGGTGGAATAGGTCTTCGCCCGGGAGCGGCCGATCGACATGATCCCGCCCATCTGCCCCTGGGCGCGCCTCTGCATCCACCAGAAGAACAGGATCAGCAGACCCACCGGCAGCAGCAGGGGTAGCAGCGTGCCCCAGATGCTCGAGGAGGGCCTCGTGAACTCCACGCCGGCCCCCAGCCGGTCCCGCAGCAGGGCGTAGTCCTCGGGAGGCAACTCGGTGGGGCCGGTGGTGCGGAAGGTGCCGCCACCGGCGAGTTCCCCGCTGATGTCGCCGTTGTTGTTGTTGATCTCCACGGTGACGACCGCGCCTGCGGCCACCTGATCCAGGAACTCGGCGTAGGTGATGGCCTCGGTGGTGTCGTCGCTGAACATCCCCGGCAGGATGAGCGTTCCGAGGATGACCAGCAGTGCCACCCAGGCCAGCCAGCGGGTCCAGTGCGGGCCGGTGGCGCGGGGCGCGTCCCCCGGACCGCCCGGCTCCGGTGGCGGCTGCGGGGGAGAAGGCGGCTGCGCCATAGGTTCATGCTAGGAGGCAGCCGGGTGATTCTGCGGGCCGGCGCCCGGGCCATCTCGATGCCGGAGCCCCGTTGTGGCGCGTCAACAAGGTGCCGGATGCCCACGGGTAGGATCGCTGGCCGTGGTCCGTTGTTGTGCGAATGCGACCGCGGGCCGCTGATGTCGCAGAGGGGTCGCCTGCGGCCGCCGCCCCGCTGGTCGGTGTCGGCGGCGATTCTGGGATGGATCGCGGCCGCCGCCATCACCGTCGTAGTGCAGGTGGTGCTGGAGTCGATCTGGGCGGTGCCGAGCGGAATCGGCGCCGCTGCCGCCCGGGCGGGCGTGCAGGTCGCCGGGGGAGCCGAGCCGGACCGTCTCGACAGTAGCTACTGGCAGTTCACGTTGCTCCAGTTGCCCCTGTGGCTGACCCTGGCGGCGATCACCTGGGCGATCGTCCGCCGCCACGGCATCGGGCTGCGCAGCGCTCTGGGCCTCGAACAGCGCTGGTACGACGTGCCCGTCGGATTGGTCTGCGGGCTTGCGGCGCAGTTCCTGATCATCCCCCTGGTGTACCTGCCGCTGGCGCCGTACATCGATAGCCAGGACATTGAGGAGCCGGCCCGCCGCATCATGGCCCTCGCCGACGACGCCACGGCCGCGGCGGTCGTGGTGGTCGCCGTCGTGCTGGTGGCGCCGTTCGTCGAGGAGTTGTACTTCCGCGGCTTGTTGCTGCGAGCCCTTTGGGGGCGGATGGGACGCGTCGGAACCGTGGCGCTCTCGGCAGTGCTGTTCGGGCTGGCGCACGTGCAGATCCTGCAACTCCCGGCGCTGGTGGTCTTCGGGCTCGTAGCCGGCACGCTGGTCGTGGTCACGAGACGCCTCGCTCCGGCGATGTGGGCGCACGCCGCTTTCAACGGCGTCACGGTCGTGCAGTTGCTCCGCTGACCGATGAGACCGCCCGCCGAAGAACTGTCCCGGCAGATGGAGGTCACCCGCCGGCCCCGACGTGACGTGACGGCAATGCAGCGCCGCACGGGAATCGCCTGCGTCATCGGGATGTGCCTGTTCGTTTTCTGGCAGATGCGGCCCGACCTGCTGTTCTCGGCGACCACGCCCGCCGGGGGCGACATGGCCGCCCACGTCTGGGGGCCGGCGTACCTGCGCGACCACCTGCTGCCGCTGGGGCGCTTGAGCGGCTGGGCTCCGGACTGGTATGCGGGCTTCCCCGCCTACCACTTCTACATGGTGCTGCCGTCGCTCGTCATCGCAGTGGCCTCGTTCGTGATCCCCTACGGGGTGGCGTTCAAGCTCGTGGCGGTCGCCGGTCTGGTGTCACTGCCGCTGGCGGCGGCGACGTTCGTGCGCCTGGCGGGTCTGCGGTTCCCGACACCGACGATCGCGGCGCTGTTCACGCTGCCGTTCCTGTTCGACACGACTTTCAGCATCTACGGCGGCAACGTGGCCTCAACCCTGGCGGGGGAGTTCGCGTACTCCATCAGCCTGTCGCTGATGCTGGTCTACCTGGGCGTGCTGCTGCGCGGGCTGCGTACGGGCCGCCACCGGGTGCTGGCCGGCGCGCTGCTGGCGTTGGTGGGCCTCACGCACCTCATACCGGCGATCTTCGCGGTGGCCGCGACCGGCGTTGCGCTGGCGATGCAGCCGGGCCGGCGAGGCATGCGCTGGGTGACGGTGACCGGCGCGCTGGCGGCGGCGCTGGCGGCGTTCTGGCTGCTGCCGTTCTGGTGGCGGCGGGACTACTACCACAACATTGACTGGGTAAACCTCAGCGAGTACTGGCCGAACCTGGTGCGCGAGGACTGGAACTGGGTGCTGGTGGGGGCCTGGGCGGCCCTGCTGATCGGCATCCTTCGCCGCCGTCGCCTGGTGCTGTACTTGGCGGCGCTGGCGGTGCTGGCGGCGGCGGGGTACCGCTGGCTCCCGCAGGGGGTGCTGTGGAACGCCCGGCTGCTGCCGTTCTACTACCTGGCGATGCTCCTGCTGGTGGGGATCGGTGTCTCGACCATGCTGTCGGTGCTGGTGGCCGGAGGCTCGCTGCGCGACCTGCCGACTGGCGCGGGCGACGGCGGGCTGGGGCTCGGCGAGGAGCGAAAGCGACGGCGCTGGCTCCCCGCGGACTCCCTGCGCCTGCGGATAGCTCTGGCGGCCGCCGTGCCGGCGGGAGCGGTGGCGGTGGCGATCGACGACCTGGTCGCGGACAGCGCGACCCTGCGGGCACTCCTGGAGGTGTTGCCGGGGATCGAACCGGCCACGGCGCCTGCCAGGGCGGCGGATGTGGCGCACCTGGCGCTGCTGGTGCTCACCAGCGCCGCCGTGGTGGCTGTCATTGAGATCCTCCGATCCGTACGGGCGCAGGGTTTCCGGCCCAAGGCCAGCGGCACCGTGGTGCTCGGTCGCCCCGCGTCCGCCGCCGGAGCGCTGCGCCCCGCCGGCGCCGACCCGACGCCCCCGACCGGGGTGATCCGACCGCTGGGGGCTGCTCCCCGGCCCAGTTCTCGTGCCGGTGTGGTGCTGCTGCTGGGCGCCGTGGCGCTCACCCTGGGCGTCGTGGCGGCCGTGGCCTACCCGCTGCGGGCGCTGGGACCCGCCGGCGGGGAGGTTGCCGACGGTCGCTACGGCCTGCGAGTTGCCCCGAACGTCGTGCTGGCGGGCACGACCACCGAGAGCTTCCTGCCGTTCTGGGTCTACTGGAACTTCTCCGGCTACGAGGCCAAGGAGCCTCGCGAGGGCATCGGGGGCTACAACGAGTACTACCGGGTCGTCACCACGATGGCGGCGGTCGCCGGCGAGCGGGGTTGCGGCCGGGTCATGTGGGAGTACGGCTTGAAGCGTCTGGACAGTTACGGCTCGCCGATGTCGCTGATGCTGCTGCCGCACTGGACCGACGGCTGCCTGGCCTCCATGGAGGGGCTCTTCTTCGAGTCCACCCAGACCGTGCCGTTCCACTTCATCAACCAGGACGAACTCTCGACCGAACCGTCACGGCCGGTGCGCGCTGTGCCCTACGAGGGCGTCGACGTGGCCGACGGGGTTGCGCACATGCAGCTTTTCGGCGTTCGCTACTACATGGCGTTCTCGGAATCCCTGATCGCCGAGGCCCGCGCCCACGAGGATCTCACGGAGGTGGCCGCCGAGCCCCCGTGGGTGATGTTCGAACTGGCCGACGCGCCCCTCGTGTCGCCGCTGGCCGCCCAGCCCGTAATCGTCCGCGGCGCCGGCGACGACCCGGCGCGCTGGCTGGACGTCGCCGTGGACTTCTACGGCGGCTACCCGGGCTCCGGCGCCACCGAGCCCGAGGCGGGATTCCTGCCGACGGCGGCGGTGTTCCCGGCCGCCGACGGGCCGGACGGCTGGGCCGAGGTCTCGCCGGGGGAGGAGCGGCCGGTGCGCAGCCTGGAGGCGGTCGAGGTCCACGACATCTCCACCACGCAGAACTCCATCAGCTTTCGGGTCGACCGCACCGGCGTCCCGATCCTGGTGAAGGCCTCGTACTTCCCCAACTGGCAGGTCGACGGCGCGGTTGGTCCCTACCGGGTGGCGCCCAACTTCATGGTCGTCGTGCCCGACGAGTCCCAGGTCACCCTCAGCTACGGCTGGACGCCGGCGGACGTGCTGGCGTGGGTGCTAACCGCCATCGGTGTGATCGCCGCCCTGGTGCTGTGGCGCAACCCGCACATCTGGACCGCCGAGGCGGACCGGCGCGCCCCGTGGGAGTGACCGGTGGGTGTCGGTAGTGGCGGGGCGCCGAGCGGTGTGCGCCTGTCGGTCGTGCTGCCCGCCTTCCGGGAGGCCAGGGTCATCGCCGACACCCTTGCGGCGCTGCGGGACGGCCTGTCCGGCGCGGCGCCGGGGGATCTCCTGGAGCTCATCGTGGTGGACGACGGGTCCGACGACGCCACCGTCGAACGCGCCCGCGCGGCGGGGGCAGACCGGGTCATCGCGCTCGGCGGAAACCGCGGCAAGGGGGCTGCGGTGCGCACCGGGATGCTGGCGGCTGACGGCGAGGTTGTGGTGTTCACAGACGCCGACCTGCAATACCCGCCGGATCGGATCGTGGCGGTGCTCGACCGCCTCGGTGGCGAAGTGGGAGCGGTCCTCGCCACGCGCGGCCGAACCGCGGACGGGCTGCTGCGACGCCTCGGAACACACGTCGTGTCCCGCCTGGCGGCGCTGCTGGTCCTGCGTGGCGAGGAGTTCGCTCAGCACCGACTCGGCGACACGCAGTGCGGGCTGAAGGCGTTCCGTCAAGACGTGGCACACGAGGTCTTCGGCCGCTGCCGGGTGGATCGCTTCGGGTTCGACGTGGAGGTGCTGCTGCTGCTCTCGCTGCTGGGGGTCCCCACGGTGGTCGAGACTGTCGAGGCCACCTCGGGGATGCGCCGTTCCACCGTGCGTGTGGTCCGTGACGGCGTCGGGATCCTGCGGGACCTCGTCGGGATCCGTCGCCGGTACCGCCGAGGCGACTATTCCTCCGTGACGCCCGATGACTGATCAGCCAGGCACGACCGGGCGGAGGTCGGCCGTGGAGTCTCGCCTCGACTCGATCATCCGCGCCAACGACATCCGCGGCCGGGTTCCCACCGAACTCGACGCCCCGATGGCACGGCGGCTCGGAGAGGCTCTCGCCGCGTTATTCCGCGAGGACGACCCCGGCACCACCGAGGTGGTCGTCGGGCGCGACATGCGACTCTCGGGGCCATCCCTCCTCGACGCGTTCTGCGCCGGCGTGCAGGCTGCGGGCCTCGACGTGGTGGACCTGGGGCTGACTTCAACCGACATGCTCTACTTCGCCTCCGGTCACCGCGGCGCTCCCGGTGTCGTCTTCACGGCCTCGCACAACCCCGCGGACTACAACGGCCTCAAGGCCTGCCGGGCGGGCGCCCGGCCGCTCAGCGGCGAGCGGGGGCTGCGGCGCGTGCGCGACCGAGCCCGCCGGGCGAGTGGGCCGGCGTCGCGACATCGATCTGCTGGACGCCTTCGCCCATCACGTCCGGTCATTCGTGGACACCGGGGCGATGCGGCCGCTGCGGGTGGTGGCCGATGTCGCCAACGGTATGGGCGGCCTCGTGGTGCCGGCCGTCTTCGCGGGTTTGCCGCCGACTCTCGACGTGCTGTACGGCGAGTTGGACGGCAGCTTCCCGAACCATCCCCCCGACCCCCTGCAGGAGGCCAACCTGGCCGACGTGTGCCAGCGGGTGCGGGCGGTCGGCGCGGATGTGGGACTGGCGTTCGACGGCGATGCCGATCGGGTCTTCTTCGTGGACGACCGGGGGCGCCCACTGTCGGGTTCGGTCGTGGCGGCCCTGCTGGCGAAAGCTGTGTTGAGCCGCCGCCCCGGGGCGCTCGTGCTGTACAACGCGGCGTGCTCGCGGATGGTCTCCGAGGTGATCGCCGAGGCCGGCGGCCGCGGCGTGCGCACCCGTGTGGGGCACACCCTCATCAAGCAGCAGATGGCCGAGACGGGGGCCGCTTTCGCCGGCGAGCATTCCGGCCACTATTACTTCGCCGAGAACCACAACTCCGACTCGGGGGTGCTGGCGGCGGTGGCGCTGCTGGAGGAGTTGTCCCGCGCCGGGGTGCCCCTCAGCGAACTGCGTCGCCCGTTCGATCGCTACGCCGCCTCGGGCGAGGTGAACTTCACCGTCGCCGATCCCGCAGCGGTCGCCGACGCGCTGGCGCGGCGCTACCGCGACCACCCCCAGGATCGCCTCGACGGTCTCACCGTCGACTGCGGTGACTGGTGGTTCAACCTGCGGCCCTCCAACACCGAGCCCTTGTTGCGTCTCAACCTGGAGGCTGCCAGCGTCGACGATTGCACGCATCGCCTCGCCGAGTTGCGAGCGGCGATCGACGGATAGACGTCCTAGAGCCGGCCCGGCTCGCGGGGGTGCTGTGGCGCGGGGCGTAGGCTGATGGCTTGCGGCCGGCGCCATCAGGCCGGCGCACAGAGCAGACCGAGGTGGACGATGGTGCTCGACGCCCGACTTGTGGAAATCCTGGCCTGTCCCGAGGACAAGGGCCCCTTGCTGTACTTCGAGGCGGACGGCTTCTTCTACAACTCGCGCCTGCGGCGGCGCTACGAGGTCGCCGACGGCATCCCGATCATGCTGATCGACGAGGCGACCACGCTGGAGGAGAGCGAGCATGCGCTCGTCATGGAGCGGGCCGCCGAGCAGGGCATCACGGAGAACTTCACACCGTGAGCGAGCACACGCCTGTCGACACCCTCGGCATGTTCGCCGCCACGGCGTCGATGCCCGAGCAGATTGCCACCGGGGTGGAGGCCGTTGCCGACACCGGGCTGGCCGCCCGGATCGCCGACCCCGACGCCATCACGAGCGTGCTGGTGCTGGGCATGGGAGGCAGCGGCCTGGTCGGGGACTTCCTGGCTGTGACCGCGGGCCCGTTCATGTCCCTGCCGGTGGTGGTCGTGAAGAACTACGTGCCGCCCAGCTACGTCGACCGCCGCACTCTGGTGCTGGCGGTGTCGTTCTCCGGCGAGACCGAGGAGACGCTGTCGGCCGCCGGCATCGCCGCTGAGCGGGGCGGGCAGATGGTGGCCGTCTGCACCGGGGGCCGCCTCCGGGAACTGGCCGAGGTGTGGGGGGCGCCCGTACTCCCGGTGGATCCCGCCATCCCGATGCCACGCGCCGGGTTTGCCGCCATGGCCTCACCGGTGCTGGCGCTGCTGGAGGACCTGGGTTTCTTCCCGGGTGCCAGCGAGTGGCTTGCCCGCGCCGCCGAGCAACTGCGCCTGCGCCGGAGCCAGTTGAGCGACGCGAGCAATCCGGCCCTGCGGCTCGCCAGGGAGATCGACGGCACGATCCCCGTGGTCTACGGCCCGGGCGGGATCGGCGAAGTAGCGGCCCGCCGCTGGAAGGCGCAGTTCAACGAGAACGCCAAGACGCCGGCGTTCAGTGCCGGGCTCCCGGAGATGACCCACAACGAGATCGCCGGTTGGGGCACCTTCGACGAGCTCACCGCGCCATCCTTCAGCGCCGTCCAACTCCGCCACGACTTCGAGCCCCCGCAGGTGGCGACCACGTTCGACTTCCTCGACGACCACCTGACCGACGCCGTGCGCGAGGTCTACGAGGTGCGCGCCGGCGGCGAGGGGCCGATCGCCCAGATCATGGACCTGATGCTCTTCGGCGACTACGTCTCGCTGCACCTCGCCGCGCTGCGGGGCACGGATCCGGGCCCGATTCCCGCCATCGCCGAGCTGAAGGCGGCCCTCAGCGGAACGGAGGGAGTGGGGGCGTGACGCTCGCCGGCGGCGACTTCGCGGTCGCCGACCTGTCGCTTGCGCCGTTCGGGCGCAAGGAGATCCAGCTCGCCGAGCACGAGATGCCGGGGCTCATGGCCCTGCGGGCTCGCCACAGCGACGCCAAGCCGCTGGCGGGTGCCCGCATCGCCGGCTCGCTGCACATGACGGTGCAGACGGCCGTGCTCATCGAGACGCTCTGCGAACTCGGCGCCGAGGTGCGCTGGGCGTCGTGCAACATCTTCTCCACTCAGGACCACGCCGCCGCCGCGGTGGCGGTGGGGCCCACCGGCACCGCCGCCGATCCCCGCGGCGTGCCGGTGTTCGCCTGGAAGGGCGAGACGCTGGAGGAGTACTGGCGCTGCACCGAGCGGGTGCTGCGCTGGCCCGACGGCGGTGGGCCGACGCTGATCCTGGACGACGGCGGGGACGCCACGCTGCTGGTCCACGAGGGCTTGGCGTGCGAGCGGGCCGGCGCAGTGCCCCAGCCGGATCCCGACGACAGTGAGGAGCGAGCGGTGGTCCTCGCCACGTTGCGCCGGATCCTCAACGAGGATCCCGGCGCGTGGGGGACGGCCGCGGCCTCGCTGCGCGGCGTCAGCGAGGAGACCACCACCGGCGTGCACCGGCTGTACCGCATGCAGCGGGAGGGCACGCTGCTGTTCCCGGCCATCAACGTGAACGACTCGGTCACCAAGTCCAAGTTCGACAACCTCTACGGGTGCCGCCACTCGCTCATCGACGGCCTCAAGCGGGCCACCGACGTGATGCTCGGCGGCAAGCTGGCGGTCGTCTGCGGCTACGGCGACGTGGGCAAGGGCTGCGCCGCGGCTCTGGCCGGCCAGGGGGCACGCGTCGTCGTGACCGAGGTCGACCCCATCTGCGCCCTGCAGGCGGCCATGGAGGGCTACCAGGTCGCCCGCCTCGAGGACGTGATGAGCACCGCGGATGTCTTCGTCACCGCCACCGGATGCAAGGACGTGATCACCGCCGAGCACATGGGTCGGATGAAGCACCAGGCCATCGTCGGCAACATCGGTCACTTCGACAACGAGGTGGACGTGGCCGGCCTCGAGCGCCTGTCCGACGTGCAGCGGGTGCGCGTCAAGGACCAGGTGGACGAGTACGTCTTCCCCGACGGGCACTCGGTGATCCTGCTGTCGG
>JAGWAK010000084.1 GCA_021296435.1 Acidimicrobiia bacterium
CACACTGCAGGCACTGCATTGCCTCCTGGACATGTAGCTGCCCCCCACCCCCGAAGGTATTGACCTAGTCTTAGTGTCCTGCGGCTGTAGAAGCGTAAGAGGCGGACTCGCACTACAAGTTCCCAGACACTAGGTGGAATCAATGCAGACCAAATCGAGGGAAGAATTGACCCAGCGGCTCGTCGAGTCGGTGGAGCAGCTGAACAGGCAACTGCGGCTCGATCGACTAAGCGAGTGGCAGGACCTCGACTTGACCATCCCTCAGGCAAAGACTCTCTTCCTGCTCGAAAGGGAGGGACCGCAGCGGATGGGGACCATCGCGGGAGCCCTGGGAATCGCCGTATCCGCAACGACTACCGTCGTGGACCGTCTCGTCGCCCGGGGTCTGGCCACACGTCTCTCGGATGCGAAAGACCGCAGGGTGGTGATCTGGGTACTCACCGAGCAGCGACGCCAGGCTGCCGACAGGTTCTGGGCCATCGGCCACGCACGCCGCCGAAGAGTTGACCGGTCTGGTGCAGGCGTTCGAGCAGATGTGTGGCGCCCCCGTCGAGGCGACGCCCGACTCCTGACAACCTCCGGTACGACCGGCGCGCGGCGCATAGCCGCCGGGCCGCCCGAGCCCGGTCCATCGGCCCACCTGTAGCGGAACCGGCGCCATCCGTGCCGCCGTTCGGCGAGCCCGCTGGTTAGGTTGTCGCGATCACTATGAATTCGGGGAATCTCTTCGCCGGCGCTGTCAACGCGCGCAGGACTTCGAGCGTCTGTACCTGCGTAGGTTGATCGAACCTGCACCGAGTCATGAGCCTGCGGCCATGAGCGCCCCACAGCGGCGAGGCGACCCACGAGGAAGCGAGACCCAAGATGACCTTCTGGTCCGGCTGTTCGCCGACCACTACAAGGATCTCGTTCGCCTCGCCTCCCTGCTCCTCGATGATGTGGGGAGTTGCGAGGAAGTCGTACAGGACGCCTTCGTGAAGATGCACACCCTCACCGCTCGCCCCGAGGAGGGCAAGGAGCCCGCCTACCTGCGCAGCATGGTCATGAACGGGGCACGCTCGCGCATGCGCAGGCGGATGGTGCGCCGGCGCGTCGTACCCGAGGCGACGCCCCCCACCGAGAGCGCCGAGGCCGGCGCGCTCGAGCGGCTGCAGAGCGACGCCCTGATCGACGCCGTCCGCAGCCTGCCGCGACGGCAATCCGAGGTGCTGACCCTGCGGTACTACCTGGACCTCAGTGAAGCCGAGATCGCCGAGACGCTCGGCATCTCCCCGGGATCGGTCAAGACGCACGCCAGCCGCGGTCTGGCGTCCCTGGAGCGGAAACTGGCACCGCCCGACGAGGACACGGCGGAGGAGCCGTCGTGAGCATCGAGGAACGCCTTCGAGACGCTTTCGCCCAGCGGACCGAAGGCGTCGAGGTGTCGCCCGGCGCCCTCTTCGAGATCCAGCGTCGAGCGGGTCACCGGCGCCGGATGCCGGAGGTGCGTCTGCGGCCGGCGTTGGTCCTGGCGGCCGCGGCCTGCGCAGCGATAGCCGTCGCCATCTCGGTCTCGGTGACGGGACCCAGCACGGCGCCGCTGATTGAGACCGAGACTCCGCCCGTGGCCGGTACCGCGGATGAGGCTGCAGTGACACCGACCACAGCCGAGCCGCCGCCGACGACCCCCCAATCCCCGACTCCCGCTCCCCCGGCGGTCGCCCCCCTCGATCCGCAACCGAGCGGCGCTGGACAGATCACCACCAGTCCCGAGCCGACGCCGCCGGTGCCGCCGACGCCGCCGGCACCGGTCACGCCGGCACCTCCTCCCGACCCCGCGCCGGCGACGGACATAGCTCCGGAGAGCGACACCGCCGCCGTGGAGGCACTTGCCGTGGAGATACCGGCCTGCCCGGAGGAGCCGGAAAGCGACGGCAACGACTCCATGTCGGAGCGGGTCACCGTGTACTTCGCCTGCGGTGAGAGCGACGCGGCGCCGCGTCAGCGGGCTGCCGCCGCCAACAACCTTCCGACCGCGCTGGGGATCCTCCTCGGCGGCCCCAGCGAGGCCGACAGCACCGCCGGGTTCCAGGGGCTCAGCGGCAACACGGCCACGACGGTGACGACCATGACGAGCAACCGGTGGTTGACGATCGATCTCCCGGCCGGCCTTGCCGATGCGTTCGGCGGCGACGACGACATCACGGCTGAGCAATTCCTCACGCAGCTCAATGCCACCGTGTTCCAGTTCAGCGACTTCGAAGTCGCCGAGTACCGCCTCGACGGCGACTGCGCGGCCTTCGGAGCCCTCGCCGGCGGTTCCTGCCAAATCCACATCCGGGACGGCGCGGGTTACGCCAGCCAGACCAGCGAGTTGACCGCCCACACGATCGGCGACGTGAGTGCGGTGATCCGCGCCGAGCCCGACGACGGCGCCGAGGAGTTGGGCGTCCTGGAAGACGGCTCCCGCCTCACCGACGGCCGCTACGGCGGCGGTAGCGACGCCTGGGCCGAGGTCGTGACCACCGTCGGCGAGGTGGGCTGGGTCTCGGCCCAGACGATCGTGGCGCAACCGCTCTCGATCGACAGCACGACGCGTGCTGCGATGGAGAACCTGGCGCGCCGGCTCACCACCGGCCCCGGGCTCGAATCGTCCGCCCTCCTGCCGGCAGGCCTCGTGCTGCGATGGGGGGCCGACGCCAGCGACGTCACCGTCGTATCGACCGCCGGCGCGGCGGCCAGCAGCGACTGGTGGTCCACGCCGGTGGACACGCCGTCGCCACGCGACGGTTCTGCGACCTCCTCGCTGGCCGACCTGCTGTGGATCGACGGCAGCGGCGACGGCGCCACCGTCAGGGTGAACACGCCAGGACCACTCGGCGAACCGCACGGCGACTTCGACTCGCTGGCGTACGTCTCGATCTACCGTTCGGCGATCAGGAGTTCGGTCCTGCCCCCGCCAATCCCCACCACGACCACGACGACGACAACGACGCAGGCCACCACGGGCGAGGGGTCCGATCTGCCTCCCGCGCTCCCCACCCCTGCCGAGGAGACTGACGACGGCGATGAGCAACCGGCGTCGCCCCGTGCACAGGTCAGCGCCATCTTCGACTTCCTGTCGCCCGACGGGCCCCGTGTCGCCGCCGTCGAGGCGATCTGGATCCAGCCATAGCCCCAGGGCTGCTGACCCGCCCGTGACCTGCCCGCGACGGCGCTAGAGTCGCTGCCGACGTGAACGAGAAAGGCGCGAACCGCCTCGCCCGCCCATCCGTGTCGTCTCGGAAGACCCGGTTTCTCGTCGTCGTCCTGGCCGTCGCAGCGGTCATGGCGGCAGCCTGCTCCGGCAGCGAACCGTCACAGGTCAGCACCCAGCCGGCCGCTCCACCCGCCGACCCGGCGCCTGCGCCGGCCTCCGGGGATCCCGCCAACGATCTTCCCGAGGTCACGGTGGTGAACGTCGTCAGTGGCGAGAGCTTGGTGCTGTCCTCACTGGCCCCCGCCGACCGGCCGATCCTGGCGTGGTTCTGGGCGCCGCATTGACCGATCTGCGTCCGGGAGGCACCCGGGGTCGAGCAGTTCGCTCGGGATCACGGAGACGAGATCATGGTCATCGGCCTGGGAGCGCAGGACGACCTGGATCTGGCACAGACTTTCGTGGAGAACACGGGAGTGTCGGCGTTCCCGATGCTCTGGGACGAGTCCTTCGACTCGTGGGCTGAACTCGGCGTGGCGTCCCAGCCGGCGTGGGCACTGTTCACCCCCGATGGGGGATACGTCGAGGGGAGCTACGGCGGGATCGACACGGCCGGCGTGCTCGCCAAGGCCGCTTCCCTCTGAGACCCGCGACCGCGGGCCATCCCAGGCGCCACCTCGGTAGAGTGCCGTCACCTGTGAAGAACCACGGCGCAACCCGAACCGCAGGGGCGACCAGGCAGCATGCCGCGACGCTGGGGCTGCGCGCCGTGGTGATGGTGGCGCTGGCGGCCCTGCTCGCCGCGGCCTGCAGCGGCACCGAGCCGGCGCAGGTCAGCACCCCGCCCCCCGATCCGGCCGCCACCGCCGAACCCCCGGCACCGGCACCCGAGCCGCCACCTCCGGCGCCCACACCCGAACCCCCACCGTCGGCAGATGAATCGGCGGCCGGACAGGCCGCAGCCGACGCCCAAGCGGCAGCCGAGGCCGCCCAGGAGGCGGAGGAGTTGAAGGCCGAGGCCGAACAGGCCGCAACGGAGCAAGCAGAGGCCGACGCCCGGGCCATCACCGAGGCCGAACAGGCCGCAGCGGAGGCCGCGCAGGCCGCAGCCGAGGCGGCGCAAGAGGCGGAGAGGCTCGCAGCCGAGGCCGAACAGGCCGCAGCGGAGCAAGCAGAGGCCGACGCCGAACGGGCCGCAGCGGAGGCCGAGCAGGCCGCAGCCGACGCCCAAGCGGCAGCCGAGGCCGCCCAGGAGGCTGAGAGCCTCGCAGCCGAGGTCGAACAGGCCGCTGCGGAGCAAGCAGAGGCCGACGCCCGGGCCATCGCCGAGGCCGAACAGGCCGCAGCGGAGGCCGAGCAGGCCGCAGCCGAGGCCCAGGCAGCCGCGGCAGCGGCCGAGGAGGAGGCGCGGCGGACCCGCGAGGAGGCGGCCGCCGCATCGCCTCCCGAGCCGCCACCAGAACCGCCGCCACCACCGCCTGAACCGCCGCCGCCCGCCGGCCCCAACGACCTTCCCACCTTGACGGTGATCGACGTCTTCAGCGGCGAGAACATCGTGCTGGCCTCATTCGCACCCACCGACCGGCCCATCTTCGTGTGGGTCTGGGCGCCCCATTGACCGGTCTGCCGCCGGGAGGCACCCGGCATCGAGCAGTTCGCTCGAGACCACGGAGATGAAGTCCTCGTCGTGGGGTTGGGCGTGACCGACACCCTCACCGAGGCGCAGAGCTTCGCGGCGATGACAGGAATCGGGTCGTTCCCCGTCGTGTGGAGCGAATCCTTCGACCCTGCTGGGTTGCTGGGCGTCTTCTTCCACCCATCCTGGGTGCTGCTCTCGCCGTCAGGGGAAGTCGTCGAGCGCGGCGTCGGCGGCGTCGACGGCGACAGCCTGCTCGAGAAGGCCGCCTCGATCTGAACCGCTGCGGCGGCAAGACCGCCGCGGCGCCCCGTTCAGGCCGCCACAGGCTCCTGGGCGTACTTTGCCAGCAGCCCCAGCGTGGCCCGGCGGTGCAGCACCTTCACGCGCACGTGGGGATAGCGCGTTCGTAGCTTGCGCACCTTGCGGTTCTTCCTGGTGACGAGCTTCTGCTGGAGGGTCGTCAACTCCACGTAGATGTCGTAGGAAGGAAGGTAGAAGTCTGGGGTGAAGGCCTCCAGCACGCGCCCCGAGGGATCCCGTTCGAGCACGAAGGTGGTCGGTTCGTACTCCCACGAGACGCCGTAGAAGTCGAGAAGCTCACTAAACGCCCGCTCCGAGGAATGGGCGAAGGCCGGCCCGCCGCCCGCAGCGGGATCGAGTGTCGGCACGCCGCCGGAGTCCCGGTGGCGTTGAGGTTCCCTCAGGTCCCGTAGCCGGCGCCGGCCTCGCCGACCTCCGGCGCAGCCGGCTGCTCGTCGCCCTCCATCCCGGCGGGGCCGTCGCGCCTCCCACCGAGTTCGCTGACGATGGCGCCGTTGAGCTGCTCCTTGATTCCCTCGACCTCGAGCATGATGAGCGCCAGCGCCTGCTGGCCCGGTCGCTGGAGCAACGCCACCAACTCGTCCGGGCCCGTCATGAACAGCACCTCGTCGCCGCTGATGACCAGCCTGCCCCCGGCCAGGTCCTCGCCGAGGATGTGCTTGTGGTTCGTGAACACGTCACGGATCTGCGGCAGGCCGACCCCGTTGTCGAGGAGATCTTTGATGACCCGCAGCTTGAGCAGATCCCCGTAGGAGTAGGCACGGCGGGAGCCGCTGCCTTCCGCCGCCGTCACCGACGGCTGCACCAGACGGGTCCGCGCCCAGTAGTCGAGTTGCCGGTAGGTGATCCCGGCGATTTCCTGAGCCTGCTTCGAGGTGTAGCTACGTACGACATTGTCGCTCATGGACGTCCCTCCGGAAGCTTGCGTCCAGCGCTGTAACTACTGTACTGCAATTCGCGCCGGCCTGGGGATATCTCCCCCTGCCTCCTGCCCACCCCCGCCCGGGCAGCCACCAACGGGGTCCAAGTCCGGATCGACTACGAAGGCGAGAGCCGGACTCAATACCGGCGGCCCCCGACCCGGACAGCGGTCAGGACTCGAAGTCCTCGGGCCGGACGGTGTCGATGAACTCGCGGAACTGCTCGACCACCTCGTCGGGATCCTGCGCTTCTTCCGGTTCGTCGTCGGTGGACTCCTCGGCGTCGCTCCGCTCCCGGTAGCCGGCGTCCGCCAGCACCTCCTCGGCGGCGAAGATGGGGGCACCGCAGCGCACCGCCACGGCGATCGCGTCGGAAGGGCGGCACGACACCCGCTGCGTCTGGCCGTTCTCCCCCAGTTCCAACTCGGCGAAGAACGTCTTGTCGCGCAGCTCGGTCACCAGGACCCGCAGCAGCGCCACACCCATGTGCTCGAGAATGACCTTGATGAGATCGTGCGTCATGGGGCGCGGCACTTCGACACCCTCGAGTGCCAGCGCGATGGCCGTCGCCTCCGGCGCCCCGATGAAGATGGGCAGGAGCCGCGGATTCGGAGCCTGCTCGCGCAGAAGGAGGATCGGCGTATTGGTGGGCAACTCGATGCGCACACCGACCAAGTCCATCTCGATCACACCCTGACAATAGCCGCAGACCCACCCATCCCCCCTACCCGAGGGGCCTAGGACCGGCCGCCCGCCCGCAACCGATAGAGGGAATCTACGTAGGCGTCGGAGTCGCCTTGCAGGGCGCGACGATCCACGGCGCGCAAGTCGGGAAGGTTCCCGTAACGACCCCGGTGCTCGAGCCCGTAACCGACGAGGAAGGAGTCATCCACCGTGAAGCCCACATAGCGCGGCTCCAGTGGAAGGACCCGCCGGACCTGGCGATCCGCCAGCGTGCAGACCTCGACGCTGAGCGGAGCGCGGCGGCGCAGCTCGTCGCAGAGGAAGCCCACGCTGAGTCCGCTGTCCACGATCCCTTCCACCAGCAGGACGTGGCGCCCGCCGATGTCGATATCCAGGTCACGGGTGATCCGTACCCGCCCGGAGTTGGGGGCGAAGCGGGAGATCGCCAGGAAGTCGATCTCGGAGTCCACGCGCAATGTGCGTGCCAGGTCGGCCAGGAACGGCAGGCACCCCCGGAGCACACCCACGAGGACGAGGGCGTCGCCGTCGCCCAGGCGGGCCGCGTAGTCCGACGAGATGGCCGCCCCGAGCGCGTGCACCCGCTCGGCGATGCTGCTCCGGTCGTAGGTGGCGCCCCCGGCGGGGCGCGCCGGGGTCGCCGGTGCCACGCTCAGCCGAGGTTCTGCAGCGTGCGCCGTACGAGCGCCTCGCGGAGCGAGGACGCCAGCGCGGCCTGCGTCGCAAGCAGCTCGCGTGCCCGGCGCTGGGCGTCGGCACCGCCGGCCTGCAGGACCCGCTGCACCGCCGGCACCGAGAGGTCCATCTCCCGGTCCACCGAGGCCTTGAAGATCCGCAGATGCCGCGGTTCCAGACCCTGGTCGAACATCTGCCGGGCGATGCGCGCCACCTCCAGAGCCTGCGCGTCGTAGAAGTCGATGTCGGCGGCCGGGCGCGGCACCAGGAGGCCGTAACGAGTCAGCTCCCGCGCCTGGGACAGACTCAGCCCGCTGGCGTTGGCGAGCTGCGGCAGGGTCATGCCCGTCCCGGCCGGCGCCGGCGCCGGCGGGGGCGGGGCGAGGCGCCGGACCCTGTCGCTGACGTCTACGTCGGGCAGTCGTTCGGCCTCCTCTTCGACGCGGGCGCTCCACTCCACGTCGGCCATACGCTCCCTGATGACCCGCAGCGGCAGGAAGTTCTCCCGCTGCTGGTTCAGGATCCAGCGCAGCTTGGCCACGTCGGTGCGGGAGTACTTCCGGTACCCCTTGGCCGTGCGGTGCGGCGCGATCAGACCCTGGCTCTCGAGGAATCGCAGCTTGGAGACCGACACGTCGGGAAAGTCGCTGCGCAGCCCGTTGACGACCTCGCTGATGCCCGCCAGTGGTTCCTCAGCCACCGGCGAACCTCGTGTAGGCCGCGCCGTCCATCAGTTCGTCGAAGTGGGCAGCGTCCTCGGGCGCCAGGAGGCACAGCCAGCCGTCACCGTACGGGTCACTGTTGAGAACCGCCGGGGTCTCGGCCAGCAGCCCGTTGACGGCCACGACCCGACCCGCCAGCGGTGCGTAGAGTTCGCTGGTCGCCTTGCGGGCCTCGATCTCCGCCATCAGGTCGCCCGCGGCGAGCCGGCTCCCCGGGGCCGGCAGGTCGACGAACTCCACCTCACCGAGCAGATCCTGACCGAAGTCGGTGAGGCCGACGCGCACGAGGTTGGGCTGCCCCTCACCCTCCTGCGCCACCCAGCCGTGATCGGTGGAGTACCGGAGCAGTTCGGGAACGTTCACCGGGGATTTTGCGTGTCCACGAGTCGCCGCGTCCGCTGCGCCATCAACTTCACGCTAGCCCACCCACAAACCGGCTCCCGCCATCGACGGCACCCGGCAACGCCCTCAGCGCTCCGCAACAGGCGGCGCGCCGGGCGCCGGGGGCGATGACTCGGCGAGGGCGCGGCGACCAGCCAGCACGTAGAGGTACGCCCCGTACCAGGCGACGGCGAGCGACGGGATGCCCCACACCCAGCCGGCGATGGTCCAGCCGCCCGCTCCGGGAATGTCGGCCTGCCCCAGCAGGAACAGCGGGAACGCGAACATGAGGCCGAAGCTGCCGGCCTTGCCCCAGGCGTTCACGCCCAGCCACCCAAGGCGCCGGGAGGCCAGCACCAGGGTGCCGGTCGAGAGCCCGAACTCCCGGACGAGCGCGATGATCCCGAACCACAGGGCCACGTCACCACTGACGAGCATGGAGATCACCGCCGCGAAGAACATGAACCGGTCGGTGACGGGATCCAGGATGGCTCCCAATTCGGTCGCCTGGTCCAGACGCCGCGCCAGGTAGCCGTCCACGAAGTCGCTGGCGCCCAGCGCCCCCAGCAGAATCCCCGCGGCGAGGCGGCTCTCAAGACCGAACAGCAGCCAGCAGAAAATCGGTATGCAGCCCAGCCGCAGCACCGTGACCAGGTTGGGAATGGTCCAGATCTGGTGGCGCAGGCTCTCGGGTACCACGGCTGGAGAGTACCGTGCGGTCCACGACTCCGAGCAGAGCGGGAGGACTCGATGGCGACCCTCTTCACACGGATCCTGAACGGCGAGTTGCCGGGGCACTTCGTCTGGCGCGACGAGCGCTGCGCCGTGTTCCTGTCGATCAACCCGCTCACCGCGGGCCACTCGCTGGTTGTTCCCGTCGCCGAGGTGGACCATTGGCTGGATCTGGACGTCGAGATCAACGTGCATCTCACCGCGGTGGCCCACCGGGTGGGGCGGGCCATCATGGAGACGTTCGGCACCGAGCGTGTCGCCACCGTGATGGCGGGCTTCGAGGTGCCGCACGTTCATCTGCATGTCTTCGGCGCCAACTCCATGGCGGACCTGGACTTCGCCAACGCGGCGGCGAGCGTCGATCAGTCGGAGCTGGCCGCCAACGCGGCGCGGGTGCGGGAAGCTCTGGAAGGCGAGGACTGAAGGTCAGGTGCCGGGCGCGGCGCTGACCGCTCCCGAGCCCGCATAGCGGTAGACCCGCACCTGCTCGGCGGCGAAGACCCGCTCCCAGCCCCGCTGGCGGAGCGTGGTGTCGAAGCGCTCGACCTCCAGGGAGTCCGAGCCCCACTGGCCGGCCGAGGCGAGATCCAGGGCGATCCATCCCACACCCTCGACGGCCGACTGGGCGGCGGCGCGTGCGGTGGATCCCGCCGTCTCCAGTTCGAACAGCACGTTCCGCTCCGCCAGCAGCGGCAGCAGCTGCGGCGAGGCGCGCACGGCGGCGTCGTCGGGAATCTGCTCGGTGGCCGCCAGCCGGTCAGCGTCGGCGGCGTCGCGCGTCCATTGCCAGGGCGTGTGGAAGGGCGAGCTGGCGGCGTCCCGCACGAAGAAGATGACCGAGGCCAGCAGCAGCGTCACGACCAGGCGGCGGTTGACCCGCACGCGCCGCACCAGCATCGCCCCGGCACGGCGCAGGGCGAAGGTCGTTGCCACCAGCACGAACACCGCCACCGGCACGGTCTCGGCCAGCAGGGCCTGTGGCGCGTCGGAGGCCAGTTGCACGACGAAGAAGGGCACCGCCGGCATGAGGTAGCGCAACTCGACGAGCGGCAGGAACAGCACCGGCGCCAGCAGGGTGACCATCAGCACAAAGTTCTCCTGGGTCACCAGGTTGCCGAGGAACACGTGCGGCTGACGCAGGATCCCCCAGATGACATCCGCGGTGCTGGAGTCGCCGTACTCCGCGTAGCGGGCGAGGTGGGGGAACTCGCCTCCGGCCAGCAGAGGCTGGATGGTCTCGGTCGCCAGCAGCGACCACAGCAGCCCCACGAACGCCCAGATGAGCGCGGTGCGGGAGTGCCGTCCCGAGATTGCCAGCAGCGACCGACCCACCCGGGCCGGGACCCGCCACAGCGAGTGCTGGCGCTCCAGATCCTCGGTGCCGGTTGCTCGCGGGCGGAGCTCGGTCGCCAGGACCACACCGAGCACCAGCACCATCCAACCGAGTTCCGAGCGGCACGCCAGTACCACCGCCACCAGCACCCCGAAGGGCGTCCAGCGGGCACCCAGCCCGTAGTAGACGGCGCCCAGCAGGGCGGGCACCGCCAGCGTCTCGGGATGGAAGCCGGAGAGGTTGGCGTTGTGCAGCGCGGCATAGGCGGCGTAGGCCAGCGCCACGGCCGCCGCGGGCGCCACCTTCAGATCGGCACGGCGCCGGGCGATACGCCAAAGCGGCACGATCCCCAGCGCCAGGGCAGAGGCCTGGACCACCAGCACGGTGGTGGTGATCGGCAGCCAGCGCACCAGCACCGACAGCGGGTAGATGATGAACGCCCCGTTGCGGGCCAGGTAATCGCCGCCGACCAGCGTCGACTGGGGACGGAACCCCTCGCTCACCTGCCAGATGCTCTGGTTGAACAGCGCCAGTTCGGTTCCCGCCTGCAGCGAATGGGCACGGGTCAGCGCCAGGCCCGCCAGCACAGCGCCTCCGGCCAGAGCCATGATCCAGGGCAGGACACTGTCCACGACCGCGGTGTCCAGCCGGGCCTGCCATCGCAGGGTGGCCCGCTCGAGGCGCGATCGCCAGTCCTGCTGTGCCGGATGCGCCGGGACGGCGCCCAGAGTCACCGAGAGTCGGGCGCGCGCCATCGGTGACCTCAGGGAGCGAGAGGTTCGATGAGGTGAGGGCTCTTTCGGCGCGGGTTGTTGACCTCCCGGCTGACCGGATGGAAGGTGAACAACTTCGACGGGGCCGGCACCAGCAGGTCCCCGAGCGCCGAGGCGTCGTCGCAGTCGGGGTCGAGCCATTGCTCCCAGGCGCTCGGCGGCAGCACGATCGGCATCCGATCGTGCACCGCGGCGATGCGCTCGTTGGCGGGGCCGGTGATGATCGTCGTGGAGCGCACGGGATCGCCCTCGGGGCGCCTCCAGCGTTCCCAGAGCCCGGCGAAGGCGAGCGGTTCCCCGTCGACCCGGTGGATGTACATGGGCTGGCGGTGTCGCTCCCCCGGGATCGGCACCCACTCGTAGAAGCCGTCGGCGGGGACGATGCAGCGCCGCGCCCGGAAGGGACGGCGGTAGGCCTTGGATTCCGCCACGGTCTCGGAGCGGGCGTTGATCATGCGGTTACCGATCTTGGCGTCGGAGGCCCACGGCGGGATCAAACCCCAGCGCAGGGTGGCGAGCGTCCGGAGCCCTTCGTTCACCACAACGGCGTACACGTCGTTCGTCGGTGCCACGTTGTAGCTGGGCTCCAAGCCGACGTCGGCACCGAGTTCCGCCCCGAAATAGGCGGCTACATCGGTAGCCGGACTCGTCGAAACGAAGCGCCCACACACGCCGCAACGCTACCTGCCAGCCGGGGGCGACAAGCGATGCCGCGCCGTGCCGCCAGGGGTTCCGGGCCGCCCGGCGCCGCTGAAAAAAAGCTCGTGCCCCGGATCGGACCGGGGCACGAACTGGTTACTGAGACTGCTGCGTCGACGCTTACGCCAGCATGGCGTCGAGGGCCTCGGTCGACGGGGCGAAGTAGAACGACCCTGACGCCGGGTTGGAGAAGTCCGTCAACCGGTCGCGCACGCCGCCGTCGACGCCGTACATGGCCCGCAGGCGCTCACGGAACGGGGCCTGCTCCCGGCAGAAAGCCATGAAGTACAGGCCCACGACGGATACGGCGCCGTGGAAGGCGTACGGAGTGGAGCGGCGGGCGATCTCGTTGCGCTTCGGCTTGGTGGCATCCGCCGTGGCTCCCTCGCGGAGTTCCACGTGGCTGAGGTGCGAGAAGTCCTCCTGCGGGTCGAGCCGCTCACTGTCGGGCTTCGTGCGCC
>JAGWAK010000085.1 GCA_021296435.1 Acidimicrobiia bacterium
AGACGCTGCTCGACCGGATGGCCGCCAAGGGCTTCCTGCGGGTCGAGAAGCTGGGCCGGCTGAGCCTGTTCGTGCCGGCCGTGGCGCGGAGCCGAGCCCTGTCGGAGGTCGTCACCGCCTTCGTCGATGACGTTCTCGAGCGGTCCGTGACGCCGCTCTACCTGCACCTTGCGGAACGCGACGATCTGACCCCTGAGGAGGTCGAGTTCTTTCGGCGGCAACTGGAGACGGAGCGGGAGGAGGAATCGTGATCGACGAGGTCGCCCGGCAGTGGCTGGCCGTCGTGCTCGACGTGAGCGTCCAGTTCACGGTGCTGGCGGGGCTCGTGGCAGTAGCGCTGCTGTTCTCCCGCCGGCTCGCACCGAGCATCCGCCATCTCGTCTGGTTGCTCGTGTTGTTGCGGTTGGCGATACCCATGGGCCTGACTTCCCCGATGGGCACCGTGCCGGCGTCGTTGGCAGAGCCGCAGGGGGCCGTCGGCACGGCCAGCAACGTCCACGTCGCGAGTGAACGCGCTGAGACATCCACGCCGGCTGCGACCACCGGCTCGGCAGAGCAAGCCGCGCCCGACACGGGAGATGGCGATTCCACGAGGACATCGGCCTTCGCGGCCTCACCCGTGGTCGCGATCTTCCTGGCCTGGGGTGCGGGCGTCCTCCTCCTCGCGGCCGTGCAGGCTCTGCGAGCCGCGCGCCGTCGGGTGCGCCCGCAAGCCGTGACGGCCCTGCCGCCCGACGTCGGGCGCCGAATCGGTCGGCTCCGCCGAGAGCTCGGTCTGCGCCGCGACGTGGAGACTCGTGTCGTCGCGGACGACGCCGTTGCCGGACCGGTGGTGGAAGGCTGGCTGCGACCGCGGATCCTGCTGCCGGCCTCGCTCGTGCGGAGGTGGAGGACCGAGGAGCTCGACCCGATCCTGCTTCACGAGCTCGTCCACGTCCGGCGGTGGGACCCCGCCGCACGGGTGCTGGCCAACCTGCTGCAGATCGTCTACTTCTTCCATCCCGTCGTCTGGTGGGTAGGCCGGCGTCTCGATGAGGCGCGGGAGCAGGCGTGCGACGATGCCGTCGTCCGGCGGGTCCGCGGAGGGAAGGGCGCGTACATCGCTGCCCTGTTGCGCGTGGTCGAGGAGCGCTCGGTCGCGCACGGAACAGCCGGGCTCGGAACGGCCCGTAGCCGGCGCTCCCTGGCAGTGCGGCTCGAGCGCATGCTCGGGCGTCGCTACGACCCCGCGCCGCGCGCCGGCGTCCTGTCCCTGGTGACGCTGAGCTGCTGCGTGGCAGGCGCACTGGTGCTGTCCACGGAGGCAAGCATGCCCCAACCGGTCGAGTCCGCGGACACCCCGCGGATTCAGGTTCGGTCGTCCTGGAGCGCTGCCTTCCTGACGGACACCGTCGAGGAAGTGGAAGACGCGGACCGGATGGCCGTGGCCGGGGACTTCACCATCGGCCGCGCCACGACGCCGCTCCTGCCGGACGTGGAGACCCTGGCGAACGCGAACCCGGGCCTCTTCGAACGCCTGGACGCGCTCGGACGGCTGACGGCGACGCTCATCGTTGACCAGGACGGGGTAGTGCGCCGGGTGCGCTTCGCGGATGACGTCGACGAGGAGCTTCGCCGGCCCTTCCTGGATGTGCTCAACGCGGCGCGCTTCGCTCCGACGACGCACTTCGAGCGCGGACCCTCCATCGTGGAGGTACAGGTCGACTACTACATCAGTCCGGTCGCGCGGCGGCGGTCGCTCTACGAGACCGCTCAGGAGTTCGAGGGCGAGGAGGTGGCGGACGTGCTTCCCGCCAATGGCGGCCCGGCGATGACTACGCGATACGCGGCCGTACTGGAGAAGGGGCTGCCGCCCGTCCTGGACGTCGGCGACGAGGAGTTGATCCTGTCGTTCCTCGTGACGGTCGACGCCCAGGGAAGCGTCGATTCGGTCCGCCTGTTCCGCGATTCGCGCACGGCTCTGACCGAGGACTCAGAGGCGTCGACGGAATCGGACCGGCTGGCTGCCTACGTCGAGACGTTCCGCTTCGAGTCGGTCATGTTCCGCGACGGTACGCCGGGCGCCGCAGCGGTAATGCTCGACCTGCGCGTGTCGCGCCGGGGCGTGGAGGTGGCGACGCGGCGCGGCGACGAGGCGGAGCTGGATCGCCGCCTCGCAGAGGCCTATCGCCTACCCGACGGCCGCTCGCTCGATCTGCGTTTGCCGCCGCATCCTCCCGAGCGCATGGTCCTGTATCGCACGCATCCCGTACAAGCTCGGTGGAGACCGAGCGGACCCGACAGAATGACGATCGTCTGGAGGGACGACCGCCCGATGTTGGGGGGGATGTGGTTCGGGAGTCAGCGCCTGGTTGGCTTGCTGGAGGACCTGGGCGTCCGCCGCGGCGCAGTCCGCTTCGAAGGCGGCGCCGAGGATGTGCGGATCGACGCCGATCTCGTCAAGCGCGACCGCGTTGCGCGGGATGATCTTCTCAATGAGCTACTGCAGGTGCTCCGGGAGCGGCTCGATCTGGATCTTGAGTTCCGGATGACTGCCGAGCCGTCCCGAACCCTTGTCCTGCGGGGCGCGGTCGGTGACCTTCCACCGGACGACGATTTCGAGGGCCTCGGCGTGTTGCACGTCTTCACCGACCGTCGGAACGAACCCGGTGTCGGCGGCGGAGGCCTGGTCTCGACCGCGGGGATGGCCGAGATGCTGTCCGGCCACCTGGAGATGCCGGTGGTCGACGAGACGAGCCAGCCTGAAGCCGAGTCGTTCCATCTGCGGCTGCACGATTCGGCATACAGGACGCAACGGCTGGTTCTACTGATTGGGAACCTGGAGTTGCAGACCAACCTGGACGTCACGGTCGAGGAACGCGTCAACGAAGTCCTCATCGTGTCCCGCAATCCGTCGTAGAGTCCCCGCGTGGACCTGGGCCGACATCTGTCCCCGACGGATCGCGTGCCGACGCGCTTCCACGCGGACCGAGTGACGCTATGACGTGGCAGCACTGGCTGGACGATCTGGCTCCCGACGTGCGCCACGCGGTTCGCGGGTTGCGCCGCAGCCCCAGCCTCTCGGCCACGGTGGTGATCGCGTTCGCGCTCGGCATCGGCGCCAACACGGCGATGTTCGGCATCGTCTACGGCATGCTGCTCCGGCCACTGCCCTATCCGCCGCCGTCGCCGAGCCCCGCTCCTACGCCGTACTCGTCGGAGGCTTCGCGGCGCTTGCAGTCGTTCTGGCAGCGGAGGGCGTCTTCGGCCTGCTCAGCTACACCGTCGCGCAGAGGCGCGGAGAGATCGCGATTCGGATGTCGCTCGGCGCCCACCGCGGCGGCGCCAACCTGGCGCTGGTGATGCGGCAGGGGCCGCGCACGTGGCGATGGGCGCCATCGTCGGCCTCGCGGCGGCTGCCGCCGGAAGTCGCATTCTGCAGGTGCTTCCTGTTCGCTGTCGCTGCCGACGACGTGCTGACGTTCGTTGCGGCACGGCTCGCGCTGATCGCCGCGGCGTTCCTTCCTGCTACGTGCCGGCGCGACGCGCGACCCGCATCGCCCCGATGGAAGTCCATCGCTCCGAGTAGACGCGCGAAGCGAGGCCTCATCGGCTCGCCGTGTCTGACCGCTGCACGATGCGCACCCCTTGACATTCCACCTGTCTCTCTAGTAGAGATTCTACTCAGGAGGCGAGGATATGGCGCGACCACCGGCACGTGAGGACCAGCTCGGCCTGCTCCAGGGCACCCTCGACATGCTGATTCTGCAGACGCTGCGTCAGGGTCGGGCCCACGGGCACCAGATCGCCACGACTATCGAGAGAACGTCGAACGATGTGCTTCAGATCGACCACGGATCCCTGTATCCGGCACTACACCGCCTGCTGAAGCGGGGCTGGATCACCGGGACCTGGGGCACTTCGGCGAACAACCGGCGAGCGAAGTTCTACGCCCTGACCCGCTCCGGCCGCCGGCAACTCGCGCGGGAAGCGACGCGCTGGGAGCGGATGGTCGCGGCGGTCGGGCGCGTCATGCGGCCCGCCGACGCGGATGGGGCGACGTGATGACGTGGCCGCCCTGGCTGTGCCGGCTCTTGCCCTACCTGGGTCGCCCTCAGGCCGATGCCGACGTCAAGGAGGAACTCCGACTCCACCTGGAGCTCGAGCGCGTGCGGCAACGCGACGCCGGCCCCCAGGATTCCGACGCCCACCGAGCGGCGCGTCTGACGCTGGGCAACGCGACCCTGATCCGCGAGCGCACGCGAGACGTTTGGGGTTGGCGTTGGCTCGACGATCTCGCCTGCGACCTCCGGCACGCCGTTCGCGGACTGCGGCGGAACCGCGGCTTCGCGGCCACTGTCCTGACCATCCTGGCGCTCGGGATCGGAGCGAGCACGGCGACGTTCAGCGTCGTCTACGGCGTTCTGCTCAGACCGCTGCCGTACCCGGAACCCGCACGCATCGTGTCCGTGCGGGGGCTCACGAATGTGACGTTCCCGGCGGTTCGCGACGACACGCAGACGTTCGAGCATCTGGCCGCGTACGGCGTGCCCCGGCGATTCACCTGGCGCGGCCGGTCCGGCACGCTTGCCCTGCGCGGGTGGGAGGTATCGCCGTCGTTCTTCGGCGGGGTGTACGGGATAGCGCCGCACCTCGGCCGATTCTTCACGGAGGACGAAGCGGTCGCCGGTGCACATCGGGTCGTGGTGTTGAGCTTCCACGCCTGGAGAGACCGGTTCGGGTCGGATCCGCACGTGATCGGGAGGCCGCTCGACCTGGAAGGCGCGCCGTACACAGTCGTGGGCGTCCTGCCGCGGGGCTTCTCCGCGCGGCGTCGGGGCATGGAGGTCTGGACGCCGTTGGTCGTCCCTCCCTACGAGCAGCCGGATAGCACCCCGTTCGCCAGGACCACGATGACCACTCCGATGCCCGCTCTTGGACGTGTCCGCGCCGGGGTGTCGCCGCGGCAGGCGACGACCGAGGCGCGAGTTGTCGTGCGCGGCGCCCAGCTCGACGTTACGGGGGCAGCCGGGCCGATGGTCGGCCGGGATGTGGAAGTGGTGCCCCTGCAGGAGGAGCTCGCGCGCCCGTCGCGGCCGGCGCTGCTGTTGATCGCCGCCGCCACCGCGCTGGTCGTGCTAATCGCGTGCGTCAACGTGGCGGGACTGCTTCTGGCACGAGGCATGACGCGCCGCCGGGAATCGGCCGTGCGCGCGGCGCTCGGGGCGGGCCGGGGTGGGGGGGGCAGGTTGCTGTTGACGGAGTCCGTAACGCTGGGCGTTGCCGGCGGGGCCGTCGGCCTCGCGGTCGCGATGTTGATCATCCCGGCCGTGCCTGTCCTGATGCCCGGCCACGTGCCGCGCCTCGACGAGGTCGATGTCGACGGCACGGTCGTGGCCTTCGCGGCCGGCGTGTCGGTCCTGGTCGGCTTGCTGTCCGGCGTCGTGCCCGGCCTTCGGTGGTCACGGTCCGACCTCTTGCAGGATCTCCAGGCAGGAGGGCAGGCAACGGGCGGTGTGAAGGTGCGGGGAAGGCGCGCAAGGGCGGCCCTCGTGGCGACGCAAGTGGCGATCACCGTCACGTTGCTCGTAGGCGCCACACTGTTGCTTCGCAGCTTCGTGCGGCTCGTCACCGTTGACCCTGGACTCGACCGCGCCAACGTCTTGACTGCCCGCGTCGGCAATGCGAGCGATCTGCGCGACGAGTACCGCGATGGCGGACCGGCATGGAGCGAGGTGGTCGACAGCGGAGCCATCAACCGGAGCTTCTACGATGCTCTCGTTCGGCGCGTTGAGCGACTCCCCGGCGTGGTCGCCGTGGGTCTGTTCGACGGTTCGTGGGAGGGCCTGCCGCTGCTGTTCACTCAGCACACGATTGTGCGCCGCGCCGACCGCCCGCAGTCGCGCGAGTTGAGCGACAACCCGCGAGCCGATGAGCGCGTCGTGACGCCAGGCTACTTCGACGCGATGCGCCTGCGCCTCCGGCAGGGGCGATTCCTGACGTCTCTCGATACTGCCCACGGCCCCCGGGTGGCGGTCATCAACGAGACACTCGCGCGCCTGCTGTTCCACGACGAGTCCGCGGTCGGACGCCGTGTTCTGCACTCCGGTGGTGTTGACTCCGAGGTGGTCGGCGTCGTCGCCGACATCAAGCACCCCGCGACGGAGGCGGCCGGCGCGTACGCCGACGTTACGTACGGAGACGACGGAGCGTCCGCATCCGCGCCCGAAATCTACCTGTCGCTTGCACAGGACTCTCTGGGCACCCTGTATCAGCCGGTAGTGGCCGTGCGCACGGGTGCCGACCCGCGAACGATCACGGCGGCTCTGCGCGATGCGGTGGCTGAAGTCAA
>JAGWAK010000086.1 GCA_021296435.1 Acidimicrobiia bacterium
TTCCGGGAGCGACGTGCCGTGCGCAGAAGTGATACGCGTCTCGCGAATCCGACGTGCACCCGCAGGCGGTTTTCCCCGCCGCTGCCGTGCGGCTCCGGCCCTCCGTTCGCGCCGCACGCCCTCCGTGCCGCGGTCCGGCGTCGGAGATAATTGGCGCGTGCCGACACCGGTGCGGATCGTCCATCTGGGATGCGGATTCATCACGGGGGTGCACAGTTGCCACCTGCGCCGCTGCCGCCGCGACATCCTCTCGGGCTACGCCAGCCGCGACGGGGACCGGGCCGAGGCCTTCCGGCGGCGGTACGGCGGGTTTCGCAGCTACGGCGGCTACGAGGCTGCCCTCGCCGACCGGGACGTCGAGGCGGTCGTCATTGCGGTGCCGCCGCGCTGGCACCTCGACCTCACGCTGCGGGCGCTCGACGCCGGCAAGCACGTCCTGGTCGAGAAGCCGGCCTTTTTCACGCTGGACGACTACCGGCAGGCGTGCGCCGCCCGGGACCGGGCGGGACGCGTCGTGGTCGTCGGCGAGAACGACCACTACAAGCCCCTGGCCGTGTGCCTGCGGCGCCTGCTGCGGCAGGAGGCCATCGGCGAGATGGTCTTCGCCCAGTTCAACACGCTGGCGCGGCGGCTGAAGGCCGCCGACGACTGGCGCAACGACGAGCAGCTCGCCGGCGGCGACGCGTTCTTCGAGGAGGGCATCCACTGGCTGCACCTGGCCAACAGCCTGGGCCCCGCCATCACGTCGGCGCGCGGCTACCGGCCGCGGCCGTCGCGCCGCGGTCCGGATACGCGCGCCAAGAGCATGCTGGCCGCCTTCACCTACGACAACGGCGCGGTCGGCACGCTGTACTACTCGCGCGAGGTGCCCTCGCTGCTGCGCGGGCTCCGTCTCTCGAAGCTCTTCGGCCGCCGCGGCATCATCACCTTCGAGTCCAACGGCGCCTTCGTGCTCGTGCGCGGCCGCGGGCGGCCGCGCCTGCTGTGGCCCGGGGTGCGCGACATCCGCGGCTACCGCGCGATGTACCGCGACTTCGCGGCGGCGATCCGTACGGGCCGCGTGCCGGAGATGAGCCTGGAGGCAGGCATGGCGGACCAGCGCCTGATGGAACAGATCTGCGCGCCCGCCGCCCGCTAGAACCGTGCCCGGCGACTACACCTGCGACCTGATCATCATCGGCTCCGGCGCCGGCGGCGGCACGCTGGCGCGGGCGCTGGCGTCCACCGGGGCGCACATCCTGATCGTGGAGCGGGGCGACTTCGTCCCCCGCGAGCCGCAGAACTGGGATCCCGCCGCCGTGTGGAAGGCGCTGCGCTACCGCACGACGGAGCGCTGGCTGGACGCCGCAGGCCGCGAGTTCCGCCCGTACATGCACTACTGCGTGGGCGGCAACACGAAGTTCTGGGGCAGCGTGCTGTACCGGCTGCGGAAGGCGGACTTCGAGGCCACCGAGCACGCCGACGGGATCTCCCCCCCCTGGCCGATCGACTACGAGACCCTCGCGCCGTACTACGACCGCGCGGAGCGGCTGTACGAGGTGCACGGCGAGCGGGGCCCGGACCCGACCGAGCCGCCGCGCGGCCCCTTTCCCCACCCGCCGATTCCGCACGCCGACGGGATCGCGGAGGTGGTCGAGCGGCTCCGGGCGCAGGGCCTGCATCCCTCGCCCCTGCCCCTCGGCCTGCTGGATCCGGGGACGCCGGGCGGCTGCATCCTCTGCAACACGTGCAACTCGTTCCCCTGCCAGCGGCACGCCAAGAGCGAGGCGGAGAGCTGCTGCGTCCGTCCCCTGCTCGCGCGGGACAACGTGACGCTGTGGACCAACGCGCGCGCCCGGCGGCTGCTCACCGATGCAGCCGGCCGGCGGATCGCGGCGGTGGAGATCGAGCGCGGCGGGACGATCGTCCGCGCACGGGCGCCGCTGGTGGCGGTCGCGTGCGGCGCGGTCAACTCGGCGGCGCTGCTGCTCCGCTCGGCGAGCGACAAGCATCCCCGCGGCGTGGCCAACTCCTCCGGCCTGGTGGGCAAGCGCTACATGGCCCACCTGGCCACCATGATGCAGGGCTTCCACCCGTTGCGGCGCAACCACGCGGTGTTCCAGAAGACGGTGGCGATCAACGACTTCTACCTGCGCGGCCCGGATACCGACTATCCGCTCGGGCAGATCCAGTCCCAGGGCCGCACCCACGGCGTGATGGCGCAGACCGTCGTGCCCTGGATACCGCTGTGGGCGTACGACGCCTGGGTCGCGCGCGGCATGGACTGGCTGGCGCTGACCGAGGACCTCCCGCGGCGGGACAACCGCGTCACCGTCGAACCGGACGGCCGCATCCGCCTGCGCTACCGGCCCGACAACCGCGGCGCCCACCGCCGGCTGGTCGCCGAGATGCGGCGCATCCTGCGCCGCCTGGGCTTCTGGGTGGTGATGCGCCACTCGCACGAGCAGAAGAACACGACGCACCAGTGCGGCACGCTCTGCTTCGGCACGGACCCGCGCGATTCGGTCCTCGATCCCTGGTGCCGCGCCCACGACATCGAGAACCTGTTCGTCGTGGACGCGTCCTTCTTTCCGTCCTCGGCCGCCGTCAACCCCGGCCTGACCATCGCGGCGCAGGCGCTGCGGGTCGCCGATCACATCGTCGCAACCGACCTAAGGAGAGCCCCGTGAAGGTCCGATCGTTCAGCCACACCGGCATCACCGTGTCCGACTTCAACGCGGCCGTGAAGTTCTACTGGGAGGTCTTCGGCTGCCCCCTGGTGGGCGTCTCGGACGCGCCCGTCGAGCGGGTGCGCGGCTTCTTCGGCGTCGACGCCGAGGCGCCGTCGTGCAAGATCGGGTGGATCCGCGTCCCGGGCGGCGCGGTCATCGAGATATGCCAGCCGCCGATCGAGGTGCGCTGGAACCGGATCGGCCCGACCCACATCTGCTTCAACGTGCGCAACACGCAGCGGTGGTACGACTACCTCGTCGCCAAGGGCGTGGAATGCGTCTGCCCGCCGGAGCGCTCGCCCCGCGGCCACACGCTGTTCTTCGTCCGCGATCCCGACGGCAACCTGATCGAGCTGACCGATCTCGGCTACATGCACCACGTGCTGGCCTGGCTCGGCCCGCTGGGCGGCTTCCTGTTTCGCCGCGGGATGTACAGGCGCTACTACGAGGTCAAGGAGCAGATCTGACGGCTGGCGAGGGCGACCCAGGCGTGGTGAAGAGTCGGCTGCGACTCCTCGCCCGACGAAGGCTCGCGCAGGCTCCGGCGTGCGGCGCGCCGCCTCACAGCCACCGGTAGCGCGGCGATCGGCGGCCGGCCGCGCGGCGCGCACGCCTACCGCGCGACGTTCCTGAAGACGACGCCGCCCTTCATGACGAAGCGCACGTCCCGCATCGCGGCGATGTCTTCCAGCGGATTGCCGGCGACGGCGATGAGGTCGGCTTCGTAGCCCGCGCGCACGGTTCCGATTCGATCGGCGAGCCCGAGCGACTCGGCGGCCAGCGAGGCGGCCGAGACGATCGCGTCCAGCGCGTCCTGCCCGCCGTCGCGGACCCGGTAGACGAGCTCCTCGGCATTGCGCCCGTGGGCGCCGGCCACCGCGTCGGTCCCGTAGACCACGCGCACGCCGCCGTGGGCCAGCGTGCGGCGGAAGGTGTCGTAGCCGACGACGCGCGCCTCCTCCATCAGCGCGAAGCCTTCCTCCGTGTAGTTGCCCAGGCCGATGAACCGCGGCTTGTGCTCGAAGTAGTTGGCCCACAGCGATCCGACGTGCGGGTCGAGGTACGTGCCGCGCTCGGCCATGAGCTCGATCGTCGTATCGTCGTAGCGGTTGCCGTGCTCGATGCCGCCGCAGCCCGCCTCGACGGTGGCCGTCACGCCGTCGGTCCCGTAGGCATGGACCACGGTGCGCAAGCCCAGCGCCGCGGCCTCGCCGCAGACGGCCCGCAACTGCTCCCCGGTCATCACCAGTCCGCCGCCCTCGCGGATGCTCGCGGAGGCGAAGACCTTCACCACGTCGGCTCCGTCGGCCGCCAGCGCGCGCACGAAGGCCCGGATGTCGTCGGGCGAGCCGGTGCCGGCGGTGACGGGCCGCAGCGAGGTCAGCACCCGCGGTCCGGGCAACGTCCCGCGGGCGATGGCGTCGCGCAGGTCGCGGTCCAGGGGGCTGCCCAGGCTCTGCACCGTGGTGAAGCCCGCCATCAGGGTGGCGTAGGCGTTCTCCGCGGCATGGAGAATCGTCCGGGCCGGCGTCTCCTCCGGATCGTCGTGGGTGCGTCCGTCGGCGTCGAAGTGCGCCGTCAGGTGCACGTGCGTGTCGATCAGGCCCGGCAACACCGTCAGCGCCGACAGGTCGTAGGTGGCGCGGGCGCCGCCCCCGCCGGCGCTCACGTCCGTGATCCGCGCCCCCTGCACGGTGATCGTCACGCCCTCGCGCACGCCGCCAGCGCCATCGATCAGTCGGCCGGCGCGAATGGTGACGGGAATCTCCTGGCCCAGGGCGGCCGGCGCCGCAACCAGCAGACCGAGAGCGAGCAACAGGAAGCGAGTGATCATTGCGATCCTCCGGTATGGCGGATACGAGTATGTTCCGGCGGCGTGGATTCCACGCGCGCCCGAATGTATAACAGATGGGACACGGTCAGACCCACGCAGCCGAGGCAGCGCGTCCGCGGCGGCCGAGGCGCCGCACCACGGAGATGAAGCGATGACCACACGTACGCAGACGACAGAGACGACCGATCGAGGCGCCGTCACCCGCCGCCGCATGATGCAGGGAGTGGGCGCCGTCCTCGGATCCGCGGCGGTCCTGCGCGAGCTGCCGGCGGAGACGTTGGCGGCCCCGTCCGCGGCCGTTGCGCAGGCCGCGTCCGTGGGCCCCTACGACCCGGACTGGCTGCCCCCGGGGGTCCGCTCGCGCTTCGTCCACGGCGTCAACGGGCTCACGATGCACGTGCTCGAGGCCGGCTTCGAGACCGGCGACCGCCCGGCCCTGCTCCTGCTGCACGGCTTCCCCGAGCTCGGCTACAGCTGGCGGCACGTGATGGCGCCGCTGGCGGCGGCCGGCTATCACGTCATCGCGCCGGATCAGCGCGGCTACGGCCGCACCACCGGCTGGAGCGCGGACTACGACGGCGACCTGCGGCCGTTCAGCCGCATGAACGCCGTGCGCGACGCGCTCGCGCTCGTGTCGGCGTTCGGCTACCGCACCGTGGACGCCGTCATCGGCCACGACTTCGGCTCCCCGATCGCCGCCTGGTGCGCCGTGGCCCGGCCGGACGTCTTCCGGGCGGTGGCCCTGATGAGCGCCCCGTTCGGGGGCACGCCGTCGTTCCCGTTCGACACCGCCGACGACGGTCCGCAGGCCGCCGCGTCCGAGCCCGACATCTACGAGGAGCTGGCGCGCCTGCCCCGCCCCCGCAAGCACTACCAGCGCTACTACCGGACGCGCGAGGCGAATCCCGACATGTGGCGCGCCCCGCAGGGCGTCCACGCGTTCCTGCGCGCCTACTACCACCACAAGAGCGCCGACTGGGCCGCGAACCGTCCCCGCCGGCTGGCCGCGTGGACGGCCCCCGAGGTCGCGCAGATGCCGACCTACTACATCATGGACCTCGACATGGGGATGGCCGAGACGGTCGCCCGCGAGATGCCGACGGCCGCCGAGATCGCCGCCAACCGCTGGCTGCCGGACGACGAGCTGCGCGTCTACAGCACGGAGTACGAGCGCAACGGGTTCCAGGGCGGCCTGCAGTGGTACCGGTCCGGCGTCATCACCGACGAGCCGCTGACCTTCGCGGGCCGCACCATCGACATCCCGTCGCTGTTCATCGGCGGCGCGAGCGACTGGGGCGTCTACCAGCGCCCGGGCTCGTTCGAGCGGATGCAGGCGAGCGCCTGCACCGACTTTCGCGGCGCGCACCTGCTCGACGGCGCCGGCCACTGGGTGCAGCAGGAGCAGCCCGAGGAGACCGTCCGCCTGCTGCTGGAGTTCCTGCGGGAAGCGTGACGGCCGACCGCCGCCCCGGCCTATAATCGATCCGCTTCCCGTTCCGTCCCCAAGGAGGATCAGATGCCTCTCGCAACCGGCGCGCGCGTCGCTGCTCTCACACTCGCCGCAGCCGCGGCCTCGCTGCTCGTGCTCGCGCCCGGGCCCGCCGCCGGCCAGGGCCGGGACGCCCCGGCCGAATCGTACGCCGCGCCCCGCACCGCCTGGGGCGACCCCGACCTGCAGGGCATCTGGTCGAATACCACCTCGACGCCGTTCGAGCGGCCGGCCGAGTTCGGCGAGCGGGCGTTCCTGACCGACGAGGAGTTCGCGGCCGCGCAGGCGGACGCCGTCGCGCGGGTGCAGGCCGCGGAGGTGTCGTCGAACGAGGGCTCGACGGCCGGACCCGACCATTGGTACGAGCACCTGGGCAGGGTCTCCAACCGCACCTCGCAGGTCGTGGATCCGCCCGACGGCCAGGTGCCGGCCCTGACCGCCGAGGCGCGCGAGCGGCACATCATCGGGACCGTGAACCGCGAGCGGCTCGCGATGCCGTTCGATTCGTGGGAGGACCTGAGCCCCTGGGACCGCTGCATCACGCGCAGCATCCCCGGCTCCATGTTCCCCACCTTCTACAACAACAACTACCAGATCCTGCAGATCCCGGGCTACGTCGTGATCCTCTACGAGATGATCCACGACGCGCGGATCATCCCGATCGACGGCCGGCCGGCGCTCGACGGCGGTGTCCGCCAGTGGATGGGCGATTCGCGGGGCCACTGGGAAGGCGACACGCTCGTCGTCGAGGTGGGGAACTTCACGGATCAGACGCCCCTGCATCCCGTGCGCGGCGAGCCCTCGCAGGTGGCCCACAGCGCCGACCTGCGGGTGGTCGAGCGCTTCACGCGGGTCGACCCCTACTCCATCGAGTACGAGGTCACGATCGACGACCCGCGCACGTTCGTTCGCGACTGGACCGTGGCGCTGCCGCTGACCAGCGCCGGCGCCCCCGACCACATGCTCGAGTACGCCTGCCAGGAGGGCCAGCAGGCGGTGCGCAACATCCTCAGCGGTGCGCGGGCGCAGGAGCGGCGGGCCGCCGCGGCCGACGCCGGCCGCTGAACGGCGGGCGCCCGACCCGGCCAGCGGCCGGTTTGAGGACCTCCCGTCACGATTGGGGCAGCACGCCGGCCCGCTTCATCACCGCGCGAATGGCGGCGGCGGTGGCCGGGTTGTCCTGGATGCCCTGGCCGAGGGGCACGCTCTCGACGATGTCGAGCGGGATCCACTCGCGCGAGTTCGGCCGGTTCCAGATCGCGGGGTCGGCACCGGCCTCGGCGAGGAACGCCACCACCGTCGGCACGTGCTTGTAGGCGGCACCGTGCATGACGGTCTGGCCGTTGTCGTCGACCCCGTTCAGGTCTCCGCCGAGCTCCAGGGCCGCCTTGACCGCCTCCAGGACCTCGGGCTCGGTGCCCGGGTCCTCGCCCGGCGACGAGGTGCCGACGCCGGCCGCGACCATGATGGGGGTGGTGCCGTCCTCGTTCGGCAGCAGCGGGTCGGCGCCGAGCTCGGCGAGCAGGCGCATCAGGGGCGCGTCGGCGGTGCGGGCGGCGAGCAGGAACGGCGTGCCGCCGATGAAGTTCAGGCGGGTGATGCCCGCGGGGGGACGGGTGGTGACCCGGGCGTTCAAGTCGGCGCCAGCCGCGGCGATCTTCTTCACGAACTCGAGGCTCGTCATGTCGCCGGAGCCCTTGGGCGCCGGGTTGTTGCTGCCGGCGATGCCCGCCTTGCGCACCCACGAAACCTGGTGCAGCGCGGTCCAGCCGCGGGAGTCCACGTTGACGTCGGCGCCCCGGTCGACCAGCAGGCCGGCGATCTCGTAGTGGGCGTTGGCGGCGGCGAGGAGGAAGGCGTTCAGGCCGGTCGCCTCGGCCCCGGCGCTGGTGCCGCCCCGGCGCCGCTCCTCGATGACCGGCAGCGACTCCTCGACGTCGACGCCCGCCTCGAGCAGCGTCTGGACGACGCCGATCCTTCCTTCGCGAACCGCGAACAGCAGCGGGGTCCAACCACGCTCGGACCGGGCGCCGGCGTCGGCGCCGTGCGACAGCATGGCCGGGATGACGTGGGCATGCCCCCTGGCCGCCGCCCACATCAGCGCCGTCTGCCCGCGCCATGCCTCGGCCGCGTTCACGTCGGCGCCGCGGTCGAGCAGCAGCTCCACCACGTCCAGCGCCCCGGTTCGCGCCGCCGTCATCAGCGCCGTCTCGCCCTCGGCCAGCGTCGTGTTCGGATCGACCCCCGCGTCGAGGAGCAGCCGGACGACGGCGGCGTTGCCGTTCACGCAGGCGAGGGCGACGGGCGCCACCCCGTAGCGGTTGGTCGCCGCCGCGTCCGCGCCCGCCGCCAGCAGCAGCTCGACGATGCCCGCGTCGTCGGCGTGCACGGCCCGGTGGAGCGGCGTGGTGCCGTCGGGCTCGGCCGCGGTGACGTCGGCGCCGCGGTCGAGCGCCGCCCGCACGCCGGCCTCGTCACCCGCCCTGATGGCGTCGAGCAGCCCGGCGTCGACCGCCTCGGCCGCGGCGGCGCTGGCCGCGCCGGCAACGGCGACGCCGGCAACGAACAGCCACGCGGCAATCGGACGAATCCAGGGACAACGCATCGAACAGTGCATGGAATACCTCCGCGGCTCCCGCGGTCGCCGGCAACGACGCGCGGGCTGCCGGCCCGGTGCGGCCGACAGCCCGCGATCCCTCCCGCCGCGCGTTACAGCGACAACGGCTCGACGATCTCGCCTACCCGGCCGGTGCTGTCGGCGAAGTCGTCCAGGTGCACCCCCACGTCGTCGAGCAGCGTCAGGTGCAGGTTCGCCATCGGCGTCAGCTCGGCGTACTCGACGTGCCGCCCGCCGGCGATGCGCGACCCCGCGCCGCTGGCCACCACGATCGGCAGGTTGCGGTGGTCGTGCACGTTGGGGTTGCCGAGACCGCTGCCGAGCATGTAGGTAGTGTGGTCGAGCAGGCTGCCGTCGCCGTCCTCGGTCGCCGCGAGCCGGTCGACCATGTAGGCGAAGAGCGACACGTGGTACTGGTTGATCTTCGCGAGCTGGGCCAGCTTCTCGGGGTTGTCGAGGTGGTGCGACGTCG
>JAGWAK010000087.1 GCA_021296435.1 Acidimicrobiia bacterium
GTCGTTCCCTCCCGGCTGAGCGCCGGCCGGTCCGCGTGACGCTCGCACGCCCGTTCCAGAACCGTCACGATGTCCATGTGTTGTCCTCCCAACCGCTTGGTCTTCTACAGCTCGATGCGGGTCCTGGCGATGTTGGCCTTGGAGAAGTAGCCGTCGATGACGTCCATCGCCTGGCGGTGCAGCGCTTCGGCGTCCAGCTTGGCGAACTCCCGATCCTCCATGACGACCCTCCCGTCGACGATGACGTGGCGGACGTCCGAGCCGCCGGCGCGGTGTACCACGCTCCAGGCCGGGTCGAGGATCGGTTCGATACTCAAGCCCCGGGCGGAGACGCAGATCAAGTCGGCGAGCGCGCCGACTGATATCTCGCCGAGTTGGCCGCCGAGGCCCACCGCCTTGGCGCCGTTCGCCGTCGCCATGCGCAGGGCGACCGCCGGCGAGACGGCTCCCGGGTCCTCGTTGCGGATCGCTTGCAGGAGCACCTCCTGGCGCATCTCGCAGAACATGTCCGCCATCTGATCGATCCCCAGCCCGACGTTCACCCCGGCGTCCAGCAGGTCCAGCACACGGGTGAACCCCTTGGCCAGTTTCATGTGGTTGCTGGGGCAGTGCACGACGTGGCTGCCGGTACTCGCCAGCAGTTCGACGCAGTGCACGAGCGTCACGTCGGGACCGCAGAAACCCAGCCGGTCGAGGAACTCGATGGGCCGGCAGCCGTGCTCGGCCTCGATGTTGTGGACCTCGGCCGCCGTCTCGGCCACGTGGGTGTAGAGCCGCAGGCCGTACGTGGAGGCAAACTCCCGCGCTGCGGCGTAGTCGGTGGGTGCGGCCTGGCGGAACGACACCGGAGCCAGCATGATCCGCTCGGCGGGGGTGCCGTCGGCGAGCAGCGAACGGACGCGCTCGAACCCCTCGGCGAGCGGCTCGCTGATCGGGTCGTAGCCCCGCGTCATGAGGCCCCGGGCCAGGTACCAGCGGATGCCGGTGGCCTCGTAGCCGGCGATCGTCGCGGCGTCGAGCCCGTGGCGATGGAACGGGTAGACGTGATCCACGACGGTCGTGACCCCTGAGGCCAGGAGCCGGGCGGTGCTGTAGGCCGCCATCGTCTCGTATTCCACCGCTCCGGCGGCCTCGTTCAGCCGCCAGTAGAACCGCAGCATCTCGTCCAGCTTCAGGCCCTCGCCGGCGTCCAGCCCCGGCGTCATGTCCCGCAGGTGGTCGTGCAGGTTGACGAGGCCGGGCAGGACGATCGTGCCCGAGGCGTCCACGCTGCGCCGCGCCCCCCGCGCCGGGCCGCCGACGGCGACGATCCGGCCGCCGTCGACGTAGACGTCGCCAGCTGTGACGGTGCCCGCCTCGTCGCAGGTGACGCAGAGACCTCCCCTCAGGACGAGGTCGACGTCACCTGCTGGATTCATCGTCTACCACCAGCCCTGCTCGGCTGCCGACCGGAGCCCCGCAACGCCCTTGCCGTCGAGGCCCCAGGCGGCGAGCGTCTTGCCCTCGGCGGCGTAGTCGCGCCCCGACGCCACCGACGCCAGGACGATGAGGCTGTCGGTCACGGGCGTGGTGACGCCAAGTTCGCGGCCCAGCGATGAGGCCAGTACCAGCGAGTACGGCACGTCCTCGGAGACGAACCGGTGGTCCAGCGCGCCGGGCCCGCAGCGGAACTGCAACGTCGGCAGCAGGCTCGACTGCAGCGTCTCGTGCAGGTCGGCGCCCCGGCGCGGGGCCAGGCCCTGACCGACCAGGTAGTCCTCGTACGGCGTCTCATTGGCGATGTCGAAGGCCGCACGCATCGCCAGGAACTCACCGTCGAGCGCCTCGATGACGTTCACCACGCCGGGGGTCCCGCCGGCGCCCCAGAGGGTGAAAGTGCCCTCGGGCTGCTGGATCGCTCCCAGGTTCAAGAGCATGGCCGGCACGTGGTCGATGGCGTTGAAGTTCAGCAGCAGCGTCTCCCAGACGTTCTCCGCCGGGGCGACCCAGGGCCAGATGGCCGTCGCCACAGCGGAGACGTGATCCAGGCGGCCGCTCGGCATCGCGGCGACGAGCGTCCCGCCGCTCTTCTGGATGGCTCCCACCTTCCCGGGACCCGAGACGAGCGCGCCGTAGTAGGGGAGGGTGTTGGTGTCCGCCAGGGTGATGTCGGGCCGCCGGTCGATCCGGCGGAGCGCGGCGACCGCGGCGAATCCGCCGCCGGGCTCGCCCACCCAGAGCACGGTCTGGCCGTCCAGCCAGTGGGTCGCCAGCATCTCGGCGAGCGGTTCGTGGCCGAACGCCGGCACGCAGATGATCACCAACTCGGCGGTTTCGACGGCTGCTGCGGGGTCGGTTGTTGTTGCGGCGACCGGCGCCAGCCTCGACGGGAACGTCAACTCCACCCCGCCCGCGGCGTCGACGGCCTTGAGGGCGGCGCCGAACCGGGGCTGATCCGCCAGCACGGCCGGCCGCCCGGCCAGACCGAGTTCGGCGGCGATGGTCAGGCCGCCGCCGCCGGTGCCGATGACGACGATGTCGCTGGGGAAGCTCACGCCGGTTCTCCTTTGACGATGGGTGCGATGGTTCCGATGAGATTCTTCGTGGCGGCCGTGTCGCCCTCGCCGAGTTTCAGGATCGCCAGGTCCACGCCGAGTCGGCGGAGCTCACCGAGCCGCTCGGCGACCGTCTCGAGGGTGCCGCCGATGGCGAAGGCGCGCACCATGTCGTCGGTCACGTACGGCGCCTCGGCCACGTGCGGGTCGTTGAGCGCTCCACGGCGCCAGGATCGAACCCGTAGACAGGTATCAGCTCGTCGGCGTAGGTCCCTCCGGCCATGAGGGTGCAGCGCGGGCGGAGGCGGTCGATGGCCGCCGCCTCATCGCTGTCGACTTCCACGTCCAGCATGACGGCGATCCGGCAGTCGCCGGGGTCGCGGCCCGACCGGGCGGCACCGTGGGCGACGCGGGTGCGTACGTAGTCGATGAAGTCGCGATGGATGCCGTGCACGATGATCCCGTCGGCGATCTCTCCGGCCAGTTCGAGCATCCGGGGACCGCGTGCCGACAGGAAGATCGGCGGCGGGTCGATCCGCCAACCCAGTTCGGAGCCGTCGGCGGAGAAGTAGTCGCCCCGGAAGCTGGCGGGCCCGGACGTGAGTTGCCGGATGATCGCAACCGCTTCGCGGAGCATGGTGAGCGGGCTCTTCGGGCGCATGCCGAGCTGGGAGGGGAACTCGTGGCCTCCCGGGCCGATCCCGATGACCGCCCGCCCGCCCGAGCACTCCGCGATGGTCGCGGCCGCGCTGGCGATGAGCGCCGGGTGACGCAACTGGATCGCCGCGATTCCTGTGGCCAGCCGCACTGAGGAGGTCCTCGTCGCGATGACGGCCTGTGCCGCGTACACGTCACGCAGGAAGTAGTGATCGGGCAGCCACACGTCGGAGAATCCCGCGTCCTCGGCAGCGACCGCGATGTCGGTGATCTCCTCCAGTGGCTGATCCAGCCAGATCGTGAGTCCGTATTGCATCGGCGGGAATCCTTGCAGACCGGGCGGGCTCAGAGGCGCGCCATCACGGCGCGGGCGGCGGCGAGCCCTCTCGCCCGGACTTCGGCCTCATCGACCGTCGTGATCGAGCCCTCGTCGAGGACCGGCGTGCCGCCGACGACGACGGTGGAGACGTCGAGGCCGGTGGCGAACCATCCCGCGGTCGCCAGCGGGTCGTTGACGGGTTCGTGATGCAGCGACGAGGTGTTGACGACGATGAGGTCGGCGCGCTCGCCGGGAGCGATGGTTCCGGTGCCGGTCCCCAGCGCACGTGCGCCGCCGCCGGCGATCAGCTGGATCATGTCCCCGACGCTGATGACCGAGGCATCGGTCGCGGCCACACGCTGCAGCAGGGCGCCGAACCGGGCCACCGTGAACATGTCCTGGCCGGCGACGGCGCATCCGTCGCTGCCCGCCGCCAACCGAACCCCTCTGGACCGGAGTTCGGTCAGGCGCATGGTTCCCGACCCCAGGTAGGCGTTCGAGAGCGGGTTGTGGACGAGGTGGGGGAGCCGGGTTGCGGCGAGTTCTATCTCGGCGTCGTCTAGCCACACGGCGTGGGCCAGGGTGGCATCACTGTCGAGTACGCCGAGATCCTCGAGGACAGCGAGCGTGCGCCGCCCGTCCTGGTGCCGGCGCGTCACCTCCACGGCGAAGGCGTCCTCGGCGGCGTGCGTGTGCCAGCGAACCCCGTACTGCCGTGCCAGATCGGCCCCTGCCAGCAGGATCTCCTCCGAGCAGTACGCCACGTTGGCCGGCCCCGGCCAGACGGCGACCGGCCCGTCCGCCTTGGCGCGCATGGCCTCGGCGGTGAACTCGATCTCCTGTGCGTTGGTGTAGCCGAAGTTGGCCGCAGGCAGTCCGAACGCGTCTGCGGCGGCCGTACGCTCGCCGACCATCATCCGGGCGACCGCGCCGGCCAGGCCGACCCGTTCCATGGCACCTGCAACCGCCACCGCATCTTCGGGTTCACGGAAGCCGCCGTAGTGGTGGTTGACGGCGGCAACGGTGCCCGACCGCAGCGCGTGCAGGGCGGCAAGTTCGGTGAGCGCCACCATCTCGGTGCGCCGCAGCGCCAGCGCCAGGGGGATCATGTGCGTTCGCAGCCACTCCGCCAGCCCGAGGCCGTCCCCCAGGCCGCGGGCGGCCACCTGGAACAGGTGGGTGTGCGCGTCGACGAGACCGGGCAGCACGACGCTCCCCGAGGCGTCGATCACCCGCCGGGCGCTGGTTGCGGGGCGGTCGCTGACTGGTCCGGCAGCCGTGATCCGGCCACCAAGAATGTCCACGAAACCCGTCTCGATGGGCTCGGACGCCGCGTCGAGCGTGAGGATCGTGCCGCCCTCGATGCGCAGGTCCGGCGCGGGGAGATCGTCGGCCATTCGGGCCGAGTGCGCCGCGCCTGCCGTCTCGCCCGGGCCGTTCACCAGGAGGCAGCGTATTGACCGCTGGTGGTGGTACGTCAGACGAGTGGCGGATATGTCGGCGATGCCGCCGTTGCTCCTACTCCGGCGGCGCGGGGTACCAGTAGTCCGGTGCCACGGGCTTGGCATCCGGCGGGCGGTGGACGATCTCGAAGGTGGTCTTGAGGGGACCCTCCGTCTCGACGTAGGCGTAGCGGATCCCGTCGATACATCCCTCCATCACCGGCGGGCAGCCACGCTCGGTGAACAGCGCCAGCGCCTCGTCGTAGCCGAGCCCCTCGTGTTCGACGATCAGGTGGTGGAGTCCCTCCCCGCGCTCGTCGAGGAACTCCTGGTAGATGGACGGACCGTCCACCGGCTCGATGATCTCCCACATCGTGGCGCCCGTGCGGGCGACGGCCAGCTTCATGCTGTAGGGGACGGGCTCGCCGCGGATGCGCATATCCGTGAGCCGGGGCGGCGCACAGTTGATGACCCGCCAGGGCCCGATGCCGAGCCGGTTCGTGTACTCCTCAATCGTCGCGTCGAGGTCGCGGACGATGAGGGCCACCTGCTGGACGTCAGAGACGAATCCGTTGGGCAGCATGGTCGAGCCTCCTGGCAGGCGTGCGCGTCGCAGGCTACGCCAGCGCAGCGGGGACGTCTCAGCCACGACCCCGTGTCCGGCTTGCACCCGCCCCGGCGAAACCCACCCGGGCGCTTCCGGGCAGAGACGGGTTCAAGCGCCCGCGACGTCGAAATGGAGCTTGGTCCGGGTGGTCGTCTCGGCGACGAGGCGGCCCCGGCGGATGACGTAGCGGCGGTCGGCGTTCTGGCGGAAGGCCTCGTAGGCGCTCGGTGCCGACAGCACGTTGAGGTTCGCCGTGGCACCCTCGGCGATCCCGTAGCGCCCGAGCCCCATGATGCGGGCCGGGTTGACGGTCCCCATGTCCATGACCGTCTCGGCGTCGGTCATCGTGTTGAACTCCCCGGCGTGGAGGGTGAAGAGGCCGGCTTCGAGCATGTCCATCCGCCCGTAGGGCGAGAACATGTCGGCGTTGTTGTTGTGGGCGTAGGCGCAGTTGACCCCGGCGGCCACCAGCTGCTTGATCCGCGACGGCCCCATGCCGGAAATGATGAGTTCCTCCTTGGGGCAGGCGCAGAAGTTGATGCGAGCCTCCTTCGCCAGTTCGATCACTCTGGCGGCCTCGTCCTCGGGGTAGGCGGACAGGGCGCCCCAGTGATTGAGGGTCACGCGACCCTCGTAGCCCTCGGTGAGCGTCTTGGCGAGCACAACCTCGGCGCCCCGCGTATCGCTGGCGGCCTCGGTGTTCTGGTCGATGTGGAGATCCACGTCGACGTCGTACTCCTTGGCGATGGCGAAGACGAAGTCCACGTAGCGAGCGACGCCAGCAGGGGAGTGCTCCAGATGGGGTGATCCACCGATGGCGTCGGCGCCCAGGTCCATGCCCCGGCGCACCAGCGCCCGCAGTTCGTCGTTCAGCGGGTTCGCCGCCGGCAGGACCAGCACCTGGAGGTCCACGAGACCGGCGAACATCCGCTTCAGCTCCAGCAGTCCCTCCACACCGGTCGTCCCCCAACCGAAGTCCACGTCGGAGTGGACCCGGATGGCTCCGGTGCCGTTGGCCACCGCCCACTCCAACGCCTGGCGGCCACGCGCCACAACGTCGGCCACCGAGCTGGACCGCTTGGCCACATAGGAGCGGGCGAGGCTCTCGGTGATCGTCCCGCTGACCGCGGGCGGGCTCTGGTAGATCATCATCGACTTGTCGAGGTGCGAGTGCGAGTCCACGAAGCTCGGAATGGCGAGCCCGCCGTCGCCGTCGATCTCCCGCTCGCAGGCCCCGGCGAGGCGGGGTTCGATGCGCCTGATCACCTCGCCGACGATCCCGATGTCGCAGGGCTCGTCCATCCCACGGAGCCGCACATTGCGGACGACCAGATCCATCCTCACCCTCCACGATCGGTTCGGTGACATTCTGGCGCACGCCGGTGCGGCACCCGGGAGGATTCGTCGGCGCGCAGCTCGCCGAGTGCCCTCAGAGATGCGTGGGCAGGTCCTCCAGGGGCACCAGTTGCGCTTCGGGGGTGTCGATGTCGCCCTCGGGGAGCATGAATCGCCAGAAGGCGATGCCGAACGGGCGGCCCTCGGTGTCGAGCCAGTTTCCGGTTCCGGGGTCGGTGTGGGAGATGACGGCGGTGAACCGTCCGTCGGCGTCGGCGACCGTCTGGGCCCGGTTGAGCGAGATCGACCGGGTTGTGTAGTCCAGCGTCTGCAGGTGACGGTTCCACAGGCACACGTTGGCGTAGCGGCAGCGGGGCCAGCGGGCGCGGATCACCAGCGCCTCGTCGGGGCCGACCACGAAGGGGGCCATGGCATAGGCGGCGTCGAGAGCGGCCAGGCCCAAGTCGCCGGGCTCGCCGGGGGTGGGGAACTCGTTGGGCACCAGGGAGATCCACGAGCGGGGCTCGCCCTGGGCGATCGGGGGGCGGTCCACGGTGAGCTCGCGCACGAAGGCGGCGACCCGCCGGATACCGGCGCTGACGGTGGCGTCGGACGGCCGGGGCGGCGGTGCGCCGCCGATCACCTCGATTCCCATCGTCGGGACCCGGGCCGGGTCGGCCGCCGCGTACCTGGGGTCCTCGAAGTAGTGCCGGGTGCTGATCGAGCCTGCCCCGGGGGGCAGGGCCAGCCAGTTGCGCTCCCGGTGCTCACCGCCCAGGGTGATCTCGAAGCGGCCAGCGGCGTCGACGTCGAGCGACGTGTCGTTGATCACCCCCACCACCTGGTTGTCCATCGACCCCCAGGCGGCGCCCGATTCGACGGTGATCGACACGTAGGCGGCACCCTTGGTCTCGCCGCGAATCCGGTAGGCGTGATCGGCCGAGACGGGGGCGTCGAAGTAGATGGCGTCGGGGTTGTCGCCGAGGACCTTGCGCTCGGGAGCGACGATGCGACGGAACCGGGGTGCGGCCGGATCGCGCTCGAACAGCCCCACCAGCCCCCACTGCAGGTAGTGCATGAGGGCCCGATGAGCCTCGACGGCGTCGTCGGTCGTGTGCAGGTTCCACTCGGGTGACACCCAGCGCTCGTCGGCCTCTTGCAGAACCTCGATCAGCTCCCCGAGAGCCCGGCGGGATTCGGTGTCCATCGGGTCGGACTCAGCCCTCGCGGGCCACGCCGAAGTGGTCGAGGTAGAGGGCCATGGCGCGGTACAGCCCCTCGGCGGTGAAGCCCCAGTCCTCGGGCCCGTAGCGGTGCGCGCCGAACTTGCCCTTGGGCTTGTGGGTCAGGTAGTCCCTCACGGCGGCGGCGTAGCGGTCGGTGAAGGGCAAACCCATCTGCTCGAGGGCTGCGCCGAGGGTGGCCGCCGGGTCCGCAATGAGCCGCGTGTAGTGGATGTCCACAAAGCGCTCGGCTGGTACGGCCCCCGATCGGCGCAGGTCCACCGAGCTGTTGAGGGCGTCGCTGAAGACGGCGAGCACCACCTCCGCGGTCAGGTCCACGTCGACGTCGTCGCTGCGCAGCCATTGGATCGTGGTGAGGATGCTCACGGTGGAGGGCATGGTGCGGGCCGGGTCACGGTGGGTCTGCACCACCCAGGCGTCAGCGAAGGCCTCGAACAGGGTGGGGAGCATCATGAGGTGGCCGGGGGTCTTCAGCACCCACTGCGTGTGGCCGGCACCGTGCTGGAGCACCTGAAGGAACCGTCGCTCGTAGTCGTAGTTCACCGCCGGGTCGGGGAACCACCCCTCCAAGGGGGCGATCATGCTCCAGTGGAAGCCGCAGAAGCTGCCCTGGGTGAGCGTGACGCACTCGACAGGCAGGTCGGTGCGCAGTTCGTGCATCGCCTGGAACTCCGGCTGGACATCGGCCCACAGCTCCTGCTCGCACTCGCCCAGCACCTCCGGGTCGGGGGGGGGGCGCGGGGGGGGGGGGCCCGGGGGGGGGGGGCCGGGGGGGGGGGGGGGGGGGGGGGGGGGGGGGGGGGGGGTCGACGTGCCCGAGCGGGCGGGACCGGTGATGATCACCGGAGCGGTCACGGGTTCGGCGGTGATCTCGGGGGCGGCGTCGCCGGCGGCGGTGAGCAGCAGGCGGGTGCGCAGTGAGCGCAGCAGCTCCTGGCGGGTCATCAGCCGGCCGACCACATGCATACCGGCGGCGTCGACGGCGGCGACGAGAGTCTCGAAACGTTCCTGCCACTGAGGGTCGCCCAGGTCGCCGGTGGGCATGCCGCCCAGGGAGGACGCGGCGCGCTGCAGCAGGTCGTCGGCGTCGATGGGCACCAGGTCGCGGGCTCGACCGCCGACCGAGCCGGCCATCAGGTTCAGGCGTCGCACCCAGTCGGGCCTCCTGAGCCGCTCGGCCATGGGCGCCAGCCCGCCCGGATCCTGCGTCATAGGGCGGTCAAAGTACCAGAGCGCCCCGACCGCAGACCTCCTTCAGGTCAGCGCCAGACCTCGTTTGTCTCGGAAGCCCTGCAGAGAGCCCGGGTTGGGCGCCGGGATCGCCTGCGTTTGCTGACGGACGGGGTGGAGCGCCTACCTCGTCTCGGTCCCGGAGTATAATGCAATACACATACCAAACTGGTATACTTAGCGCGTGATCCAGATCGCTGTGCGACTCGACGACGAACTCGTGGCCCAGGTCGACCAGCTCGTGCAAATTGGTCTCGTCGACTCACGCTCGCAGGCGGTGCGCGAGGGTCTGCGGGCACTTGTGGATCAGCGGCGGCGGCGCGCGGTGGCCGAGGCGATCGTGGAGGGATATCGCCGGCTCCCCCAGACCGATGAGGACATCGCCTGGAGCGACGAGGCGACAGCCGCCATGATCGCCGAGGAGCCTTGGTGACACCCGCCCAGGGCGACATCTGGTGGGCCGAGGCCGAGGACCGGCGGCGACCGGTGCTGGTCGTCACCCGGAATGAAGCCATCCCCGTGCTGACCAGGATCCTGGTCGCCCCCGTGACCCGCACCGTGCGAGATATCCCCACCGAGGTGCCTCTCGACACCGATGATGGTCTGCCTCAGTCCTGCGCGGCGTCTCTCGACAACCT
>JAGWAK010000088.1 GCA_021296435.1 Acidimicrobiia bacterium
GGTGGTGTAGCGGATGCCGTCGCGCAGGAACGGGTAGTCCGACAGCAGCAGGCCGCTGTAGACGTCGAGCCCACTGAGTCGGTCCGCCTGCCGACCGATCTCGCGCTCGATGGCGCCCGCCCCGCCCGCGCCCGGCGGCAGGACCACCGCGGAGGTCGGTTCGAGGACTTCGACCGCTTCGGCGAGCGACACCCACCGGCCCATGCGGTGCCCTGGTGTGGTCCGCCCCGTGCTCGCGACCTAAACCCTGCGCACCAGCGGGCTGCAGAACGACAGCGTGGCCTGCTCCACGAACCCCCGGTCCAGCAGCGAGTACTGCGGGATCGCCGTGATCGGCAGGAAGATCAGCCACATGAACGGGTTCGCCAGGCCGCAGCCCAGCTCTCCGGCGGCGGCGATCAGCCGGTCCTCGGCCTCGACCATCTCGGACGGGGAGATGTCGCTCATGATCCCCGCCAGGGGCAGCGGCAGTTCGGCCAGGATCTCGTCGCCGCGGGCCACCACCTGCCCGCCGTTCAGCTCGATGACGCGGTTGATCGCCGTGGCCATGGATTCGGTGTTGGCGCCGATACACACCACGTTCTCGTCGTCGGGCGACAGCGAGGTGGCCAGCGCCCCGTCGCTGAGGCTGAAGCCCGACATGAAAGCGGTGGAGCGCGAGCCCGTGTCGTTGTAGCGCTCCAGCACCGACACGTAGCTCACATCGATGGCGGGGTTGGCCAGCACGAGTCCGTCGCGGATCTCCAACTCCACGTCCCGGCGCAGCCGCAGCGGGATCTCCGGGGGGATGAACATCGAGATGGCCTCCACCATGCCGTCTTCCATGTCGGTGCGGAACAGCAGGTCGTCGGGCTCCACCGGCGTCAGCGAGAAGGTGCGCAGCAGCTCCGACGGACGTTCCGGCGGCGTCAAGGTCACCTGCAACTCGCCGCCGGAGGCCACGAGCTCGCCGCCGGCGTACACCGCCGAGGGCTCGAAGTTCGCCAGGTCTTCCACCAGGAGGATGTCGGCGTAGCGGCCCGGCGCCACCGCTCCCACCTGATCGTCCACCCGCAGGGCGTCGGCGGCGTTGATGGTCACCATCTGGATGGCCGTCACCGGGTCGACGCCCTCGGCGATGGCCCGGCGAACGATGTGGTCCATGTGCCCGAGGCGCACCAGTGTGGAGGTGTCGGTGTCGTCGGAGCAGAGGCTCACCCGGCGGGTGGGCAGCCCGGCCTCGGTGACCGCCTTGATGCAGTCAGCCAGGTTGAACGCCATCGTGGCCTCACGCAGCAGGCAGAAGAACCCGTTGCGCAGCTTGTCGATGGTCTCCTCGGCGGAGAAGCACTCGTGGTCGTCGCGGGCGCCGCAGTTGGCGTAGGCGCCGAGCGCCAGCCCCGTCACGAACGGGGCGTGGCCGTGGACCGGCAGCTTGTGCGCCTCGCAGAGCCCGATGGACTCGATGACATCGCTGTCACCGGCGCGGATGAAGTCGAAGGTGGTCTCGGCGATGCCGTTGGCCTCGTCCCACTGCATGGCGATGCGGTGATCGTCGGGCCCCACGCTGGCGCCCAGGGTGCCCTCGGGGATCGTGTAGGGGATCTTGGACGGCGGCGGGTTGAAGATGCGCAGCGGCAGGTCGGCCGCCTCGTCGAGCATGTAGCGGATGCCGTCGATGCCCTTCACCGGGGCGATCTGGTCGAAAGCGGTGCAGACCGAGGTGGTGCCGCGCGCCAGCACCACCGAGGCGAAGCGGGTGATGGACATCTTGGTTACCTCGGTGTGCACGTGCGGGTCGATCAGACCCGGCACGAGGTGCATGCCGCTGGCGTCGATGACCTCGGTGCCCTCACCGATGGTCTCGCTCACGTCGCCGATGGCGGCGATGCGGTCGCCGGCGATGGCAACACCGGCCTCGTACACCTCGGCGGTGAACACGTTGACGAGTTTCCCCCCGGTGAACACCTTGTCGGCGGGCCGGCGCCCCAATCCGACGTCGATGGCTCGCTGGCTGTACATGGCTGACCTCCGTGTGGATCGGGTCACGGCTGTTGTACCGGTCGCCTGTGTCTGTCGCCCCGACCGGGCCGGGACGCGCCGCGACCGTCGTGGCCGGCGAGTTTAGGTGGCACGAGGACCGTGCCTCGATCCGGTCGGCGAAGGCCGGGACGTGGCGTCGCGACCGCACGTCGCGTGGAACGAGGCGATCGACGGAGAGTGCTGCATCCGGTCCCTGGATGTGAATCTTCCGCAGTGTGCGTCCTCGGGCGATTGGAGGGCCCCGACGGCTAGTGGAACGTCAGATACTCCCGCAGCTCCCAGTCGGTGACGGCGCGGGCGTAGCGGGCCCACTCGGCGCGCTTCATGACCACGAAGTGCTCGGTGATCTCCCGGCCGACCGCCTCAATGAGCGCCTCGTCGGCCTCGAGGGCGTCGAGGGCGAGGGAGAGGTTCTCCGGGCAGCAGCGCTCGGTGTTGGCCGTCTCCAGGGAGTCCCCGGTCTCCGCCGGCGGCGGGGGATCACCGGCTTCGATCCCCAGGCGGGCGGCAGCCATCAGCGCCGCCGCCGACAGGTACAGGTTGGCGGCGCCGTCGGGGAGCCGGTGTTCGAGGCGGCTGGCAGCGCCCCGCCCCGAGGGCACCCGTACGGCCACCGAGCGGTGGTCGTAGCCCCAGTTGGCCCAGTAGCCCGCAAGCTCGCCGGGCTTCAGGCGCTTGTAGGCGTTCACGGTGGGCGCGCACAGGGCGGTCAGCGCCTCGTGATGGGCCAACACGCCGGCGATGGCGCGCTTCGCCATGTCCGACAGCCCGTCGTCGCTGCCGGGGTCGTCGAACAGGTTCTGACCGTCGTCACCGGTGACGCTGAGGTGGAAGTGGGTGCCGTTGCCGCCTCGGTCCTGGAAGGGTCGCCCCAGGAAGGTCAGCAGCAGACCATGGCGCAGGGCAACCTCCCGGCACAGCTGCTTCAGCAGGAAGGCGCGATCCAGCGCCTCGAGGGCATCGCCGTAGCCGACAACCACCTCGAATTGCGGGTTGTCGTACTCGCTGGCCGCCGTCTCGATGCCGATCCCGCAGATCGCCGCTGCGGCGAGGATGTCGTCGAAGAGCCCACCCGGGTCCACGACGGTGCCGGTGCCGTAGCAGTAGGCGCCCGGTGTGTCCCAGGGCTCCCATCCCCCCGAGCCGTCGGGCTGCAGGACGTAAGCCTCCAACTCCACGCCGATCCTGGGGGTGCCGCCGGTGGCCGCGGCGAGGGCCTCGATGGCGCGCTGCGCCGCCAGGCGCGACGAGATTGCCAGCGGTTGGCCCAGGCGCTCGAGATCGGCGATGACGACGCCGGTGCCCGCGTCCCAGCTGGGTCGCACGTCATCGGGTGAGTAGCGGGCGGTGAGGTCGCCCATGCCCTCCAGCACCTCTGCTCCCGGCGCCGGGATGAGGTCGCGGTCGTAGCCGACGCCGAAGATGGTCACGGAGAAGCCCACCTCACCGGTGATCGCGGCGGCCGGCACGTACTTGCCGCGGGCGAAGCCGAATTGGTCGGCGAACAGGACGCGGATTCGGTGCATTCCTTCTGGCAGCATCGTTCCCAAGCTCTCTCCGGTCGGGGTTCGTGGCTGGTGGCGCTGGTCGCCGGTGCACCGCAGAGACCCCCCTCTGTGCACGACGTCGCCTCGGCGCGGCGGATAGTAGCCTGCCGTCATGGTCGTACCGGCTACGACCAGGGTGAGGAGCATCCCGGCCGCGGGGCCGCGGCCGGACCGCACGTCGAGGTGCGGTTGCGGTCTCAGCGCCGGACATTGAAGCGCCCCGGCGGGGCGCCCGAGGGGAGGACACCTTGAACGAGTCCACTGCACGATCGACGACGAGGCGACGAGCATGGCGGCGCCCTGTCGGCCTGCTGATGGCCATGCTGGCGGTGGCGCTGATTGCGGCCGCCTGCGGCGGAGATGACGACGACGCGCCGGCCGCGCCGCCTCCTGCGCCCGAGCCCGCCGCTCCGGCGCCCGCGCCTGAGCCCGCGCCCGCGCCCGAACCCGCGCCGGCGCCGGAACCGGCCCCCGAACCTCCGCCGCCACCCGAGCCGGCCCCGGCGGCTGCTACCGACGAGGGGCTACGCGTGGCGCTGCTGCTGCCGGGTATCAAGAACGACAACTCGTTCAGCCAGGCCGCGGCAGAGGGCCTGCTCGACGCCGTGGAGGCCGACGGCAATATCGCCGAGTTCCAGATGCTGGAGGAGATCATCGAGCCCACCGATTCACTGCCGGCCATCCGCGGCTTCGCCAGCCGGGACTTCGACCTGATCATCGGTCACGGGATCGAGTACGTGGACCCGATCATGGAGCTGTACGCGGAGTTCCCCGACGTGGACTTCGCCATGACCGGCGGTGTGCTCGTGGAGGGCGCCGACCCGCAGGACAACGTCGTGGACTGGCTCTACAACGTCCAGGACATGGCCTACCCCAACGGCATCATTGCCGCCCACGCCATCATCGGCGACACCATCGGCATCGTCGGTGGCCCGGAGTTCGACTTCGTGAAGACCATGCACGTCTCGTTCCAGCAGGGGGTGGCGTCGGTCAACCCGGACATCCAGTTCCTGGAGGGGTTCGCGGGCGACTTCGTGAACGTCCAGAAGGCCGCCGAAGTGGCGACGTCGCTCATCGACCAGGGTGCCGACCTCATCTACTGCTCCGGTGACGGAATCTGCATCGGCGCCGCCCAGTCGGCCTCCGCCGCCGGGATCCCGATCCTGGTGGGCTTCGGCTCGCAGTACGAGACCGCACCCGACGTGTACCTCGGGGCCACGGTCATCCGCCTCAGCGAGTTGTTCCAGACGTACTTCGACACGGTGCGCGACGGCTCGTTCGGCAACGCCTTCTACCCCGGCAGCCTTCAGAACGGCGGCATCGAGGTGCTGCCCATCAACATGGACGCCACCGTGGAGACCGCCACCAGCCTCGAGGAGCTGCAGCAGATCCTCGACGACTTCGTGGGCGCCGTGGAGGCCGGCGAGATCGAGATCCCGTTCCCGTTCTAGCCGGCAGTCACCGGACCGACCAGATCTGAGCCCCCGCCCGGGCGGGCGGGGGCATCGGGTGCGGCGGCCCCTGGCAGGGCAGCCGCGGTCACTCGCCCGCCGGCGGCTGTACGATCCGCGCCAGGTGTGCAGCGAGCGCGATCGGGGAGGTCGGCGATGCGACCAGGATCTGCAGCCGCAGTGGAGATCGTCGACGTCGCGGCGCGGGACGGGCTGCAGAGCGATCCGACGGCGGTTTCGACCGCCGGCAAGGTGGAGTTGATCGCTCGGCTGGTCGACGCCGGTGTCCGGCGCCTGGAGGCTGCGAGCTTCGTCAACCCCAAACGCGTTCCGCAGATGGCCGACGCCGAGGCTGTCATGGCTGCGCTCCCGCGGTCCGACGACGTGACCTACATCGGTCTCGTCATGAACCGGCGAGGGCTCGACCGGGCGCTCGCCGCCGGCGTGGACGAGATCAACGCCGTGGTGGTCTGCTCGGACACGTTCTGCGAGAGGAACCAGGGCACGAACACCGCAGGGGCGGTGGCGCTCTGGGAGGAGCTCGCCGAGGGTGCGCGTGCCGGTGGGATCTCCGCGGGGGTGACGCTCTCGGCGGCGTTCGGCTGCCCCTACGAGGGCCCCGTGCCTGTGGAGCGCCTCGCGGCGGTTGCCGCGGACGTGGTCCGCAGCAATCCGGCGGAGATCGCCATCGCCGACAGCATCGGTGTGGCCGTGCCGCAGGACGTGACCGAACGTGTCGCAGCGGTCCGGGAAGCGGTGGGCGACGGGGTGCGCCTGCGAGCGCACTTCCACAACACCCGCAACACGGGCTACGCCAACGCCCTGGCCGCTGTCGACGCCGGGGTGGAGGTGCTCGACGCCAGCCTCGGTGGGATCGGCGGCTGTCCCTTCGCTCCGAATGCCACGGGGAACATCGCCACCGAGGACCTCGTGTACCTGCTGGACCGCTCCGGCGTGGACACCGGCGTCTCGCTGGAGTCGCTGTGCGAGTCGGTGCGATGGCTTCAGGAGATCCTCGACCACCCGGTCCCCGGTTATCTCTCCAAGGCCGGCGGTTTCCCCGAAGGCAGCGCCCCCTGACTCAGCCCGCGTGCGCCGGGCAGCGGCAACAGACCAGCACCGGTAGAAA
>JAGWAK010000003.1 GCA_021296435.1 Acidimicrobiia bacterium
AGGGCCGAGGACCGCGATGTCATCTTCGACCGCTTCTCGCGCGGCAGCCGGCAGACCTCGGGCGGGCGTTTCAGCGGCACGGGGCTGGGGCTGGCGCTCGTGGCCGAACATGTGCGCCTGCACGGCGGCACGGTGCGCGTGACCGAGCGAGCCGACGGTGCGGGCGGCGCCCGCTTCGTTGTCACGCTCCCGGTGAACGAGCTGTGAGTCCCTTGCGCGCGCGACGTCCCGCCCGGCGGTCCCGACCTGCACTGCTGGCAACCCTGGCGATGCTGATCGCAGCCGCGGCCTGCGGCGTTCCGCAGGATCCGGCGCCGCGTGTCCTGGACGCCTCGGACCTCCCGGAGGAGTTGGCCATACCCGCCACGACCACGACCTCCACCGAGGCCCCGGTGCCTCGCCAGAGCGTCTACCTCTACTTCGTGGACGGTGAGGTCCTGAGCCAGCCCGTCGAGCGCGAACTGGCCACGCCCGCAGGCCTGGTGGCCGCCCTGGACGCACTCATCGAGGGGCCGACCACAGAGGAGGCCTCGGCCGGGCTCACCTCGGTCATTCCCGCCGAGACGGTGGTCCTTGGCAGCGATCTCACCAACGGCGTCCTGCAGGTGAATCTCGCCGAGGGGACGCTGGAGCAGATCGAGGGCGCGCTGCAGAGCCTGGCGATCGCCCAACTGGTCTACACCGCCACCGAGCTCCCGGGAGTGGACTGGCTCTGGGTGCTGATCGAGGGCGAGCCCCGCGCTCTGCCCACCGACGAGGGCGACGTGGAGGCGCCGGTGGGGCGGGTGCACTACGCCTCACTGGGACCGCCCGGACCTCCGCCCGGACCAGGCGGGGGCGGCTAGAAGCGGCAGGCCTCCGCCACCCCCCAGAGCCCATCGGGTATTGGCTTGGTCGCCGCGGTGGCGTCCGCCAGCGGCACCAGCGCGATCCTGCCGGCCTCTACCGCCACCATCTGGCCGAACGCGCCGGCGTGGGCGGCCTCCACTGCCGCCACGCCGAAGGAGCTGCACAGCACGCGATCGAAGGCCGTCGGGGTGCCCCCGCGCTGGGTGTGGCCCAGCACGGTGATCCGGGTCTCCACGCCGGTGCGCTGCTCGATCTCGGACGCCACGATGGCCCCGATCCCACCGAGGCGAAGGTGCCCGTACTCATCGAGGCCGGGCTCGGGCACCTCCAGGGTGCCGGGCACCGGCCGGGCGCCCTCGGCCACGACGACCACCGTGGACTGGGCGCCGTCGTCGTGCAGGCTGCGCAGGTCCGCAGCGATCGCGGCGATGTCGAAGGGGCGCTCGGGCACCAGGATCGCCGCGGCGCCCCCGGCGATGCCGGCCCACAGTGCCACGTGACCGGCGTGGCGGCCCATCACCTCCACCACCATGACTCGATTGTGCGACTCGGCGGTCGTGTGCAACCGATCGATGGCGTCGGTGGCGGTCTGCACTGCTGTCTCGAAGCCGAACGTCAACTGGGTGCCCCCCACGTCGTTGTCGATGGTCTTGGGCACGCCCACGAGAGCCACGCCGTGATCGCGGTGCAGCCGGTGCGCCACGCTCAGAGTCCCCTCACCGCCGACGACGATCAGCGCCGCCACGGCGCGGCGCGCCAGCACCTCGACGACCCTGTCGGGTCCGTCGTCGGTCATGTACGGCTGGATCCGCGACGTGCCGAGGATGGTGCCGCCGCGGGACAGGATCCGGGCGGCGCGCTCGGGAGTGACCGGAACCGCCTCGTCCTCGACGACTCCCCGCCATCCGTCCCGGAAACCCAGCACCTCGTCTCGGTAGCGCCGGGCGCCGTGCAGCACCACGGCCCGGATCACGGCGTTCAACCCCGGACAGTCGCCACCACCGGTCAGGATGCCGAGCCGCACGGAAACTCAGCCGAGCGCGGGCAGGGCCTTGCGCAGGTTCCGCACCGCCTGGCCGATGCGCTGCTCGTTCTCGATGAGTGCGAAGCGCACGTAGCCCTCACCGCCGGGACCGAATCCGCCGCCGGGCGAGGTGGCCACGTTCGCCTCGGTGACGAGGAAGGAGGCGAAGCCGACCGAGTCCATGTGGCGATACGCCTCCGGGATCGGCGCCCAGACAAACATCGTTCCCTTTGGTGGATCCACCTGCCAGCCGATGCGCGCCAGACCCTCGCAAAGGCTGTCGCGGCGACTCTGGTAGGTGTCGCTGACCAGCTTCGGGTAGTCGGCCGCCTCGTTGAGGGTCACAGTGGCGGCGATCTGGACGGGCTGGAACGTGCCGTAGTCCAGATATGACTTGAGCTTGGCGAGTGCAGCCACCGCCTCGGCGTTACCCGCCATGAAGGCCACCCGCCAGCCGGCCATCGAGAAGGACTTGGTGAGCGAGTAGAACTCCACGGCCACGTCGGTGGCGCCGTCGGCCTCCAGGATCGACGGAGGCCGGTAGCCGTCGAAGGCGATGTCGGCGTAGGCGAAGTCGTGGACCACCAGGACGTCGTGCTGGCGGGCGAAGTCCACGACCCGCTGCATGAAGTCCAGATCCACGCAGGTGGTCGTCGGATTATGTGGGAACGAGAGCAGGATGACCCGCGGCTTGGGCCACGAGTACTCCCATCGCTGCCGGAGCACCTCGTCGAGATCGTCGCCCACCGAGAGGGGGATGTTGCGAATCTCCGCACCGGCGAAGAGGGGCGCGTAGAGGTGGATCGGGTACGAGGGCGCCGGCACCAGCACGGCGTCGCCCGGCTGCAATACCACCCACATCAGGTGCGAGAGACCCTCCTTGGCGCCGATGGTGTTGATGACCTGCGTCTCGGGGTCGAGCTCGACGCCGAACCGGCGGAGATACAGGTCCGCCACGGCGCTCCGGAGCTTGGGAATCCCTCGGCTGAGCGAGTAGCGGTGGTTGCGAGGGTTGCGGGCGGCTTCGGCCAGCTTCGCCACGGCAATGTCGGGCGACGGGATGTCGGGGTTGCCGAAACCCAGGTCGATGATGTCCTCGCCGCGGCGACGGCCCTCCACCTTGAGGCGGTCGATCACCGAGAACACGTACGGTGGGAGATTGGTAATCCGGCGGAATTCCATCGGTTCCGAGGCTAGCGAACGCGCCCGCTTGCTCCGTGCAGTTCCGGCCCGCCGAAGGTGTCCCGTGCCAGGTGGGCCGCACCGATGACCCCCGCCCGGTCGCCGTGGCGAGCCTGGCGCACCTCGACGGAAGGTCTCCTGTCCTGCTCCACGAAGATCTCCGACAGTGCGTCGCGCACCGGCGCCAGGAACACCTCGCCCAGTTCGGACAATCCACCGCCGAGCACGATCACCTCCGGCGACAGCACCAGGATCAGGTTGTTGAGCCCCAGCGCCACCCAGGAGGAGAACTCGCGCAGCAGCCGGCGCGCCACGGGGTCGCCGGCGGTCGCCAACTCCCCCACGTGCTCACCCCGGAGCGTTTCGATGCGACCCGCCGCCCGGTCCCTCAGCGCCGGCGCCTTCCCGGCGCCGGCGGCCTCCCGAGCGGCTCTCCCGAGCGCCTCTCCGGAGGCCAACTGCTCCCAGCAGCCCCGGCGGCCACACAGGCACTCCGGCCCGTCAGGGGCCACGATCATGTGCCCCGCCTCGCCGGCCAGGCCGTGCGCGCCGCGCCGGATCTTGCCGTCGAGCAGCAGCGCCGCTCCGATCCCCGTCCCGAAGGTGACCAGCAGCCCATCGGCGACACCGGCCGCGGCCCCACCCTCCATCTCACCTCGCAGAGCCGCTGTGGCGTCGTTCTCCACGACCACTGGACGCTGCAGGCGCTCGGTCAGCATCGAGTGAAGCGGGAAGTCGGCAATGGCGGGAATGTTCGGCGATGTGACGACCACACCCGACCGGTCCACGAGCCCGGCGCATCCCACCCCGAGTGCGGCGACCGGCTCGGCCAACGCCTCCTCCATCCCGCGCACCATCTGGCAGATCGCCTCGACGATGCCGGCCATGCTGTCGGGGCGGTCGCTGCGGCGGGCGCCGAGCCTCTCGGCGGCGCCCGGACCGAGCGCCTCGGCCCGGATGTTGGTCCCGCCGATGTCGAGGCCCGCCAGGCGACCGGCCATCACGACACCCCCACTGGCAGCCGCGGGTTCAACCCGATGCACAAGGGTGCCCGGGCTGGTCGTCACTTGCCGCGGGTTTCACCCGCGGCGCTTCGCCTGCTCCGCGCTGACCGACTCGATGCGGCGCCGCAACTGGTCCAGCGCCGCCTGCATGATGCGCGACTCCGCCCGGCGCTTGACGAACCCGGGCACGGCCACCGCCAGTTCGGCCGCGAGCGAGTAGGTGATGAGAGTCTTGCCCTCGTCGTCGGCCGACGGCGCCAACTCGTACTCGCCGTCCAGGTGGCGAACCTGGTCACCCTCCACAAGCCGCCACGCCACCCGCAACGGGTTGGAGCCGTAGAAGTACTTGAGTGTGTAGGTCACGCTGCGGCCCATCGCCGCCGCCCGGAATGCCACGAGACCCCCCGCGCCGCTGTTGTCCCGCCGCAGGACGCGGGCCTCCTTGATGTCCGGCGCCCACTGCGGGTACTGCTCGAAGTCCACAACGACGTCGAAGCAGTCCGACGGCGAGGCGTTCACCAGCATCCGCCGGGTCGAGAACTCAACCATCTCGCCTCCGCTGGCTGTGCGGGGAACGGCTGGGGAACTCGCCGTGGTTGGCACCCCACAGAGCTATTGCGCCCAAGCCGTACACACCCGCAAGAATACCGAATGCGAGCGGGCCAAAGGGGCGAACCGCCGCGCCGGTGAGTCCGGCGGCGAACTGCAACCCGGCGGCGAGCCGCAATTCGACGCGCACCGACCGGGGCGCTCCGGGCATTCCGCCGAAGGCTGCCATCGTCGACACCTGCTCGGCGCGGCTCCGGCGCACGGCGGTGGCGTAGGCCCGCCCGAAGGCGAGACTCCCGGCGCCGAACAGCACCAGCGCCACCACCTGGGCGGCCCCGCCGGCTTGATCGGGCCACACCGCACCCAGCACGATCGCGACGCACAGCACCGCTGTGCCGGCGCGGGAGGCCACGAGCAGCCACTGCCACGGCGGGGCGCCGCCGGAAGCCGGCGCCGGGGAATTCAGCACAGGGCGCGGCACCGGTCCCCCGCCAGGCGGTCGTAGCTGAACTGTGCCGCGGCGCGCCGGCGCGCCGCGGCGCCCATGCGGCGCCGACCCACAGGATCGTCGAGCAGGGTCGCCAGGGTGTCGGCCACGGTGGGATCGGTGACCACCAGCCCGCTGGTGCCGTGCTCGACGGCTTCAGCTGCTCCCCCGCTATCGCCGGCCACCTGCGCCACCCCGGCGGCCGCCGCCTCCAGGAAGACGATCCCGAATCCCTCCTGCTCGAGGCCGCCCCAGCGCCTGCGACACAGCATGGCGAACAGGTCGGCTGCGCCGTACAGATCGGCCAACTCCCTCTCGGCGACCCGCCCCACCAAGCGCGCCGGCGCGTCGGCGCGGCGCACGAGCCGCTCCAGTCTCCCGCTGTCCCTTCCCGCTCCGGCGATGCACAGGCGTAGGTCCGGCCGGCCGGGTGCCAGGCGGGCCACCGCCTCGATCAGCCTGTCCATACCCTTGCGGGGCACCAGCCGGCTGACACAGAGCACGAGGGTCTCGCCGTCACCCACACCGAGGCGGCGGCGCGCTTCCCGCCGATGTTCGCCGGACAGCGGTACGAAGCGCCCGACGTCGACGCCCGGCGGCACGTAGTGATCCGCCGCCATGTCGGGACACAGCCGCCGCGCCTCGCCGGCCGCGTAGCGGCTGGCGGAGATCACCACCTGGGCACTCGCGAGGGTTCGCCGGAGGGCTCCCGCGGCGAGCGGCAGGCGCGCCGGCACCGTCACCTCGGCGCCGTGCAGCACGACCCCGTAGGGCACGCCCAGGCGCGGCCCCAGGACCCCCACGGGGACGGCCGGATCGAATACGACCAACTCGGCGCCGGTGGAGTCCAGCAGGTCGCGGATCTCCGCCAGCACCAACGGCGTGGGCAGCAGGAAGGAGGCCGCACTGCGCACGATGGGGTACGCCTCCCCGGCGTCGAAGGCGGCGGCATCGGGGTGCGGGCGGGTCAGGACACAGAACAGATCGGGGGGCAGCCGCCGCCAGAGTTCCCAGAGGTAGTTCTGGATCCCACCGACCTTCGGCGGGTAGTCGTTGGTGACCAGCAAGTGGCGGCGAGGGCGAGGCTCACCGCCGGCTGATGCGGGCGGCGAGCTCACGAGCCGTCCGCCGTGCCATCCCCGTGGCCGCCTCCCAGGCCGGCGGTGGGTGCGGGCACAGACTCCGGTTCCAGCCCCAGGCGCCTCGCCGCCCAGGCCGCGTGGCGAGCCAGCATCCGGTCGGGATGCCGCTGGTAGCGTCGCAGCGTCCCGACGACCTCGACATCGCCGCCATCGGCGGTGTTACCGAGCACGACGAGGGCGTTGCGCCGAAGATAGCGAGGGTCGCGGGCCGGGATGTACCAGCGCCCGTGACGCTCCATGAGTTCCTCGTCGCCGGCGCTCAGAAGGTCCAGCACATCCACCGAGGCCTGCTCACCGGGGTCCGCCGCCTGTGCCATGCGCCGGTTGGGCGGGCAAACCTCCTGGCAGTCGTCACAGCCGTACAACCGGTCCCCGAGTGCCTCCCGGAACTCCGTCGGGAAGTCGCCGGTGGCCTGCAGCAACCACGCAAGGCAGCGGCGGGCATCGACGACTCCTGGAGCCACGATCGCGCCTGTCGGGCAGCCGTCCAGGCAGCGGCGGCAGGGACCACAACCGTCGGGCACCCGCTCGCCGGTGGGCGGCAGTGCCGCATCGGTGACCACCGATCCCAGCACGACCCAACTTCCGGAGTTCTCCAGCAGCAGATTGCTGTTCTTGCCGTAGTGGCCCAGACCGGCTCTGCGCGCAGCCTCCCGGTCGACCAGGGCGTTGTCGTCGGCCACCACGACGGCCCGGTGCCCGTGATCGGTCAACACCCGCACCACGACCCCGAGGGCGGACCGCAGCGCGCCGTAGACGTCATCGCTGGCGTAGCGGGCAACCCTCGCCGTCGGACGACCCGGGACGGGCTCCGGGGCCGCGGCACGGGCGTAATTCAGCGCCCCCACCACCAGGGCGGCCGCCCCCGGAAGGATCCGTGCGGGGTCGGTGGAGCGCTCCGGGTTGCGGTAGGTGAACTGCATGCCGCCGTGGTGACCCTGTGCCTTGCGGCGGTGGAGAATGCGCCGCGTGCTCTCGAAGACCTCCACCGGCGCCACACCCACGGCGGTCAGTCCGGCTCGCTGCCCCGCTTCCAGAACCTCACGTTGCAGACCCACCGACGGCATGTCCCCCGCCGGTTCCTCCCCGCTCGGGCGGTGCACGGCGCACGCCGGTGCGAGCCGCACCGCGCCGTCGTACCCCGCGATACCTACCGCTGTCACCCCTTGAGCGTAGGCCTCACCGAGACCTCGATGGCCCTTACCGCTACCCGGAGACCTCCGTGGCGGGTGCCAGATCCAGCCGGGCCCGGCGCCGCTGCTCGTAGAGGCCGAGGGCGTGGAGGGGGAAGTACTGCCGGTACAGGCCGTAGTCCAGAATCGCCGTGCGGAAGAACACTCCGGACCCGTCCTGGCGGGGCCATCCCCCATCGGTCTCCTGGGTGTCCAGCAGGAACCGGGCACCCTGGGAAATCGCCGTCCAATTCGAATCGTCGGCCTCGAGAAGAGCGAGCATCGCCCACGCGGTCTGGATGACCTGACTCTCGGTATGCGCCACGTATCGACCGGCCAGGCAGCCGTTGTGGTGCTCGCCCCATCCCCCGTCGGGCCGCTGGCGATCCACCAGCCACCGGCATGCCCGGCGCAGCGCCGGATCACCGGGGCGGGCTCCGGCGGCAAGCAGACCTCTGACCCCGAAGAAGGTGCCGTAGATGAACTGAACCCCCCAGACGCCGCGCCACGACCCATCGCTTTCCTGGCTCCGGCGGAGCCAAACCTCGCCCCGTGAGACCGCGGTCGTGACCTCCGGATTCGCGACCTCCCCGAAGTGCTCCCTGCAAGCGGTCAACGCGGCGAGGCACGACGAGGTGCACTCGACATAGGACCGCTCGGTCATCGACTCACCAAACATCTCGGCCGGGTTCAGCCATTCGAGGCCGACCGCAGAGCGCCGCGCCTCATAGCTGCCGAACCCGCCGTCGCGGTTCTGACCACGCAGCATGAAGCGAACCGCATCGCCGAGCATTGTCGTGCTCGCGGCGCCGCAGTCGGCAGCGAACATCCCGAGCACCGCCTCCGCGGTGCAGTCGGTCACCGGCCAGCCATGCCAACTCCCGGCGAGACACCAGCCGCCCTTGGGGTCGGTCCGGTAGGCCTCGTCGAATCCTTCGAAGCTGGTATCGATCTGTTGCCGCCCCAGGAAGTCGAACCCGCGCCGCCGTGCGCTCCCGACGCCGTCGAAGTCCGGCACGGTCGCCAGCGCCTGCAGGGAGAACCCGGTATCCCACGAGGCGGTTCTGGCTCCGCTGACGCGCGTCCCGCCCTCCTCGTCCTCCCAGATCCAGCCGTCGAGTCGCGCCAGAGCCTGCTGGCAGTCGGTGTCATTCGGGTCGCGCAGCCACAGGGCGAGAATGTTGAGGAAGCCACTCACCGGAGAGATGCTCCGATGGGTGGTCGTCTGCAATTCCCACCTGATGTGCCGGACGATCGACTCGGTACATCGGGCCCGCCGACCCTCGGTGTGGAACCGTTCGTACCACAGCGCAAGCCCGAGGCCGGTTCGGAGCCACACACTGGGTCGGGCGAAGAGGTCGCCGTCCCGCAGGCGATTGCGGCCCGCCTTGAAATCCACGTTGTCGAAACCCTGAGGAAACAACTCCTCCTGTATGGCGGCGATCGCGGGCGTGACGGGCGCGCGGAACCGGAGCGGGTAGATGGCCGCCATCGCCATGTAGATGAGCCGAGTGTGGCAGTACCACTTCGAAGGGTGTAACGCCATCCAGCGTGGCAGGCTCCACAGTTCCGGCAGAACGGCGTTGACGCCTCGCCAGTCGTAGAGGCCGACGAGCGCCAGCCAGAACTTCCCCCAAGTCGGGATGCTCAGAACCCCTTCTGCCTGCAGGAATCGCCGGGCCGGTTCGATCGATGGGTCATCCGGCTCGACGCCGAGCAATCGCGCCGCGACATAGACCAGGGTGGTGACGAACAGGTGGGGCGATGAGTGCTCGTGCAAACCCCACGAACCGTCTTCGAGGCGGGATCGCTCGAAGTAGCGCAGCACGAGCCGGCGCCGGTCAGGGTCCAACGGCCGTCCCAGAACGTGGTGCAGCAGCACGTACTGCGCCGTGAGCATGGGACACCACGCCATCTCGCTTTCCCAGGCACCGTCGGCACCCTGGAGACTCACCAACCGCGCGCTTGCGTTCTTCAGCGCCTTGCCGGCATCGGGTGACGCGACCTCCTCCGGGCGGCTGGGCCGGAGCTCCCCCGCTCGCGAGGGCATGGACATCAGGAACCCGCGAGCCAAGGAATCCCGAGCTCGTTGATCCTTCTGTCCACCGGCGTTGCGCGCTCTGCGCAACTGCCGCACCCCGCGGAGAACCCACCCGACGCGCACCGACAGCGCCCGCACGATGTCGCGGGCCCGACGCCAGGCGATCCGGTCGCAGGATCTCGGAAGCTCGCTGACCATCGCCCGGGTCGCCATCGCCCCACACGCCAGACTCAAACTGGCAATGGATGTGTTCTCACAGGCGAGCAAGCCGATGGTCCGGTCGCGGACCGCTCGACTCTCCCGCCAGCGCCGGTAGACCGCGTGCCTGAGCGCCACGCTCTCGACCCGATGATCCGCGAAGACCTCGTACAGCCCCATGGCGAGGAGTTCCGGTGCGCGGGTCGCCCGGAGTCGCCGATTGGTGAAGTCGCGAAAGTCCCGTCCTTCGGCCAGTGCGAGCGCATCACCGAAGCCGAGGGTCATTCCCACCGCCGTAAGCGGGTGGTAATGCCCGGCCGCATCCCCGATGAGCACCCGCCGTGGGCTCCCGTAGGTGGCGCGCGGCCTCAGCGCATTGGCCGCCGCGAGGAATCTCCGTGCCCGCAGGGCCTCGACGAACGCAGGCCTGAGTGTTGCCGGCATCCAGCCGGCGTACGAGTCCGACAGCAAGGCAACCAGGTCCCGCGGTGAGTACCCCAATGGGACGTCGACGATTACCCGAACCGAATCGTCTCCCAGGCGATAGATGAGAATCGGACCCGGCCCGCCGCAGACGACATGCCCATAGCCCTCCAGTGGCAACGTCACCCCTCTCAGTGCGATCCCCATCATCCGCGAGCAGTTCCTCGGACTCGTCCACAGGCCCAATGAGCGACGCACGGTCGAGGCGCGGCCATCCGCACCGACGATCAGCGCGGCCTCAAGGGATTCATCGGCGCCGTGACGGGTGAACGTGACACGATGGTCTTCGACGGCCCGCACACGCGCATGCAGCACGAAGTCGACACCCGGCTCCTCCTCGACGGCTTCACGCAGGTGCGAGACCAGTGCCTCGTGTTCGCATACCAAGCCGAGAGATCCGTCCGGGTACGGAAGCACGATCGGCTCCGACCGGTCTTCGGGAAACACCGCAAATCCCTTGCCGTCGGAGCTCCGCGGCTGCGTATCGAGCTCGATCCCGAAGTCTCGGAGTGTGCGCAGAGCGGGGGGATGGAGCCACTCGCCGGCGAGTCGTTTGGAGACATTGGGGTTCGCCTCGAGCAGAGCCACCGAGGCGCCTCGACGCGCCTGAGCGAGCGCGCAGAGGCTTCCGACCGGACCCGCGCCGACGACGACGACGTCGTAACTCCGGGCCCCGGCGCCGCTCATCGGTAGATGCCCGCCCGCGAGCGCCGGCGGCAACGGAACCGACACGGTTCCTGAGGACCGGTCACCCGGCCACCTTAGTTCGGGCTGCGAGAGCGCTCATTCTCCGGAACCGCAGACCTACGTGGGCCTCGCCCGACGCTCTGCCCGGCCCTCGACCCCCTCGCCCGGCCGCGATCCGCCGGCAGTGCCGATGCCGACGAATGCTTCCGCCGCGGAGAACCGAAGCGGCGCAGCGCGCCTCGTCGACGAGTCAGCCCGGGAATCAGCCGCCGTCGGCGAGACGGCGCGACACCTCCACCCAACGGGACAGCTTGGCCGCCGCCGCTCCGCTGTCGAGTGCCTCCGCCGCCAGACGCAGCCCCCCGGGGAGGTCGGCGGCCAGATCACCCACGACGAGCCCTGCGGCGGCGTTCAAGCACACGATGTCTCGCCATGGCACGGCTTCGCCCGCCAGCAGCGCCTGAGTCGCCGCCACCCCCGCGGCCAAGTCCGCGCCGGCGAGATCGGCCAGCCCGACAGTGGCCAGACCCAACTCCTCCGGCGTCACGGTGTAGCGCTCGATCCGGCCCCCACGCAGCTCGATCACCCTCGTCGGCCCGATCGTGGAGAGCTCGTCGAGGCGGGGATAGCCGTGCACCACCATGGCCCGTTGCGTGCCGGTAACGGCCAGCACCTCCGCCATCCGCTCGGCCATGGCGGGATCGTTCACGCCGATCACCTGGCGCCGCACGCCGGCGGGATTCGCCATCGGACCGAGGTAGTTGAACGCCGTGGGTACACCCAGGCTGCGCCGCGTGGGGCCGGCGTGGCGCAATGCCGGATGGAACAGAGGCGCCAGGCAGAAGGCGATGCCGGCGTGCTCGAGGCTGGCGGCAACGTCTTCCGGCCCCAGGTCCACCACCACACCCAGGGCCTCCAGGAGGTCGGCGGAGCCGCAGGCCGACGACACCGCACGGTTGCCGTGCTTGCAGACGCGGGCACCGGCGCCGGCGGCCACGAGGGCCGCCATGGTGGAGATGTTCAGCGAGCCGCTGCCGTCGCCGCCGGTGCCGGCGGTGTCGATCAGTCCCATCGCCTCGGCGTCCACGCCGACTTCCAGCGCCGCTGCCCGCAACCCCTCGAGTAGCCCCGCCAACTCGGCAGCCGTCTCGCCCTTGGTGCGTAGGCCGATCAGCAGCCCCGCCATCTGGGCCTCGGAGGCGCGGCCGGTCAGCATGGCGTCGGCCGCGGCCCGGGCCTGGGCTCCCGACAGGTGCTCGCCCGCCACCAGCGTCCTGAACAGCTCGGCGAAGTCCACATGGCTGTCGGAGCTCGGGGTGTCGGGATGGGTGGACATGCTGTTTCCTCGGTTCTTGGGAGTTCTCGGTCGGTCCAAACCCGCAGTGATGCGTTCGGGCCTCCACCTGACCCGGCGGGAACCTACCTCTAGCATGCCAACCGTGCCCGGCCGTGCCGCATCCGGCTCCGCGAGGATCCTGGTGATCGACATCGGGAGCACGAGCGTGCGAACGGCGGTCGTTGACCCCTCCGGCCACCTCCGCCACAACTGCCGCCTGCCGACCCCCCGGCACTCACCCGGGCCGGGGCTCCTGGAGTTCGACCCGGTCGCCCTGGCCGATGCCGCCATGCAGGCCGCCACGGCGACACTGGCCGCTGCGGGAGAGGTGGACGCGGTCGGCATCGCCAACCAGCGCGCCTCGACTGTGGTGTGGGATCGCCTCAGCGGCGAGCCGGCCGGTCCCGGGCTCGGGTGGCAGGATCTCCGCACCGCGCTCGACTGTCTCAGCCTGCAGAGCGAGGGGCTGCGCCTGGCCCCCAACCAGCCCGCCACCAAAGCCGCCCATCTGATCGGCGCGGCCGGCGCACCACTCGAGCGACTCTGCGTCGGCACGCTGGACTCGTGGCTCGTCTGGAACCTCACCGGCGGGACGCAGCACCTCACCGACGCCACCAACGCGGCGATCACCGGCCTGTGCCATGAGGACCGCGTGGAGTGGGACCCTGCCGTCGCCGAGAGGCTCGGCATCCCCGACGCCGGCCTGCCCCGCATCGTCGACAGCAGCGGGCAGCTGGTCGAGGCCACGGCGCTCCCGGGGAGCCCGTTGATCACCGGGGTGGCCGGCGACCAGCAGGCGGCGCTCGTGGGAGCCGGCTGCGTGCGGCGCGGCGACGTGAAGATCACCTTCGGAACCGGAGCCACACTGGACGCCTGCCTCGGACCCGGTGACCCCCCTGCGGAGATCCGCGGCCCCAGCGGCACCTTCCCGATCGTCGCCTGGCAGCAACAGGGACAGGTCGTGTGGGGCATCGAAGCCATGATGCTCAGCGCCGGCAGCTGCGTCGCCTGGCTCTGCGAGTTGGGCCTGCTCGAGGATCCCGGCGAGTCCGACGCCGTCGCCGCCGGCTCCCTCGACAGCGCCGGCGTGCGCTTCGTCCCCGCTCAGATGGGACTCGGCACGCCCGACTGGGACTTCGGGGCTCGCAGCGCATTCACCGGCCTGACCACCGCGGCCGGTGCCTCCCACCTCGTGCGCGCCGTGCTGGAGGGCGTGGCGCACCGCGGGGTCGACCTGCTCGAGGCGGCTCGCGCCGACAGCGGCCTGGAGCTCCTCGAGGTGGTTGTGGACGGGGGCATGAGCGCCAACGGCACGTTCCTGCAGGCACTCGCAGATGCCTCGGGACGCCCCGTGCGCGTCGCCCCCGAGGTGGAGTGCACGGCTCTGGGCGCCGGCTACCTGGCGGGCCTGGGCATTGGAGCCTGGGATGGCTGGGACGAGGTGGCCTCGCTGCGAGCGCCGGCGCGGACCATCGAGCCGCGCCGGCAGGCGGACCGGGCCGCCTGGCAGGAGGCCAAGCGGCGAGCCGCCCGCTGGCATCCCGATCTCAGCGCCGTCTCCTTCTGAGCGCCCGAGCCGCGCCGGGCCGGCGGTCTCCCCACTCGCAAGGTGCCGATGGCCCGGCGACTCTGGCAGACTGTCAGCAGCGGCGAGCCGGCTGGGTGACCGCGGCGCCACGCCGGCAACGGCGGCGGCGTCGAGGAAGGTCGGGGCTCCGCAGGGCAACGGTGCTGGCTAACGGCCAGTCGAGGCGACTCGCAGGAAAGTGCCACAGCCCGGACTCCGGGCCGGGCAAGGGTGAAACGGTGCGGTAAGAGCGCACCAGTGTCCCGGGCGACCGGGGCAGCTCGGCAAACCCCACCGGGAGCAAGGTCAAGCAGGGGGCGGCGGCCCGCCGGCGCTCATTGGAGCGCAGCCCCCGGGTAGGCCGCTGAGATGGATGGTCACCCAGGGCCCTCGGGCCTGGACAGAACCCCGCCTACAGGCCGGCTCGCCGTCACCGGTCCCGCGGCGCGCGTGGCGCGACCGCCAGCCTCCCGGCGCGCAGGAAATCCCGCCGGCGCGCCGGATCGGTCAACCCGAAGCGCCGCCACGACCACCACAACGCCGCCGCACCGATCAGTTCCATGAGGATCAGCAACCAGATCGGCCGCAGACCCCTCCCGGCCACCTCACCGGCGCCCAGCGGCCACCAGAACGTTTCGGTGTGCAGCCAGGCGCCGTCCAGCACGAGATGGCAGAAGAGCCCGATCGGCACACCCAGCCAGCGGCGCTGCACCAGACGCCTGCCCCACCCTCCGAGCATGACCGCCGTCATCACCGCGATCGGCAACAGCAGCGAGTCCATGATCCACAGCGCCTCGACGGCGAGCGCCAGGGAGGGCGCCACGGCGCCCGCCAGCACGAAGCGATAGTCCAGCCCGCGGCTCGAGAACACCGCCGCAACAGCCGGGGCGGCCAGCCCGGCGAACCAGAGCAGCACCGACTCAGATGACCAGGATGCGCCCGCAGGAGGGGCAGGTGGCCGTCCCCTTGTCGTCCTCTCCTGGGGGGGCATCCCCCATCTCGGGAAGCCTCTTCAGCCGATCCACCTCCATGAGAGGCAGCGTCAGATAGCAACCCATGCAGCTCGTCGCCTCGAGACGTGCCACGGCCACGCCGCCGATCTGGGTGCGGAGACGCTCGTAGAGCTCGAGCAGGCCCGAATCCACGTCCTTGCCGACATCGGCGCGGGCGAGGCGCACCTGATCGAGTTCGGCGTCGATCTCGGCAGCCGCGGCGCTGAGTCGCACGTTGACCGAATCCATCCTCGCCCCCAGCGCCTGGTGCGTCTGGCTCAGCGTCGCCAGTTCGGTGGCCGCGGCCTCCAGGTCCTCCATGACCTCCAGCAACTTGTCCTCGACCACGCGCTGACGCCTGCCGAGGGCGGCCACCTCTTCCTCGAGACCCTGCAACTCGCGGATTGCGGTGACCTCGCCGGAGTAGAGCAGGTTTCTCTCGCGGTCCCGCTTGGCCAGAACCATTGCCAGATCGTCGTCGTAGCGTCGTTGGAGCCGCTCCAACTCCGCGTGCTGCTGCCCGGCCACCTCGATGCGCTCGGCGAGCTCCTGGCTCTGGCTCTCGAGTTCCCGCAACTCGGCCCGCTCGGGCAGTTGCGCGTGGCGATGCTCGAGTTGCGCGATCCGGGTGTCGTGTGCTTGGAGTTCCAGGAGGCGTTCCAGAGGGTTCACGTCTCGCCGCTCGGTTCTCGCCTGTGCCTTGCCATTGCCGCCCGCGACCCTAAGCGAGACCGGCGGTGGCGCTCAACAGCACCCTGGCCGAACCCCGGCCCCGAAGAGACGACGCCCCGCCGAGGGGGGGACTTCGACGGGGCGTCCATTCACCCGCGCGGCAGACTGTGCCGGGGGTGAATAGCTGTGCCGCTGGCACGGCGAATTGTGACGGGCAGGCTAACGAGCCCGCGCCGCGCCCTCGCCGCCGAGGCTGTGACATCGGCCACAGCAGGTGAACCGACGGAGAGGGGGCGGAGCCACATGGCGTGCCGATTGGCCGGAAGGACCGCGAGAGGTATACACTAGGCGTCGCGACCAAGTCGTCCTTCGGAGGGGATGGCGGGTCTGGAGAGAATCTCGCTGATCCCGGCTGCTCCAACAGTCCCAGACCCGCACCCTCCACCACTAGCCCGCTCACAGGGCATTCGGTGGGCGCTGGCGGACTCGAACCGCCGACCTCTTCCTTGTAAGGGAAGTGCTCTGGACCAACTGAGCTAAGCGCCCGGAACCGCAGACTATCCATCGCACGCCTCGCGCAAATCGGCCAGCAGGCTCCCGGTGGCCGCCGCCAGCAACCTCCGGCGAGCCGTCGCGTCGGTCGTCGTGAGTTCTCTGCTGGTGGCGTCGACGACCTGTGCACCTGCCTCCCGGCACACCAGCATCGCTCCGAGGTAATCCCAGGGTCCGTGCGAGTGACAGTCCACGAAACCGTCGAGGCGACCGTCAGCCACCGCGCACAGATCCAACGCGGCCGCGCCGAGTGCCCGGTACTGGCGCCAGCGCAGGTGCCGGGACGGGTAGCCGGAGAGGCCGATGATCGCCTCGGACAGACTGCCGACCGACGAGGGCCGGACCGGCCGGCCGTCCCGGTGGGCCCCGCCGCCGCGGATCGCGCTATAACGCTCACCGGAGGCGAGGTTCACCACCAGCGCAGCAAGGGCCCCCCGGTCGTCCACCGCGCAGAAGCTCGTGGCGTACCAGGGGATGCCCTGCGCCGCGTTGGTGGATCCGTCGAGGGGGTCGAGCACCACGATCACGGGGCGATCGGTGCTCTGCAGCCCGGACTCCTCGCTGCAGACCCCGACTCCGGCCTCCAGCAGCGCGCGGGTCGCCACCTCGTCGGCGCGGATGTCCGAGCGGTGCTGGCCGGGCCGGGTTCCTGCCGGTCCCCAGTCCGCCAACGACGCCAAGGCATCGCTCACGGCGCGGGCGGTCTCCCCGAACAGCGATAGCAGGTCCTCCGGCGCGATGGCTGCCACGCTAGGCCGCCTCCGGGCACTCGGGCACCCAGCACCGACAGGTAGGGTGGTCCCGCCCCAGTGCCAGCGAGTCCACACGCCGAGGAGCCGTAAATTGTCCGTCGTCGACTTTCCCGGTTTCGTCACCGACCTCAAGTTCCATGCGGCCGACGGGGGGTTCCACTACCACGAGGATCACCACTGCATCGACATAACCACCGGTCGCCAGTGGTGGGAGATCCACCTCCACCCGGACTACGACTGCGATGGGCCCCTGGAGTTGCACATCGTCGCCGACCTGGACCCGCGGGTGCAGATCGCCTTCGAGGACGAGGTGAACAAACTGCCCGAGGACGCCGAGTGGCCCGAGGAAGGCTTCGATCACCTGCTGCGCCTCCACTGCCGGCTGCCGCCGCTACCCAACAGCCCAAACCTGCTGGAGTTGGCCACCGAACTCTCCGCCATCGGCGGCACGGCACTTCCCCTGCACGTCTGGGCGGCGGACACCATCGCCACTGTCACCGACGACGTCGCCAGGTCGGTGCACGTGGAATCGGAGCGGGCAGTACCGCTGGCTCATCTGGTCGGCGAGCACGACTTCCTCGACGAGATGTTCGGCCTGATCGGGACCGTCACCCGCTATCTCCATGATCGGGCGCCCGCCTGGTTGGGCGAGTGACCCGCCGCGGCGCGGTTGCGGAGGCCCGGATCGGTACCTCGGGGCGTGGGCTCGGTGGGGATCGAACCCACGACCAAACGATTATGAGTCGTCTGCTCTGACCACTGAGCTACGAGCCCGGCGACAACCTAGCCCCCCGGTCGCAGCACGCCCTACCGTCGTCGCGGCGCTGTCACGGTGGTGCTGTGACGGCGGCCTCGCAAGCTCCGGGGGTGGGGCTCGAACCCACGACAAACGGCTTAACAGGCCGGCGCTCTGCCAACTGAGCTACCCCGGATCGGGTTCCCACGATACCAGCGGGACAACTCAGGATTCTCGCATGAGTTCCCGGAGTTCGTCCCCCAGACCGCTGCGCCGCAGCCGGGCAAGCGTGCGCGATTCGATCAGGCGGAGGCGCTCCTTCGTGACACCGAACTGGCTGCTCAGTTCGGCCAGCGTTCTGATGCGACCATCGACGAGCCCGAAGCGCAGGCGCAAGAGCCGCCGCACCCGTTCATCGTCCACCGCGGCGAGCGCCTCCTCGGCCGCCTCGCGCACCGCAGCACTGTGCAGTCGCCCGATGACCACGTCGTCGGGACCGGAGTCCGGGCCGTCGGTGAGCAACTCCGCCAGCGACGTGTCCTCGCCGACCGGCGAGGACAGCGAGACGGGCGAGGCGCGCAACTCGCGCACCTGTGCCACCTGATCCTCGGAGATGTCGCAGTAGCGCGCCAGTTCGGCCAGCGTGGGCGCCCGATGATTCTCCTGCTCGAACGCCTGCTCGGCGCGGTAGATCTGCGTCGCCGCGGCCGCCAGGTGGGACGGCATGCGCACCACCGCCGCCTGGTTCTTGATGGCACCGAGCATGGCGCTGCGAATCCAGGATCCCGCGTAGGTCGAGAATCGCCAGCCCTTTTCCGGGCGGAATCTGGTGACCGCCGCCATGAGCCCCACGTTGCCCTCCTGCACCAGGTCGGCGAACGGGACTCCTCGCCCCTGGTAGCCCCTGGCGAGGTAGACGACGAGGCGCAGGTTCGCCTCGGTCAGCCGGCGCCGTGCCGCCTCGCCCTCGCGCACCCGCCGCCGGAGATCATTGCGGCACCCCACCTCCGGCTCATCGCCCCCATCGCCGTCCAGGATCGCCTGCGCCGCCAGCCCGTCCTGCACCTTGCGGCCCAGGGCGCACTCCTCCTCGGCGCTCAACTGCGCCATGCGGCCGATGCCGCTGAGGTAGGTGGTGAAGCCCTCGGTCATCGCCGCGGATCCTCGCCGGCGGGCGACTCCTCGGCGAGCTGCAGAACCAGCCGCTCGGCAACTTCGAGGGACCAGTTCTGGGTTCGCATCTCGGCGCAGGCGAGCTGCACCTCCGCCAAGCGGCGCCCGAGACCCGCGTCGCCGGTCGTCCGGGCCGTCCGTGTGACCTCGGTGATCCAGCGTGAGGCGACGTTGAAGACGAAGCGGCCGATCACCTGCTCGGCATGCTCGGGTGCTTCTCGCACCGAGAGCCGCGCCAGCGCCGTGGCGGCCTCACCCTCGGCGACCTCGGTCAACTGCACCAGTGGCGTGCCGTCGGCCAGGAGGCCGAAGATCCTTCCGTGGAGTTCGGAGGCGAAGAGTCCCGGGGTGATCCACGCCGGCAACTGCTCGGGGGTGTGCATGCGCAGCAGCAGGATCTGCTCCTCGATGCTCGGCTCGGAGGGTAGCGACGAACCCGCCGCCGGTGCCCCACCCCCGCCGTCGGGACCGCGCTGCCGCCGCACCCGCGCCACTTCCTCGCGGAGACCGTCCGGGGGCAGGCGACAGCGGTCGGCCACCGCCATGAGGTACTGGTCCCGGACGATCGTGCTCGGGTGCTCGTCGATCACCGCCAGCGCCGCGTCGGCCGCGCGCACCCGACCCTCGGTGGTGTTCATGTTGCCCCGCCCCAGCGCCCGATCGATCCGGTAGGCCAGGAAGGGGCGCGCCTCGGCCACCCGCTCCCGCAGGTCCTCGGCGTCGCGGCGGGCCAGGTCGTCGGGATCGCTGCCCGCCGGCAGGTCCGCCACGTACACGTCCAGCTGATGGGCGCTCTCCCACTGGTAGATCCGCTCGGCCGCGGCGGAACCCGCCGCGTCGGCGTCGAAGGCCAGCACGATCCGCTTGGTGAAGCGGGCGAGAGTCTTGACGTGATCCTCGGTGAGCGAGGTGCCGCAGGTGGCGACCGCTTGCGGCAGTTCGGCGGCGTGCAGCCCGATCACGTCGGTGTATCCCTCGCAGACGATCACCTCGCCGGCACGCACCATGGCCTCCTTCGCCCAGTTGAGACCGTAGAGCAGACGGCTCTTGGCGTACAGCGACGACTCCGGGCTGTTCTTGTACTTGGGTCCCGAGCGTTCACCGGCATCCGGCAGGATCCGACCGCCGAAACCAACCGGGTCGCCGCGCACGTCGAAGACCGGGAACAGCACGCGGCCGCGGAAGTTGTCGATGAGCCCACCGCGGGAGCTCACCACGGCCAGCCCCGTCTCGGTCAGGTGCTCCGCAGAGGCCTTCGACCGCAGCGCTGCGCAGAACGCGTCCCACTCCGTCGGCGCCCAACCCACCTTGAAGCTTCGCACCTCATCGCCGGTGAGGCCGCGAGAACGCAGGTAGCCGCGCGCCGCCCCGGCGTCCGGATGATGCAGCAGCCGCTCGTGGTACCACTCCACCGCCGTCGCCACCACCTCGGCCAACTTCTTGCGCCGCCCGCTCTGCGCCGCCTCCCCCTTGTTGTCGTAGCGGAGGGGGATGCCGGCCCGGGCGGCCAGCATCTCCACGCTGGCGGCGAAGTCGAGCCCTTCGGTCTGGCGCACGAAGGTGATGGCGTCGCCCGAGGCGCGGCAGCCGAAGCAGTAGTAGAGCCCCTCCTCGGCGTTCACCGAGAACGACGGCGTCTTCTCGGAGTGGAAGGGGCAGAGGCCCTGCCAGCGCCGCCCCGACTTGCGCAGCGCCACCGTGTTGCTGATGAGGCCGACGATGTCGGTGGCCTCGCGGACGCGGGCCACGTCCTCGGCCAGGATTCCCACGTTCAGCCTCCGCCGGCGCTCGGACCTGCGGCAACGGTGGCGTGCGGCAGGCGGGAGAGGGTCATGCCGGCAAGTTACCAGCCGTCATTTTCCCCGGGGCAGGGTCGCCTGCGCGCCGCGCCGCTGCCGGCGGCGCCCCGGACTCAGCGGGCAAGCCGTTCGTGCAGGTATCCCACCAGGTCATCGATCACCAGACGATCCTGAGCCATCGAGTCCCGCTCGCGCACGGTCACCGCCCCGTCCTCCAACGTCTCGAAGTCCACTGTCACGCAGTAGGGGGTGCCCAGTTCGTCCTGGCGGCGGTAGCGGCGGCCGATGGACTGCGTCACGTCGAAGTCCACCATCCAGTGCGGCATCAGCCTGCCCAGCACCTCGCTGGCCCGTTCGGTGAGGTGCTCCTTGCGCGAGAGCGGCAGCACCGCCACCTGGTAGGGGGCGAGGCGAGGGTGCAGGCGCAGCACGGTCCGGGTCTCGCCGCGCACTTCCTCGGTGTGGTAGGCGGCCAGCAGGAAGGCCATCATGGCCCTCGTGGCCCCGGCCGCCGGTTCGATCACGTGGGGCACGTAGCGCTCGTCGGCGGCGGGGTCGAAGTACTCCAGCTTCTCGCCGGAGTGCTCGGCGTGGCGCCGGAGGTCGTAGTCGGTCCGGTTCGCCACGCCCTCCAGTTCGCCCCAGCCCCAGGGATAGCGGAACTCCACGTCGGAGGTGGCGTCGGAGTAGTGGCTGCGCTCGTCGGGGCCGTGGGGGCGCAGCCGCAGCAGGTCCTCGGGAATGCCCAGATCCACGTACCAGCGCAGCCGCTCGGCGCACCAGTACTCGAACCAGCGGGAGGCCTCCGCAGGAGGTACGAAGAACTCCAACTCCATCTGCTCGAACTCCCGCGTGCGGAAGATGAAGTTGCCGGGGGTTATCTCGTTGCGGAACGACTTGCCGATCTGGGCGATGCCGAAGGGGGGTCGCAGCCGGGACGCTCGCTGCACGTTACCGAAGTTCACGAACATGCCCTGGGCGGTCTCGGGCCGCAGGTAGACCTCGGCGCCGGTCTCGACCACCGGTCCGGCATGGGTGCGGAACATGAGGTTGAACTGGCGGGGCTCGCTGAGGGTCCCCTGTGAGCCGCAGTCGGGGCAGCGTTCAGGATCCTCGAGTTGGTCCTCCCGGTGGCGGCGCCCGCACTCGCGGCACTCCACCAGCGGATCGGTGAAGCTCTCCAGGTGGCCCGACGCCTCCCAGACCGCCGGCGGCGAGAGGATGGCGGCGTCGATCCCCACCACGTCCGGGCGCAGCTGCACCATGGCGCGCCACCAGGCCTCCTTCACGTTGCGCAGCATGAGGGCGCCGACCGGCCCGTAGTCGTAGGTGGACCGGAAGCCTCCGTAGATCTCCGCCGACTGGAAGACGAAGCCGCGCCGCTTGCACAGGTTCACGACGGCGTCGAGGCGCTCGCCGTTCTGCTCGGGGGCGAGGTCGCCCGCCGGGGTGTCCCCGGTGGATGCGGAAGGGGCTGTCTCGACCACGCCCGCAGGCTACCGGTGGGTGCGACGCCCCCTCGCCTCCCCACCGCGGTCCCCCGCGGCGCCGACGGGTCCGAGCAGGGGCGGCACGCGCAGACGTCGCTCGGTGTGCTGCTCCAGCACCGCCACGCCGAGTCGCTCCACGGCGTCGGCCGCCGCCGCCGGTGGCCGCGCCAGCGCCTCCGCCAGACGCCCCCCGAGGATCTCCTGCAGAACCGCGACGGTCTCGGCGTCGACTGCCAGCGCCGCCGGTGGCCGGCACCTCCGGCAGGTCAGGCCGCCGTGGGCGATGTCGAGGGCGACGAGCTCGGCAACCGCGCCACAGTGCACGCAGCCCTCGACGTCGGGCGCCACTCCTTCGACTTGCGCCACGCGCCACAAGAATGCGCCGACGCTGAGCGGCGACGGATGGGTCACCAGCGATTGCAGCCCGCGCCGCAGCCTGTCATAGAGGTCGGGCGCCGGCGTCCGCTCGAGGGTCAGACGGTCGACGGCTTCCAGCATCGCCATCGCCCGGCCCAGGAGCAGCAAATCCTCCCGCAGAGCGGTGAGCTGCTCCACGTCCCCCGCACTGTCCGCACCGGTGATGGTGTCGAGCTCTCCCCGTCCCCGCCACAGCGAGATGTCGACGAGACTCGCCGGCTCCAGACGCGCCCCGAATTTGCTGCGGGTGCGGCGAACGCCCTTCGCCACACCGCGGATCTTCCCGTGATCCCGCCCCAGCAGGACGATGATGCGATCCGCTTCTCCAAGCCGGTAGGTCCGCAGCACCACCGCCCGATCCCGATACGGGCCCGTCCAGTCGGGCGCGCTCACCGGTACCCCTGTGGAGGCCGGACCCGGCGGCCGCTCACCTGTCCAGCCCCCCGAAGCGGCGCTCGCGTCGCTGGTACTCGGCGACCGCCTCGAACAGGTGGGTCCGGCTGAAGTCGGGCCAGAGCACGTCCAGGAAGACCATCTCGCTGTAGGCCACCTGCCAGAGCAGGAAGTTGGAGAGTCGATGCTCGCCGGAGGTCCGGATCACCATGTCCGGGTCGGGCATGTCGGAGGTGGCGAGATTGGCGCGGATGGTGTGCTCAGTGATCTTGTCGGGCCGCGTTCCTGAGGCGACGATCCTGCGCACCGCCTCGGTCAGCTCCGCCCGAGCGCCGTAGTTGAACGCCACCGTCAGGGTTAGTCGCTTGTTGGCGGCAGTGAGCTCGGCCGCCGCATCCATCTCGGCCAGCAGGCTGCGGGCGAGGCGGCGGTCGCGCCCGCCGATGAACCGAAGCCGCACGCCGCGCTCGTGCATCTCGTCGCGCCGCGCCGCCAGGATCGACCGGTTGAAATCCAGCAGGAAGCGCACCTCGTCGCGCGGGCGGGTCCAGTTCTCCGTCGAGAAGGCGTAGACGGTCAACCACTGCACACCGATCTCCAACGCCCCGTCGACAGTGTCGAACAGGGCGTCGAGCCCGGCCTCGTGTCCGGCGGTGCGCGGCAGCCCGCGCCGCGCCGCCCAGCGTCCGTTGCCGTCCATGACGCACGCCACATGCGCCGGGACGGCGGAGAGATCAACACCCGAAACGCTCATGTGACACCTGTTGGGCAAGTCGGCAAAGCGCCGTTCTTCAACGTCATTTGTAGCAGTACCCGCACCGGATGAGTGACCTCCCACATTTGGGAGTCGCGGCCCGACATCAGTCGTGCCCGCGGCGGGAGGATTGCTACTCTGGCCCAGTGAGCCTCGCCGAGCGGAGCCTTGCGCTGCTGGCGGCGGCCACCGAGGCGCTCGGCGAGGCGGGCGAGTACCGCCCGGGCCAGGAGCAGATGACCGAGGCGGTGGCGCGGGCCTTCGAGAGCGCCCGGCACCTCGCCGTCGCTGCGGGCACCGGCACCGGCAAGTCCCTGGCCTATCTCATCCCCGCCGCCCTGAGCGGCCGGCGGGTGGTTGTGGCCACAGCCACAAAAGCGCTGCAGGATCAGCTTGCGACCAAGGAGTTGCCCTTCCTGGCGGGAATGCCGGAGTCGCGGCAACTCCGTCCCGGCGGCCGGCCGTTCCGCTGGGCCGTCCTGAAGGGGCGCTCCAACTACATCTGCCGACAGCTCGTGGCCGAGGCAACCCGCACCGGCCTTCAACTCGAACTCGACGCTCCGGGCGCGGCGAACGCTGCATCCGGCGTCGGCGACCGACGAGCCGGCGCCGATGAGGACTTCGCGCGATTGCTTGCCTGGTCCGACGTGTCCGTCACCGGTGACCAGGCCGAGGTCGACTGGGAGCTGCCGCCGGGGATGTGGGAGCGCCTGAGCGTCAACGCCACGCAATGCCCCGGCCGCAAGCGCTGCCCACAGGGCGGAGCCTGCTTCGCCGAGGCGGCCCGTGAGCGGGCCGAGCGAGCCGACATCGTCGTCGTCAACACCCACCTGCTGGTGCTGCACCTGCTGGGAACCCCCCTGCTGCCGACCCACGATCTGGTGGTTGTCGACGAGGCTCACCAGTTCGAGGACACTGTCACGGCCATCGCCGGGGTGAGCCTCACCGAGCGCAGCCTGCGCAACGCCGGCCAGGAAGTCAACGCCGTGATCCCCCGGGCGGGTACGCCGCTGGCGAATTCCGGCCGCCGTATCGGCGAGATCCTTCCGGCACACCACGGCAGGCGCCTGGCGGATGACGGCCCGCCCGAACTCACCGAAGCCCTCGTCCTGGCGGGAAATCGGCTGGCTGCGCTGGCCGCCGAGTTGCGCGCCGCCCAGCCCGGCGACGACGACGCCGAGGCACAGCGGCTGAGAGCGCTCGGCGAGGTGTCGGCGCTGGGCGAGGACATCGCCGCGTTGCTGCAGCGACCGGAGGGCACGGTGGCCTTCGTGGCGGGATCGGTCGCCGCGCCCGAACTTCGCCTCGCCCATCTGGAGGTCGGCGAGATCCTGGCCGACCCCCTCTTCGCGGAACGGACCGTGGTGATGACATCGGCGACCCTCGGCGCCACCACGCCTGTGGCTCTCGGGCTCGAACGCGACGACTACCGGCATCTCAACGTGGGCAGCCCGTTCGACTACCGGACAGCCGGGCTGCTCTACTGCGCCGCCGACCTCCCGCCGCGCAACTCCCCGGAGTTCACCGAGGCGGCAATCGACGAACTCGAACTGCTCGTCAACGCCGCCAAGGGGCGCACCCTGGCCCTGTTCACCAGCCACCGCATGCTCACGGCGGCCGCCGACGCCCTCCGACCGCGACTTCACTGGCCGCTGCTTCTCCAGGGCGACCTTCCGCCGCCGCAACTCCTGGAACGCTTCGCCGCCGACGAGGCCTCCTGTCTGTTCGCCACCATCGGCTTCTGGCAGGGAGTGGACGTGCCCGGATCGGCGCTGACTCTCGTGACCCTGGACCGCCTCCCGTTTCCCCGCCCCGACGATCCGCTCCTCGGCGCCAGGCGGGAACGCGTCGGCGACGACGCGTTCCGCCTCGTCGATCTCAGACGGGCCTCCATGCTGCTGGCGCAGGGGGCCGGCCGCCTGATTCGAACAGTCGCAGACCGGGGTGTCGTGGCCGTCCTGGATCCCCGCCTGGCCACCGCCCGTTACCGGGAGGACCTGCTGGAGGAGGTTCCCCCGCTGCGCCGCACAGTGAAGAGGGCTGAAGTCCTGGAGTTCCTGGCCTCGCTCTGACCGCAGGGGCGTCCCCGGACCTTCAGCTGCAGTAGCGCTCCACGGCGCCCGGGCGGTCCTGCCAGTTGGGATCCACCGAGACGTGCAGCTCGAGGTAAGCCCCTGGCGGCAGCTGCCGGCGCACCTCGGTTCCCACGTGCTTCAGCACGTCGCCGCGGCGCCCGATGACGATGCGGCGTTGTGAAGCCCGCTCGACGAGGATCTCGCAGCGGATGCGCGGCCAGTCCCACTCCGTGACCTGTGTGGCGATGGCGTACGGCAACTCGTCACGCACCACCGCCAGGAGCTGTTCCCGCACCAACTCGGCCACCGCCACTTCGTCGGGTATCGCACTCACCATGCCCTCGGGGTAGTAGGGCGGGCCCGGCGGCATCCGCGCCAGCAGATGCTCCACGAACGCCTCGACTCCCTCCCCGGTGCGCGCCGAGAGCGGGAAGTACGCCTCCGCGGGCACCTCCGAGACCCGCGCCAACTGCTCCAGGAGCCGGGCCGGTGAGACGGCGTCGATCTTGTTCACCACAACCACCCCGGTGGCCGGAAGCTTGCTCGCCACGAACCGATCTCCGGGACCGAACCGGGCGGTGGCGTCGACGACCAGGCAGGGCACGTCGACGTCGTCCAGCGCCTCGCTGGCGGTGGCGTTCAGCCGAGATCCCAGGGCCGTGCGCGGCTTGCCGATGCCGGGCGTGTCCACGAAGACGACCTGCACGCCGGCGCGATGCAGCACCCCGTGGATGGCGCGCCGAGTGGTCTGCGGCTTGTCGCTGACGATCGAGACCTTGGTGCCGCACAGCCGGTTCAGCAGAGTCGACTTGCCGACATTCGGCCGCCCGACCAGTGTCACGAACCCAGACCGGAGATCTCCCTCAGAACTCACGACGGGGGTCGCGTGTCGAGTTCGGTGACCAGGACGCGGGCGATCCGGCGGCGCTGCACCCGCTCGACGAGCAAGCGATGACCGTTCACGTCGAGGCTCTCACCCTCCTGCGGAACCCGTCCCAGCAGGGTGAAGATGAGTCCTCCGACCGTGCTCCAGCGCCCCGAAGGCAGTTCCGCCTCCAGCGCTTCGGACAGCTCGCTGAGCGGCACCCGGCCGCTAACCCGGAACCTGCCCTCCTCCAGCTTCTCCACCAGCGCGTGCTCCACATCGAACTCGTCGGTGATCTCCCCCACCATTTCCTCGAGCAGGTCCTCGAGGGTGACGAGGCCGGCGGTCCCGCCGAATTCGTCGACGACGATCACCAGATGGGAACGCCCGCCCTGCATCTCGGCCAGCAACTCGGCGGTCCGCTTGGTATCGGGCACGAATCCGATCTCGCGCATCACCTCGCCGACGGGCCTGTCGTCACCCTCGTCGCGTACCGCCGCGATCAGATCTCGCACGTGCGCGAAACCCACGATGTCGTCGATTCCCTCGCCATAGACGGGGATACGGGTGAGGCCGTTGAACAGGGCAACCTCGAGCGCTTCGGAGACGCTGAAGGTGCGCGCGATCGCCACCATGTCGGGGCGCGGCACCATGACCTCCCTGGCGATGGTGTCGCCGAAGGAGATCACCGACTCGATGAGACGGTGCTCCTGGGCTTCGATGCTCTCGTCCGCGGCCGCCAGCTCGGCAACGGCCAGCAACTCCTCTTCCGAGACCGCTTCGGGCTCGTCCCGCTCGCTCTGACCGAATCCCCCCGCCCGCTGCGGCAGTTCCACGAGCCAGCGCAGCGGCGTGAAAACCACCAGGACCCGCAGGAACGGGGCAACGAGGCGCGCCACTCGCTCGGGGCGGCGCATGGCCAGGGACTTCGCCCCGACGCCGATGGCGAGGTAGAGCACGACCAGCTCGACGGCGAATGCGATACCCAGCGCCCCGGCCCCCCAGCGCCGCTGCGCCAGGAAGGCGACGAGCGTGGCAACACCCAGGTGGCTGGCCAGGACCAGCCCCAGCACCAGGCCGAGAACCTGCCGGCGGCGTTCCAGCAGCCAGCCCAGCGGGCTGGTCTCGGTGGGCTCCTCCTCGATCAGCACCCTGGCTTGGCTCTGGCGCAGCCGGATGAGGCTCGTCTCGGCAGCCGACAGCACGACCGCGCACAGGCTCAGAACCGCGACCGCCGCGATCGCAAGCGCTTCGGTCACCGCTCAGCCCGCCCGCCGGCCCTCGCCGGTCGCCACAGAGGATTCGGCCGAACCGGACCGGTAAAGCCGGGCGAGCAGGGTCCGGGTTCGCCGCTTCATCCTGAGGGATTCCAGCGGGCCAGCGTGGTCGTGTCCCAGCAGGTGCAGCACGCCGTGCACGATGAGCAGCGCCAACTCGTCAGCCAGCGCGTGAGGGGCTTCGCCTGCCTGGCGGGCCGCGACCAGTGGGCAGACGACGACATCGCCGATGAGCAGCGGCGGGTCTCCGGCGCGCACGGCGCGACGGGCGCCCCGTACGCGCACGTCCACCGGGAATGCCAGGACGTCGGTCGGATGGTCGCTCTGAAGCCAGTCGGCTGCCAGCTCGGTGATCTCGGCCTCGTCCACGAACGCCAGACCCAGTTCGGCACGGCGCCGGACCCCTTCGCCGTAGGCGGCCGATGCCGCCAGCAGACCCCACCGGTCGAGGTCCAAGTCCTCCTGCCCGGGACCGGAGTCGGGGCCGCGCCGGTCCACCACTTCCACGGCCACAGGTCCGTGCACGACCCGCCGGCGGTGCTGTGGGTCCTCCTCCTGGTGCCCGGCCGGTGGCCGCCCGCCGGCCGAGAGTCGCCTCCGGTCACCCGGCGAGTCCGCAGGCTCGTCCTCAGTCACCCCGACCGGCCCCGCACGGGCTCACGGCCCGTCTCGCTGCTGGCCTTGTCGTAGGCGTTCACAATGTCGGTCACGATGGGGTGCCGGACGACGTCCCGGCTGCTCAGATAGACGAAACGAACACCCTCGATGTCGGCCAGCAACGTCTCCAGATTGTCGAGGCCGCTGCGGCCCCCGGCAACGTCCACCTGAGTCACATCACCGGTGATTACGGCCCGCGAGCCGAATCCGATGCGGGTGAGGAACATTTTCATCTGTTCGGGCGTGGTGTTCTGGGCCTCGTCGAGGATGATGAAACTCCTGTTCAGCGTGCGCCCGCGCATGAACGCCAGCGGCGCCACCTCCACGACCTCCTGTTCCAGGAGCCGCTGCACCCCCTGCAAGTCCAGCATGTCGTACAGCGCGTCGTAGAGCGGTCGCAGGTACGGATCCACCTTGGCGGCGACGTCCCCGGGCAGGAACCCGAGCCGCTCACCGGCCTCGACCGCGGGCCTGGTGAGGATGATCCGCTCCACCTCGCGCGCCTGCAGCGCGGCGATCCCTGCGGCGACGGCCAGCCAGCTCTTGCCCGTCCCGGCGGGACCGATGGCGAAGGTCACCGTGGCGGAGCGAATGGCGTCGACGTACATCTTCTGACCCCGCGAGCGCGGCCGCACAGCCGACCCGCGGGCATGACGGAGCACCTCGTCGCTCAGGACCTCGCTGGGACTCTCGTCGGCGGCCACCAAGTCGATCACGTGCACCACCGACCGGGAGTCAATCGGCTGTCCCTGGCGCACGAGGGTGATCAACTCCTCGAGGACCCGCGCCACGCTCGGCGCGTCCGGACCGCTGGCGGTCACCTCGTTGCCTCGCACGTGGATGGCGGTCTGCGGGAACGCCGCCTCCAGCAGCCGCAGATGGCGATCAGCGGGCCCGAGCAAGGCGGGCAGCAGGTGATTGCCGGGAATCGTGACCCGGCCGCGGCTCACGGGTTGCTCAGTTGTGGAGGACAAGGCAACTCGCCTGCGGCGGCTGACTTCGCGCTCGCAGTTCGGAGTGGGCGCCGGTCAGCGCGCCGCCCGTGAGGAGGTCCGGCAAAGCGACTAGCTCTCCGGCGACAACTCTTCCTCGCCTGCGCTCGAGGCCTGCGCGGGAATCGGATCCGGATACAGATGCTTCAGGGTGCCGGGTTCGACACGCGACTGCTCGATGAACGCATCGACATCGCTCGCCTTGAACCGGAAGACCCGCCCGAAGCGATACGCCGGAAGCTGGCCGATATCTACAAACCTGTAAATCGTCCGGGTCGTCAGGCCAAGACGCCTTGCCGTGTCTTCAGTGCTGAGCCACTCGATATCCGACTCTACCATGTCCGTGATCCTCACAACCTCGTATTGTTCCCATCCCCCTAGTGCATTGGTGCTGCACAACGGAGACAAACGCTCGTATCACCTTGTGACAAGTTGCCCGCTGCCCTGGAAACAGAAACCAACGCACATAATCTTAGTGGATGTCCTGGCACCGAGGGTGGCAAACCGCTTCGGGCCGGCTCAGAGGGCGCCGTCGACCTCTTCCGGCGTCGTTACGTCGAGCAGGACTTTACCGAAATTTGCGTTGGATTGCATGTAGGTGTGTGCATTGACGACCTCGTCGAGGCCATAGCGCCGGTCGATGGTGGTCCGGAGCCGTCCCGACTCGAATAGCGGGAGGATCTCGGTGGCGAAACGCCTGCTGAGAGCGATCTTCTCCTCCAGCGGGCGTGCCCGTAGCACGGTACCCACGAGACGGGCCCGCTTCGCCATGAGGCGTCGAAGCGGGATGGTCGCCTCGCCGGCACCGAGCAGCCCCACCTGCACGATCGAGCCGCACATCGCCAACGCCGACAGGTTGCGAGCCAGGTTGTCACCGCCGACGATGTCGACCACCACATCGGCGCCGCGCCCGCCTGTGTGGTCGCGGATCGCCTCGACGAAGTCCTCCTTGCGGTAGTCCACCGCCAGATCCGCTCCGAGTTCGCGGCATCCCGCCACCTTTGCCGCCGAGGCGGTGGCGACCACGGTGGCTCCCAACGCCTTGGCGAGTTGGATTGCGGCGGTCCCCACCCCGGAGCCGCCGCCGTGCACCAGCGCGACGCGACCCGACGTGAGCCCGCCCTGGCAGACGAGTGCGTCCCAGGCGGTGATCCAGACCTCGGGAATCGCCGCCGCGTCGGCCAGCGCCAGACCGGCGGGCGGCCGCAGGGCCATGCGCTCGTGGGTGACGAGCTGCTCCGCGTAGGCGCCGCCGTTGACGAGTCCCATGACGGGATCCCCAGCGGCAAGACTCCGCACGCGCGCACCGACCGCGGCGACCCGGCCCGCGAACTCGAGCCCCAGGATCTCGACGTCGGTCTCCGGCCCCGGGTACCGGCCCATGCGCTGCAGCAGGTCAGCGCGATTGAGGGCCGTCGAGACGACATTCACGAGTACCTCGTCAGGTCCCGGGACCGGCGGCTCGACCTCCGCCAGCCGCAGCACCTCGGGACCGCCGTAGCCGGCCAGAACGACAGCGCGCACCTAGGCGATCCTACCGCCCTCGTCTCCGGCGACCGGCGGGTGAGGCCCGGGGCTTCGCCGGCCATTCGAACGGCCGCCCGGCTGACCGGGCTCCCGGAGCATGTCGCGAATCATGCGCAGCGCGATCACGATGAGCAGGCCGGCGAAGAGGACCGAGGAGACCGCCGAGGGGATCACACCCGCCAGCAGCCCGCCTCCGAACGCCGACAGCATGCCGCCGGCCCCTATCACCAGCGCGCCCCGCAGGTCGACATTGTCGTTGCGCAGGTTGCGCAGCGTCCCGACGATGGCTGTCGGGAGCACCACCAGCAGCGAGGTTCCCTTGGCGGTCACGTCGCCCAACTCGAAGAGCAGGACGAGCGCCGGAACCACGATCACGCCTCCTCCCACACCCATGAGACCCGCCACCAGGCCGACCAGCACGCCACACCCCACGAGACCGAACGCCACAGCGAGAGTCAGCGAGAGTTCGCCGGTGGACTCGGCCGTGCCGGCCAGCATGCGCCCCGCAGTGACCGCCAAGAGCACCACGAAGGCCACCTGCAGCGTGCGGATGCGCACACGGTTGAGCATCTCCACCCCCGCCAGTACGCCGAGCCCCGAGCCAGCGAAGATCAGAGCCGCGGCGACGACGTCCACCGCCTCATTCAGCGCGTAGGCGACAACGCCGGCGGCGGCGAAGAGCGCGGAGGTGGCGAGCGAAGTGCCGTGCGCCACCCGCCGGCGAAAGCCCCCCAGCAGCATCAGACCGGGGGCGATGAAAATCCCCCCACCCACACCGAACAACCCCGCGATGAAACCGGCGGCCACGCCGACACCGGGCAGAACCCACCGCGGGCGAGCCTGCTCGCCGGGGGCTCCTGTCACGCGGAGGAGCTCTCGTCCCGATCGGTTGCCGGATCCGCCTCCGTCCGGCCCTCGCGACGCCGGCCGCCTGCATACTCGAAGCCGAAGCGACCCTTGATGCAGAGGTGCCCGGAGGTGACCTCGTGATCGTCCGGCGAGGTGACCCGGAAGATCTCGTCGTCCTGGGTGTGCAACTCCAGGTTGCAGCCGACGCCGCAGTAGGGACAGACCGTCGTGGTCACCGCCTGGGCCTCGGGGTCGAAACCACCCGATTCGCGGAGGTCGAATTCCCGGGTGAAGATGAGTGCTCCCGTGGGACACACCCCGATGCAGTTGCCGCAGTAGACACAGGCCGACTCGGGCAACTCGACGTCGTACTCGGTGGATATGCGGGCATCGAATCCGCGACCCGCCACGGCGATCGCAAACGTGTACTGGGCCTCGGTGCCGCAGGCGTCAACACACTTGTAGCAGAGCACACAACGGTCGTAGTCCCGGACGTAGAGCTCGTCGTGGCGCCGCACCGGCTCGCTCACCCGTGCCCGGTCCGGCCCGTGGCGTTCGGGGTCGGTTCCGTACTCCTCGAGCCAGCGCAGGATGTCCGCCTCGGCGCGGGAGAGATCCACCGAGGAGGCAAGCAACTCCAGGACCATCCGGCGCGAGGCCCGCACCCGGTCGCCGCCCGTGCGGATCTCCATGCCCTCGGTCACCCGGCGTGAGCAGGCCGGTACCAAGGTGCGCGATCCCTCCAACTCCACAACACAGACCCGGCAGGCGTTGACGGGTGTAATCGTCGGGGCCCAGCAGATCGTCGGCACCTCCACCCCGGCGTCGCGGCAGACGTCCAGGATCGTGCTGCCCTCGGCGGCGGCCCGTTCGGTGCCGTCGATGCGTACCGTGACCTTGCGCCGGGGGATCGGCACCGGGGTGCTCATGGCCGCGCTCCGGCGCCGTCGAGAAGTCCCAGACGCCGGGCGGAGCCCACCGCCGAGGCCGCCGTGTGTCCCAGCCCGCAGATCGAGGCGTCGCTCATCACCGTGTCCAGGTCGTCAAGCAGGTCGGTGTCACCCGGTTGCGCCGAGCCGGAGCGCAGGCGCACGATCGCCTCGTTCTGGCGGACGGTACCCACCCGGCACGGCACGCACTGCCCGCAGGACTCGTCACGAAAGAAGGCGGTGATCCGCTCCACGATGTCGCCGATGTCCGCGGCGCCGTCGAAGACGGTGACCGCCCCGGAACCCAGCGTGAGGTCGGCTGCTCGAACGTCCTCAAATGTCAAGGGCACGTCGCTCGCCCCGGGAGACACGAAGACTCCCGCGGCCCCGCCCAGCAGCACGGCCCCGGGAGAGGCCGGGGCGCCGGCTAGTTCCAGCAGCTCGCCGAGCGACGTGCCGAACGGCACCTCGTAGACGCCCGGACCGCTCACGTCGCCGGCCACCGAGAACAGTTTCGTGCCGGGACTCTCGGCGGTGCCCACCGCGCGGAACCCCGCCGCGCCGCAGCTGAGGATCACCGGCACATTGTGGAGCGTCTCGACGTTGTTGACGACGGTGGGCCGGCCGAACAGACCCACCTCGGTGGGGAACGGCGGCTTCGACCGGGGCTCGCCCCGGTAGCCCTCCAGCGAGTTGAACAGCGCCGTCTCCTCACCGCAGATGTAGGCGCCGGCCCCTCGGCGAACTTCGAGGTCGAAGCTCAGGCCGCTGCCGGCCACGTCGGACCCCAGCAGCCCGCGGTGGCGCGCCTGGTTGATTGCGTCGACGATCCGCTCCTCGGCGGTGGGGTACTCGCCCCTGATGTAGATGTAGCCCTGCGCGGCGCCGACGGTCAACCCGGCGATCGTCATGGATTCGACCAGGGCGAAGGGATCGCCCTCCAGCAGCACCCGATCCTTGAAGGTGCCCGGCTCGGACTCGTCCGCATTGCACACCACGTAGCGTTCCCGCTGAGCCGAGGCCGCCACGGCCCGCCACTTCACGCCGGTCGGGAAAGCAGCTCCGCCCCTGCCGCGCAGCCCCGAGTCGGCGATCTCGCGCAGCACCGCCTCCGGACCCATGGCCAGCGCGGTCCGCAGCGCCTGGTACCCGCCGTGCGCCCGGTACTCCTCCAGGCTGGTCGGATCCACGACGCCGATGCGGCCCGTCAACCAGGCGGGCCCGGCGGCGACCACCAGCGGTGGGGCCTCTGTCGCACCCTCGGCTGCCAGAGCGCCGGCGACCGATCCCGTGACCGTCAAGCGGGCCGCGTCGTCCCCCGCGCGCTGCACGAACAGGGCAGGGGCCCGGTCGCACTGGCCGAGGCACGGGCTCGGATGCACACCGACCGGCTCCTCGCCGTCGTGACCGGTGTCCGCCGCGGGATCGCGGTACCCGGGGTGGACGCGGCAGGCAATGTCGTCGCAGACGTGGACGACTGTTCGCGGACCCGCCTCGGTGCGCAGCAGGGCGTAGAACGTGGCGACCCCGAAAGCCTCGGCACGGGGCACCTCGAGTCGCGCGCAGAGCTCTGCCAGCGCTTCGGGGCTGATCCAGCCGATCCCGTCCTGCAGGGCGTGCAGCGACGGCAGCAACAAGTGCCGGCGATCGGGCCCTCGCCGGATCACCCGGCTGTCGACAGGGTCGTAGCGACGCCCGACGGTCCCGTCCAGAACACGCACCTCCGCCGGTGTTGGGGCGCCGACGGAGGGCCTCGATTCCATCGTTCCAGCCTAGAAGTGCGGCTCGGCGTCGCAGAGTCAGCCCCGCTGCGCCGCGGCGCGACTCCGCTCAGGCTGTCGAATGCCCCCTGAGCAGGGCGCGCAGGCGCGGCGGGCTCAGGTTGGACTGCGTGATCGACACACCCAGGGGTACCAGAGCGTCGTGCACAGCGGCAGCGAGCGCCGCCGGTGTCACGATGATCGCCCCCTCGCCTGCCCCCCGGAAGCCGCCGATCAACCCCGACGGCGTCTCGCGGTGGATGATTCGCGCCCGCACCGCGTCGCCGAATGTGGGGATCATGTAATCCAGCAGGGTCGAGGTCAGCGGTTGCCCGTTCTCGTCGTAGTGGATCTCCTCGAAGAACGTCTGCCCCACAGCCTGCGCCACCGCTCCGTGGATCTGCCCGTCCAGCAGCACGCCGTCGATCACGGTCCCGCAGTCGTGGACGATCGTCAGGTCCTGCACCGTCACGACCCCAGTGGCCGCTTCGACCTCCACGACCGCGGCCGCCGCCGCCGTGGAATAGGTGGCGGCCACGTTCATCTTTCCCCGCTCGTCGGGGAACGGGCTGGTGTTGCCCGGGTCGTACCCCACCACGACCGACAACCCCGGATCCATGCCGGGCGGCAGCAGGAACGTGTGCAGATACGCCACGGCAGCGATCTGGGCGAACGGGATCGCCGCCTCCCCCAGCCGGAAGAAGCCGTCGGAGGCCTCGATCTGCTCGGCGGGGGCTTCCAGCATTCCCGCGGCGATGGCCGCCATCTTGTCTCGCACCTGCTGTGCCGCCTTGATGACCGCTCCGCCACCCATGACCGCCGAACGGCTCCCCCACGTGCCGATGCCGTAGGGCAGCGCGGCAGTGTCGCCGTCGCTGACCTCGACGTCGTCAGGGCTGATACCGAGGGTTTCCGCGGCCACCTTGGCGTAGATGGTCTCGTGTCCCTGTCCCTGGGACTTGGTGCCGACGGCCACGTTCACCCTGCCGTCGGGCTGAACGGTCAGCATCGCCATCTCATAACCACCGAAGCGGCCGGCCAGGCCGTGGATGTTGGGCGCCGTGGGCTCCACCATCTGGGCGATCCCCACACCCACGAGGCGGCCCGCCGTCCTCGCCTCGTCGCGGGCTCCGCAGGCGGCGTCGTAATCCACGGCCTCGAGAAGCTCGGTGAGCTGGTCGCCGAAACTACCGGTGTCGAGGACCGAGCCTGTCGCCGTCACGTAGGGCCGCGGCTCGTCGGGGATCATGTTCGCCCGGCGAATCGTGACAGGATCGATGCCGAGCCGCTCCCCCACCAGGTCCAGGACCCGCTCCATCAGGAAGATGCCCTGCGGCTGGCCGTAACCGCGGTAGCCGCCCATCGGGCCCTTGTTGGTCGCCACGCAGCGCAACTCGAAGGCGTAGTCCTGGAGGTCGTAGCAGTTCGGAACCACGCTCGTGGTCACGATCGCCGGCGCACAACCCAGGATGTACAACTCCGGAGACCCGACGTCCACGACGAAGTTGGCCCGCAGCCCAAGGATCTTGCCGTCGTCGCGGTAGGCCACCTCCACCTCGTGGACCTGCTGGCGGGAGTGCAGCCCGGAGAGCAGGTTCTCGGTGCGGTCCTGCTGCCAGACGACCGGGTGGCGCACCCGCATCGCCAGCACCGCCACCAGCACCTCCTCGCGCATGAAGTGCGCCTTGTTGCCGAAGCCGCCCCCCATGTCGGGCGCCACGACCCTGATCTTGGCCTCGCTCAGCCCGGAAATGTCCGAGATCACGGTGCGCAACGTGTGCGGGACCTGAGTCGATACGTACATTTCGAGGCGCCCCGTGGCCGGGTCGAACTCGCCGAGCGCACCGTGGCCCTCCATCGGTAGGCCGGAGATACGGTGATGGGTGAAGCGCTCCTGCAGGACCCCGTCGGCGCCGGCGAACGCCGCCTCGATGTCGCCATGGCTGCCCGGCATGAACAGAAAGACGTTGTCGCCCCAGTCCTCGTACAGCAGCGGTGCCTCAGGATCCAAGCCGGCCTCCGCGTCGCTGACCGCGGGCAGTTCTTCGTAGTCCACCTCGATGAGCTCGAGCGCGTCCTCGGCGATGTACCTGCTGTCGGCGACGACCGCGGCAACCGGCTCGCCCACGAACCGCACCTTGTCGGTGGCGAGCACCGACCATGTGATCTGCCTCAGCGTCGGGATCATGGGGAGGTGATGGCTGAACTCGCCGGTTTCGGCCGCCAGTTCGCCCCCCGTGAACACCCCGATGACCCCGGGGAGGGTCAGCGCACCGGAACCGTCGATGTGGCGGATCCGGGCGTGCGCCACGGGGCTGCGCAGGATGGCGATGTGCTTCAGGTCGGGCCGGTACACGTCGCCGAGAAACTCACCCTGACCGCATAGCAGCCGGGTGTCCTCCTTGCGCCGGAGGGCGGCGCCCGTCTCCGCCGGCGCCTGTGGCGGCGCGGTGACGCTCACAGCTGCTCCTCGGCAGTGCCGGCGACGGCCTCGAGGGCCTTGACAATGTTGACGTATCCGGTACAGCGGCAGAGGTTGCCCGACATCCACTCCTCGATCCGGTCCCGACTCGGGTGGGGATCGGTCTCGAAGAGTTCCAGTGCCGTCAGCACCATTCCCGGTGTGCAGAAGCCGCACTGAAGGCCGTGGTGGGTCGACAGCGCCTGCTGGATGGGGTGCAACGACCCCGGAGAACCCACCCCCTCGATGGTGCGCACCTCCGAGCCGCCCACCTGCACGGTGAACATGAGACAGGACCGCACACCACATCCGTCGACCAGGACCGTGCAAGCGCCGCAGGAGCCCTGCTCGCATCCCGCATGAGCCCCTGTCATGGCAAGGCGGTCGCGCAGCGTGTCCAGCAGCAACTCGCGCGGCTCGACCTCCACCTCCGCGACCTCGCCGTTGAGCGAGAATCGGACCTTCGTCATGCCGGCTCACTCCTCATTGCGGCTCCTCCTCGTCTACTTCGGTGTGCGTGTGCTCAGGCGCCACCGGCCGAGCCGGCCCGTGCCCAGGCTCTCCGCACGGCGTCGGCGGCCAGCACGGCGGCGAGTTCACGCCGGTAGTCCTTCGAACCGTGCACGTCGCCGGGAGGATCCGCCGCCGCGGCGACCCGCCTCCCCAGTTCCTCCGCCGCGCCGTCGGTCAGGCTGGACTCTCCCCGCAGGAAGTCCCCCGCGGCACTGAGATCCATCGGCGTCGGGCCGAGACCGCAACCGGCGACCCGCACCTGCTCGCAGGCCCCGAAACCATCGCGGTGCAGGATGACGGCCACCCCTGCTGTGGCGAAGTCACCGTGGCGGCGGACGAACTCACTGAACGCGCCGCCGTCGCCGTCGCGGTGTGCGGGGACCTCGACGGTCGTCAGCAACTCGTCGGGCTCGAGGCCGGTCGTGAAGGGACCGGCGAACAACTCGGCGGCGGGAATGGCCCGCTCGCTCCCCGTGCTGGCGACGATGACACGACCCTCCAGCGCCACCAGCAGCGCCGGCAGTTCGGCGACCGGATCGGCGTGGGCGAGGCTTCCGCCGAGTGTCCCCCGGTTGCGGATCCCGACGTGGCCGATGAGCTCCGCCACTTCCGCGAAGATCGGGGCCTTCTGGCGCACGTCGGGGTCGGTCTCCAGGAAGCGATGGCGGCACATGGCGCCGAACCGCAGCGTGCCGTTGTGGGATTCGAAACCCGACAGCGCTCCCAGGTGGTTCACGTCCACGAGCAGGCTCGGACGCGCCAGGCGCAGGTTCATCAGCGGCACCAGGCTCTGCCCGCCGGCCAGCACCCGGGAGTCCTCGGCGCTGGCGAGAGCCTCGGTGGCCTCGCCGACCGATCCGGCAGCGACGTAGTCGAACCGCGGGGGTTTCACGCCGGCACTGCCGCTGCCGCTCGCCGGTCCTCGGCACGGTAGCGCCCCACCAGCCAGGTGTTGAATTGGGCCAGGACCGACTCCTGCCACGAGTACCGTCCACGCGGCGCGAAACGGGACCCCATTCCCCGCTGCACCGCCGTGTTGGTGGGCAGGTCCTGGTTGTTGAACAGCTCCACGCCGTGGATGGCCGCGCCGAGCAACTCCCCGAACAGCGGCACCTCGAGTGTCGACGGCGGGAAGATGTAGGCCATGGTCAAGGTGTGTGACGACTCGCTGACGGGTTGAACCGTGAACCAGAACGCCGAGTCGGGCTGGAAACCCATCAGCAGGCTCGGAGGCACGTAGGCGAACAGCATCCGCCATCGTTCGGTCTCGGTCAGCGTCGGGATGATCGGGAAGATGGCCTTCTGGGTCGGATTGAAGCCACCGTCGGGAATTGTCGCCCCCATGGCGCCGTACATGGCGGCGTCACCCTCCTCGAAGGGCGCGTACCAGGCGTTCCGCGACGGCGCGAAGTCGTGGATCCCTTTGTGGAGACGGTCGGGGTGGTAGCCCTCCATGAAGTTCTCGACCATGATCTTCCAGTTGAACGGGAGACCCGGGACGGTCTCGGGCTCCACCGTGATCATGTCATCGACGTGATAGTTCGCCAGCACCTCGTCGAGCTTCACCAGCCGGGGGCTGAGCGGTGGGGCCTCGTCATCGAAGTTGACGAACACGAAGCCCTTCCAGAGTTCCGTGCGCAGCCGGGGCAGGCTGATGTCCGAGCGAGAGAACCCGGTCGTCTCACCCATCTCCGGCGCGCCCACGAGCCTGCCGTCGAGGTCGTAGGTCCACCAGTCGTAAGGGCACCGGAAGGTCCGGCAGTTACCCGACGTCTCCGGCGGCAACTCGAACCACTCCGAGGGCGGTCGCTGGGCGGGTGCCGTCACACACATGCCGCGGTGCTGGCAGACCGAGGACATGACGTTGATCTCGCCATCGGTTCCACGTGCAACGATTAGCGGCTCCCCCGCGACCGTGATCGTGAAGAAGTCCCCCACCTCGGCGATCTGATCACTACGTCCCACGCAGATCCACTCATGGCCGAACACGGCCTCCCTCTCGAACGCGAAGAAGCCCGGATCGGCGTACACCGCAGGTGGGAGACCCACGGCGGCACTGAAGTCCTGAGCCGAGGCGTCGAGGCTCTCCAGCGGGATGGGGCAGCGCCGGTGTGTCATCACACTCACCTCCTGTTCCGTTTAGCCCCTGCAGCGCCGTGGACCGCTGGTCAGGCCACGACCGGGGCCACACCACGCAACAAGCTAAACTCGCCGGTCACGTTCGGGCGGCGACGTTAGCAGCCGTCCGAATGCGCTGGGGAAGCTCGACGACGGAGGAATTCCGCACATGACCAGAGACCACCGTACGCGCCCTGTAAGCC
>JAGWAK010000004.1 GCA_021296435.1 Acidimicrobiia bacterium
CAACGGTCGCGCCGGGCACGATCGTCTCCGCCTCCGGATCCGTCACGTAGCCTACGACGGCGGCTTCCGTCTCCGGATCCCCGACGGGACAGAAGTCGGCGAAGGACTGGGCGGCCGCGGAGTTCGCGACCACGAGCATCAGTGCGGGCGCCGCAAGGCGCGCAAACGAGTACGGCATGTCGACTTCTCTCCCTGAACCTGGCTAGCGGCCTCGCGTCGTAATCACGATCGCTCCGACGAAACCGTCTCCGCCGTAGCGCGCGGATGCCTCGGTACGCGTCAGGATCTCGATGCGGCCGATCTCATCGATCGACAGGTCGCGGATCGCCGCGACGCCGTCCACCTCCCGCCGCTCGTTGATCCTCACCTGAACAGACTGCAGACGGCCCGCGCGGAGGCTCGATGTGGCGGACGTGAGGAGGATGACCTCGCCCAGCGTGCTCACCCGGTCGAATCTGAGGAGTTGGTGCCGGCGAAGAAGCTCGTACACGCTCATCTCCGGCAGATGAAGGAGATCCTCCGCGCGGATGACCTCCGAACTGAACGCCTGGCCTCTGCCGCCGCCGGCGGCCAGCGATCCGACCTCCTCTCTCGTCTCGGGCTCCCCGGTAAGCGAAATGAAGAGATCCGACTGGGCCAGCGTGGCGGACGTGGTATAGGGGACGGCTTCGCCGCGCCGGTCTCCCAGAAGCGCCCGCAGCACGACCTCCGTGTCCCGGGGCAGTCCGCAGAGCGCATACAGACCCTGAATGTCCGTCTGTACTTCGATCCGCCGCCGGGCGTCATCCTGCACCCAGCTCGCCGCCACGGTCGCACCGGGGACGATCGTCTCCGCCTCAGGATCCGTCACATAGCCCACGACCGCCGCTTGCGTCGCCTCGTCCCCGCCGGGACAGAAGTCGACGAACGACTGGGCCGCCGCGGAGTTCGCGACGACCAGAAACAGGACAGGCCCCTGAAGGCGCACGAACGGGTGCCGCATGTCGATCTCTCTCCTCTTCGATGGCTCCCTCGGCTGTGGCACGAGCTGCGGGCACGATGCCCACCATGCCCACGGTGCCGTACCGATGCCGACTGGATGTCGCGGTGCGAGCGATCCACCGACCTTTTAGGATACTCCCTGTCCGGTTCGCGTTTAGTCCGGGGTTCGGCCAGGAAACCGACGACCCGGTCTTTTCTGTACCCCGCAACATGCCGCGGGTGCCGCCCGAAGCCTTACGGAGGAGCCGCTGAACAAGATCGACAGGAGGGATTTCGTGCGTCGCGCGGGACGCTGGGCGGGGACCGCGGCGCTCGCGCCCTCGCTCTCGGGTCTCGCGGCGTGCGCCGGACCCACAACCGCGTCCACGCGCCGGACAGCCTCCGGATCCGCCGGATACGGCCCCCTGAGCCCGGCCGGCCCGGAACTTGCCCTCCCCGAGGGGTTTTCCTACGTCGTTCTCGGCGTGGAGGGCCACCCGATGTCGGACGGTCGGCCCACGCCCCGCGCCCACGATGGAATGGGACTCTTTCCGGTGAACGACGAAGTCGTCCGCCTGGTGCGAAACCACGAAGATCAGGACCCTCCCGGCGTCGCGGTTCCGCTCGTGCCCCCCGAACTGGCCTACGATCCGCTCGCGGGGGGCGGCACGACGACGCTGGAGGTCCGGATCGAGGCGGACGGGCGTCCGGTCCTCGTGCGGGACTTCGTGAGCGCGGGAGGGACGATGATCAATTGCGCGGGGGGGACGACTCCGTGGCGCAGTTGGCTGACGTGCGAGGAGACGACCTTCGGCCCGGGGCGCGGCTGGACGGCGCCGCACGGGTACGTGTTCGAGGTCCCCGCCGATGCGGACGAAGCGGTTCGCGCCGAGCCGTTACGGGCCATGGGACGGTTCACGCATGAGGCCATCGCGGTGGACCCCGAGACGGGGTTCGTCTACGAGACGGAAGACTACAATCGTCGCTCGGGGTTCTATCGCTTTCGGCCCCATACGCCCGGCGTTCTGCGGGATGGGGGCGTTCTGGAGATGCTCGCCGTGCGAGGGGAGCCGCAGGTGGATCTCCGCACCGGCCAGCAGCCGGGCGCGTGGCGCGAAGTCGAATGGGTGCCGATCGAGAACCCCGACCCTCCCGAGGCCGAGCGCAGTGCGACCACGGTGTGGACGGAGGGGTTCGAGGCGGGCGGGGCCCGGTTCTCCCGGCTCGAGGGCTGCTGGCACGCGGACCGGAGCATCTACTTTCACGCGACGAACGGGGGCGACGCGCAGCTGGGCCAGGTCTGGCGGTACGTGCCGCGGGAGGAGGCGCTCGCGCTCGTCTTCGAGTCGTCGTCGGAGGACGTGCTCTCCGGTCCGGACAACCTCACGGTGAGCCCCCGGGGCGGGATCCTCATCTGCGAGGACAACTCCGGCACGACGCACCTCCGGGGGCTGTCGCCTGCGGGGGAGATCTTTCCCTTCGCCCGGAACCTCCTGAACGTCCGCGAGTTCGCCGGCGCCTGCTTCAGTCCCGATGGCCGGACGCTCTTCGTCAACCTGCAGGGAGACACGATCTCGATGGGTCCCGGGCATCCCGGCCAGACGTTCGCGATCTGGGGGCCCTGGGAGCGGGGGGCGCTCTGAACCGGCGAGGGGCCGCGTTCGGCGTGGCGCTCGCCACCGCGTTCTCCGGGCAGGCCTGCGTGTGGTCCGTGCCGCTTGCGACGACGCCATCGGACGCTCCCCCGCTCTACGCCATCGGCTGGACGCAGACCGGCATCGCCTCGTGGTACGGGGAACCGTTTCACGGTCGAAACACGGCGGCCGGGAGCACCTACGACATGGACGGCATGTCGGCCGCCCACCAGACGATCCCGTTCGGGACCCGGATCCGCGTGGACAACCTCGACAACGGGCGCTCCATCGAACTCCCGGTGACCGATCGCGGCCCCTTCGTGCGCGGCCGCATCCTGGACGTGTCCCGGGCCGCGGCGAGGGCCCTCGGAATGATCGGGCCCGGCACGGCGCAAGTACGGATTACCGTCGTCGGACCGCCGAACGCGGTCTCGGCGCTCGGGGGGTGCGTCGTCGTCCAGGTCGCCTCCTTTCGGGAGCGTCGAAGCGCCGAGGCGAAACGCGAGGAGGTCGCGCGGGCGGGGTTCGAAGCCTCGATCGAGCCGTACGAGGATGTGTACCGCGTCGTGGCCGGTCCCTTCGCGGCGGAGCCGGCGGCCGACCGCGCCCGCGAAACGCTCGGCGGGTTCATGCGCCCCTGCTGACGGTCGCGGGGGAGCCGGCGGGCGGCGGGGACGTGACCTCGCGCGCGCTTCAGTCGTGCTAGAGCGGAATAGCGAAGGTCCGGTGCCGCGGGTAGCTTTCGGCACCCCCTGACTGCTTGCCGTCCGCGACGCGGCACGGCCCCCCGGGGTCCAGGAACCCGGGACGGTCGAAAGCAGTGGTCTCCTGGTGGAGGATGTATGCTTCGGAGAACCCACGCGCTCGTCGCGCTCGCCGCTCTGGCGGTCTTCTCGGGCCCCGCGGCCGCCGCGCTGGAGGCGCAGGCCGGCCGGTATTTCGGGCGGAACAAGGTCGTCTACGAGTCCTTCGACTTCGAAGTGCTCAAGACCGAGAACTTCGACATCTACTACTACGACGAGAGCGCGGCCGGCGCGCAGATGATCGGCCGCCAGGCCGAGCGCTGGTACGCTCGCATCTCGCGGGTGCTCAACCACGAGTTCCGCCAGCGCCAGCCGATCATCCTCTACGCCGACCACCCGGACTTCGAGCAGACGAATACCTCCGGACAGTTCATCGACGAGGGCACCCAGGGATTCACCGAGATCCTGAAGCGACGGCTCGTCATGCCGATGATGGTCTCGATGCACGAGACGGATCACCTCCTCGGACATGAACTCGTGCACGCCTTCCAGTTCGACATGACGGGGCAGGGGACGGGCGGCCCCGGGCTGGATATTCCCGGCGCGATCCGGCTCCCGCTGTGGTTCATCGAAGGGATGGCCGAGTATCTCTCCGTCGGCCCCATCGACCCGTTCACCACGATGTGGATGCGGGACGCCCTGGATCTGGAAGACGGGTTTCCGACGATCCCGGAACTCGGCAACCCGCGGTTCTTCCCGTACCGCTACGGACACGCCTTCTGGTCCTACGTCGGCGGCGCGTTCGGGGACGACCGCATCGGCCGGATCCTCAACCTCGCGGCGCGCACCGGAAACGCGCTGGCTGCGATCGAGGCCGTGCTGGAAGTCCCGATCGGGGAACTCTCCGACCGCTGGAGGAGCGAACTCGAGACCTATTTCGCGGATGCGCGGCAGGAGACGAACTCGCCCGACGAGTACGGCCGCCGCGTCATCTACGAGCCTGTCGAGGAAGGGAAGCTCAATCTCGGTCCGGCGATCAGCCCGGATGGCGATGAGGTGGTCTACGTCTCGCAGAGCGACCTCTTCTCCCTCGAGATGTTCCTCGCGGACGCGCGCACGGGCGAGGTCAAGCGCCGCCTGACGAACAACGCGGTGGATCCGCACTTCGAGAGTCTCCAGTTCATCCATTCGGCGGGGGATTGGCACCCGAACGGCCGCCTGCTCGCGATCGCCGGCATCAAGACCGGCGATCCCCTGCTCACGATCATGGAGGCGGCGACCGGGAACATCGTGAAGGAGATCCGACTCCAGGGATTCCAGTTGGGCGCGATCTTCACGCCGAGCTGGTCGCCCGATGGGTCGCACGTCGCGTTCAGCGGCCATTCCGCCGGCTTCACGGATCTGTACCTCGTCAACATCGAGACGGAGCAGTTGACGCGGCTCACGGCGGACCCCTTTGCGGACCTCCAGCCCGCTTGGTCGCCCGACGGGCGGTCGCTCGCGTTCACCACGGATCGGTACACGACCGACCTGGAGTTGCTCGTCGCGGGTCCCTACCAGATCGCGCTGCTGGACCTGGAGAGCGGTGAGATCCAGGGGCTGCCGGGCTTTGACGACCAGTTCCGGAACTACAATCCGCAGTGGGCCCCGGACGGCCGGAACCTGTACTTCGTGTCGGACCACGACGGGATCGCGAATCTCTACCGGCTCGACCTCGAGACGCGCGAGCGCTACCTGATCACCGATCTGTGGACCGGCGTGAGCGGACTCACGGCCATCAGCCCGGCCATCTCGGTGGCCCGCGGCACGGGCGATGTCGCCTTCAGCGTCAACAAGGGCGGGCCGTTCAGCTACGAGATCTACGTAGCCGACGATCCGGAGGTCCTGGCCGGCCAGCCCGCTCCGGAGATGCTTGTGGGGGTCGACGCCTCGATCATCCCGCCCCGGGAGCGGATGTCGACCGCCCACGCGGAACTCCTCACCAACGCTCGCCTGGGCCTGGCCGACCCGATCACCTTCGAGGACGACGAGTACCGCTCGCAGCTGTCCCTCGATTTCATCTCGCAGCCCACGATCGCCTTCGGAGCGAGCGACTTCGGGGTTTTCTTCGCGGGTGGCGCGGCGCTGTTTTTCTCGGACCTGCTCGGGAACCGAACGCTCCAGACGATCCTGCAAGTCAACACGAGCTTCGGGAACGTGGTCCAGGGGACGGCGCTTCTCGCCGGCTACGAGAACCTGTCGAGCCGCTGGAACTGGGCGTTCATCGGTGGGCAAGTGCCGCTGGTCACGCGCCAGTTGTCGGTGCAGCACGTCCTGGTGGGGGACCGGCCCGTGAGCGTCTTCCGGGACTTCCGCTGGTTCGAGATCAACCGGGAGCTGACCGGCATCGTCGCCTATCCGTTCAACCGCAACTCGCGGATCGAATTCTCCGCGTCCGCGCGTCAGATCGACTTCTCCGGCGAGATCGAGGAGTTCGGGATCGACTCCTTCACTGGCCAGTTGCTGGGCACGGAGGAGACCGATCTGCGGGACTGTGAGGAAGAGACGCTGTCATTCGGGCAGGATCCCTGCGCGCCGGAGTCGCTCTACACGGCGAGCGGGAGCGTCGCCCTCGTATACGACAGTTCCATCTTCGGCGGCACGAGCCCGATCGCCGGACAGCGCTACCGTCTGGAAGTGGAGCCGGCGGTGGGAACCCTCGACTTCCTGACGGTGACGGGCGACATCCGCCGGTACGTCCGCGCCGGACCCTTCACGGTGGCCGGCCGGGCCCTTCATTTCGGCCGCTGGGGGGGCGGTTCGGACGACTGGCGTCTCGGACGACTCTATCTCGGGGTGCCGTCGCTCGTGCGCGGCTACGGGAACAGGTCCATCGGGATCGCGGAGTGCACGGGCGCCGGCGGCCAGGTCGGACTCTTCAGGTGCCCCCTGTTCGAAAACCTCACGGGAAGCCGCGTGGCGGTAGGGAACCTGGAGTTGCGGCTTCCCCTCCTGGGCGGGATCGGCGTGATCCGGGCCCCGGGCGTACCGCCGGTCGAAGTGGGCGTCTTCTATGACATGGGCAAGGCGTGGTCGGGCGAGACGGCCCTCAACTGTCCGACCGGCGACTGCGGCTTCGAGGATCGGGACTGGGTGTCGAGCGCCGGCTTGCTGACGAGGGTCAACCTCTTCGGCCTCATGATCGCCGAACTCAGTTTCGTCCGGCCCTTCGATCGCCCGGAAAAAGGCTGGATCTGGCAGTTCAATATGACGCCCGGCTTCTGACAGCGGCGCCGGCGGCCGCCGCGGAGGGCGATTCATGGGCTTGATCCGGAGCTGGCTCGTCAACGCGGCGGCGCTGTACTTGACGGCGCGGCTTCTCACCGGAGTGCGGGTCGAGAGCGCGGAGGCGCTCATCGGCGGGGCGCTCGCGCTCGGCCTCATCAACGCGATCGTGCGGCCGGTGCTGCGCTTTGTGACCTTCCCGATCACCGTCCTGACGTTGGGACTGTTCTACTTCGTCCTCAACGGCCTGATGTTCCAACTGGCCGCGTCACTGATCCCGGGGTTCGAACTCGATGGTCTCGTCACGGCGATCGGGGGTGCGCTCATCATGTCGATCGTGGCGACGGCGCTGCACGTCTTCCTCAAGCCGCGCAAGAAGAAGTAGTCAGGCGTAATTCAGGCGCAACTCAGGCGTAATAGGGGTTGCTGCCGGCGGCGTGGTCGGTCACGTCCTGCACGTCGACGATCTCGGGGGCCGCGTCGCGGATCATCTGCTTGATCCCCTGCGTGAGCGTCACAGAGGCCATGCCGCAGCCCTGGCACCCGCCGCCCATCGTGACGTAGACGACGTTGTCGCGGACGTCGACGAGACGCACGGTGCCGCCATGCGACGCCACCCCCGGGTTGATCTGCTCGTCGATGACGCGGCGCACACGGTCGACGAGGGGCCCGTCCAGCGGCTTGGAGCCGAGCGGCTGGATGTTGGGATTGTTGAAATGAAAGCCCGAGCCCTGGAGCGACTCCACCCAGTCGATGCGGGTGCCTTCAAGGATGTCCGCGCTCCCGGCGTCGACGACGACCTCGAAGCCGGGGGCGTCGAACGACTGGTCCTTCGCTTCCCGCTCGAAGGGTTCGATGAGCGCCATCTCGTATTCCGGCGCGATGGGGCTCGCGTTCTGGACGCTTACGCGCACCGCGAGGCCTTCCGCGGGGTCCTCTTCGATGAACGATCGGATCCGCTCGCAGGCGGCATCCGTGAATATCAGAAAATCCTGGTCGGACACGTCATTTCTCTCCCGCGGCCACCGCCGCCCTCAGATCGCTTGCCGTATAGAGTACCATCGTCCGCAGACCCGCCTCCTCCAGCGTGGCCCTTCCCCCCTCCTCGCGGTCCACGAGGCCGAGTACGCCGAGCACCTCGCCGCGCGCCCGATGCACCGCCTCGACCGCCTGGAACGCGGATCCGCCGGTCGTGATCACGTCCTCGACGACGACGACCCGGGCGCCGGGCTCGAAGCAGCCCTCGATCCGCTGCCCCTTGCCGTGCCGCTTGGCGCGCTTGCGAACCGAAAACGCGTGGATCGGATCCCCCGCGCGCCAACTGTCGGCGGCGATCGCGTAGGCCAGCGGATCCGCGCCCATCGTGAGGCCGCCGACCGCATCCGGCCGGAGTCCGGCATCCCGGATGGCCGCGAGGCCGACCTCGCCCATCAACACCTGTCCGTGCGCGTGCATGGTCGTCGTCCGGCAGTCGATGTAGTAGTCGCTCCGGGCGCCGGAGGCCAGCACGAAGTCCCCGAGCCGGAACGAGCGCTCGGCGAGCAGGTTCAGAAGTCTCGATCGAGCGGAATCACGGGCGGAATCATGAGCGGAATCATGAGCGGAATTCAGCGGACCCCCTGGCTGACCTGGCGAATCGCCTGGCCGGATTCGACGTCGCAGCGGGCGCAGAGCCCGTAGAGCTTGAGTTGACGCCTCAGTACATGGAAACCGAATTGTCCGGCTACCTCCGTCTGGAGCCGGTTGAGTTCATCGCGCTGGAAGCGGACCACGTCTCCGCACGCCGTGCAGATCAGGTGGTCCTGCTGCGCCCGCCCCACCTTCGCCTCGTATCGCTTGAAGCCCTCGTCGAAGTCGTGCTCCGTTGCGAGGCCGACGCGAACCAGGAGGCTCAGGGTCCGATAGACCGTCGCCTTCCCCGCGCGTTCGCCGTCGCCCCGCAGGCGTTCGACGACCTCGTCCGCGGAGAGCCGCCGTCCCGACTCGAACAGCACGCGGGATATCGCTTCCCGCTGATGGGTGACAGGCAGATGATGCTCCTGCAGCGCGGCCCGGAAGAGGCCGAGCATCACGGCGGCGCAGCCGAGCGGCGGTCGGGGAGCGAGGGTGTCCGTGGTCATGGTGTTCTCAACGCGCTGAGAAGATAAGCGCGCTCGTCACGCCTGCAACCGCTGCGCCTCGAAGTCGTCCACGACCTGCCTCAACAGGCGGTCGACGGGGGAGGCCGGCCGGGGCGTGAGGAATCGGTCCGAAAAGCGGTTCAGCGCGACGCGGAGGGCGGTGAAGGTCTTCGCGGCGTCACGATAACAGCCATCGAGTCGCTGGCGGCGGGCGAAGGGGGCGTCGGCGGCCAGCGAGAAGCCGGTCTGGCCCATCGCCTCGTAATAGCCGAGGTCGGGGCCCGCTCTCCGTCGCTCCCGCGTGCAGATCCAGTCCGGGAAGAGGCCCGACAGCCAGAGCGCGAAGTTGCCGAGATGAGCGCTGAGCAGAAAGCCGCGGCGACCGTCCGATTCCGCGATCTCCGCCACCAGGTCGACGAGGTAGTGGTACTCGCAGTCGTCGTATTCGGCGATCCGGTGTGCCCGCACCTCCCTGGCGAAGTGGAGGAAGATCGAGGTCACGTAGTCGGCCATGAGACGGGACTCGACGCCGCCCTCGAGCAGGCTGTGGCGCAGCGACACGTAGGAGAAGAGCGCCAGCGGGAGCGCCGAAAGCCCCGGTTCGGCGGCGAGCGCGCCGGGCGCCTTCGGGTGATCGAGCAGCGCGTCGATGCCCCGCTCCGAGACCAGCGTCTCGAGGCGGGTCCGGTCCTCGCCCTCGTGAGCGAGCAGGTAGACGAGCCGGGCCGCATCGTCCCGGCCGAAGGAAGCTCTGACATCCGGAAGAATCATGCCGCCCCCCTTACCCGTGGTCCTCCGCCCGTCGGCCCCGCCACCTCGTTCCATACCCCAACCTCGCCTGCTAGTTTTCCCTGTGAGAGCGGAGGCCGCAACGGAGTCGACCCGGATGACGACGATCTGACATGCTGAGAGAACGGCTGAGAGAACGGCTGAGAGAACGATGGAGAGAGCCCGGATTCGGGCTGGTGTTGGTGGCCCTCGCGGCCGTCTTGCCGGCGTGCGGTACAGTGGACGCGGGCGTTCGCGACCCCGACGTGGCGGACGACGGCCAGGCCGTCGAAACGGGTGCGGGCGCCGCCGCCCAGGCCGCGGAACTCGTCCCGCTGCGGGTGGGCGGGATCGAGATTCAGGTCGAGATCGCCGATGACGCCGACGAACGTCAGCGCGGACTCATGTATCGGGAGTCGCTCGAAGAGAACCAGGGGATGCTGTTCGTCTACCCCGAACAGCGCACCCTCGGGTTCTGGATGAAGGACACGCTCATACCGCTCGATATCGCGTACATCGATCGCGAGGGCCGCATCGTCGACATCCAGCAGATGGAGCCGCAGACGACGGAAACCCACGACTCGGCCGCCCCCGCCATGTATGCGCTGGAGATGAACCAGGGGTGGTTCGACGCCAACGGCATCCCCATCGGCGACCTCATCGAGTTCTAGTCACGGACAACCACGCATGGATCATCGCATAGAGAAGGACTCCATGGGGGAGATGGCGATTCCCGCCGACCGGCTCTACGGAGCGCAGACGGAGCGGGCCCGCCAGAACTTCCCCATCTCCGACCTCCGCTTCGGCCGCCGCTTCATCGAGGCGCTCGGCGCGATCAAGCTGGCGGCTTCCCGCGTGAACCGGGACCTGGGACTCCTCGACCCCGAACTCGGCGAGGCGATCGAGCGGGCGGCCGGGGAGGCCATGAGCGGGGAGCTGGATTCCCATTTCGTGCTGGACATCTTCCAGACCGGGTCCGGCACGTCGACGAACATGAACGCGAACGAGGTCATCGCGAACCGCGCCATCCAGCTTCTGGGCGGCGTCGTGGGTTCGCGAAGCCCCGTCCACCCCAACGATCACGTCAATCTGGGGCAGTCGTCGAACGACGTGATCCCCACCGCCACCCACGTCTCGGGACTGGTCGCGATCGAGCGCGAACTTCTGCCCGCGCTGGAACGGCTGCGCGCGGCGCTAGCGGAGAAGGCGGAGGAATTCGACCACATCGCGAAGGCGGGGCGCACGCACCTGCAGGACGCGACGCCCGTCCGCCTGGGACAGGAGTTCGGCGGCTACGCCAGCCAGTTGAGGCACGGGATCCGGCGCGTCGAGGCCGTCCGTCCCGCACTCGCGGAACTCGCCATCGGAGGGACGGCGGTGGGGACCGGCATCAACACGCCAGCCGACTTCGGCGCGCGGATGTCGGCCGCGTTGAGCGAGATCCTCGCCGTCGCGTTCGTGGAGGCGTCGAACCACTTCGAGGCGCAGTCGGCGCGCGACGCGGTCGTCGAGGCGAGCGGGGCGCTGCGGACCGTCGCCGTGAGCCTTACCAAGATCGCGAACGATCTTCGATGGCTGTCATCCGGTCCGCGCACGGGCCTCGGCGAGATCGACCTCCCCGCGGTGCAGCCGGGCTCGTCCATCATGCCGGGCAAGGTCAACCCGGTGATGGCGGAATCGGTGCTTCAGGTCTGTGCGCAGGTCATCGGCAACGACGCCGCGATCGTCGTGGGCGGGCAGTCCGGGAACCTCGAGCTCAACGTCATGATCCCCGTGATGGCCCACAACCTGCTCCAGAGCGTCCGGATTCTCTCCACGGTGAGCGTCGAGTTCGCCGAACGCTGCGTCCGGGGGATCACGGCGAACGAGGAGCGCTGTCTTCGGAACGCGGAATCCACCGCGGCGCTCGCCACCGCGCTCGCGCCCGTCATCGGGTACGACAAGGCGGCCGAACTCGCCAAGCTCAGCCTCGCGGAAGACCGCACGCTGAAGGAACTCGTGCTGGAGCAGGGGCTGGTCGATCCCGCCGAACTCGACCGCATCCTGGACTTCCGCGCGATGACCGAACCCGGCTGACTGCTAGGGGACGGGGAGCAGCGCCTCCGGGAGCAGGCGATTCACGGTGAGGCCGGAGAGCCGGAAGGCTTCCGTTCCGTCCGCGATGCGGGCGACCCAGTCTCCGCCCTCCTCGTCCTCCAACAGGAGGATCGCGAGTTCGAGGCGCCGGCCGGTCACGTCCGCGGACCCCTCCGAGAACACTTCGAACGATCCGTCCGCGAGCGTGAAGTCGGCGGCCGCCTCTTCCTCATCCGTGGGGAAGCCGGAAGCGGAGACGGAGGGCAGGATGGCGAGGAGCCTCTGCACGAGCGCCGAATCCGGCGGCGCGTCCCCGGCGAGCCACCCGTCGTCACTCCGCCGCAGCACGGCCTCCCGGTCCCCGCGGCGCATGAGGATTTCGCGTACGCCGGCGGTGTCCACGGAGGCGATCAGGCGCGGGCGCCACCCGTCGCGGTCGCGGTTCAGGTAACCTCCGGCCGGACCGTCGAGCCGGTAGACGACATCGTCGCCGGGAAGACGCACGAAATACCCCCCGGAACGCGTATCGCGCTCGCCGAGATGGAACCGCCGCACGTCTCCGCCGACCGTCCGCACTTCGACCCGCCGGCCGCCCTCCGCGACGCCCAGGTTCGCGTGATTCGACGGGTTGCGCGCGATGAGTTCCGACGAGGAGAGCTGCCCGATCACGTCCAGGAGGTCCCGGATCTTCGGTTCGTCCGTCACGTAGCCGTCGACCGTCCACCCCGCGTCCGTCCGCTCGAGGCGCACCGTGCCGGCGTCGTCCGCGAGCACGATGTCCACGCCCGCGATGGAGTCCGTCACCACGAAGGAGAAGCCGTCCCCGACGTCCAGCGTCCCCCCCGCGCCGCTGTCCCTGAACAGCCGGGGCAGGTAGAGGAGGACCGCCACGCCGAGCACGACCGCGATGACCTTCAGTTGCCTGGCGTTCATACGAGCGCTCCTCCCTCCGTGAACGAACGCTGCTGCACCTGCCGGCGGCGCGCGAGCCGCAGCACGCCGACGAGGACGAAGAGCAGCGGAACGCCGGCCATGTTCCCGTACCGGGTCACGTCCGGGAGCCATTCGTTGGGGAAGAGGAGCAGCGGCGGCGCGCGGTCCTTGGACCGGATCGAGATCAGCGCCTCGTCCTGGGCGAGCCAATCGATCGCGTTCTGGAAGAAGACCATCCCGGCCAGCCCGGACATCGATTGCGAGAGCGTCTCGTCGTGGATCAGCGACGAGGAGCCCGCGAGGACGATGCGGCCTCCGTCCGGCTGGGTGTAGGCCAGAGCGAGTGTCTCCATCGCCACATCTCCCTCCGAGAGCTCCCCGCCCGGCGCGATGACCGCGGCCCACTCCTGCATCGCGTCGATCGAGAGCGGGGTCTGCAGTCGTCCGCCTCCCTCGGAGGTCGTGAGAAGCGGCGTCACGAGCGTGCTGTCTTCCACCTCGACCAGCAGCGGGCTTCCGTATCGGATCGGCACGTTCGCCACGCCGTCCACGATCACGTGTCCGGAGGCCGGCTGGGCGAGCGTCCACAGCGGATACTCCACGATGAAGGCGCCACCCTGGGACGGGACCTGTACCTGCTCGTTGAGGAGCAGGTCGAAAGCCATCGACGGGACGATGCCGAGTCCGCGCGCCTGCAGAAGCGAGTCGAGAGCCGGATCGAAGGTGGGGCCCGCGTAGCGCGCCTGCATGTCCGCCGTCACGCCGGACTTGAGGACAAAGAGGCTCCCTCCCTCGTCGACGAACCGGCTCATGATTTCGCCGGTGGCGGGCTCCAGGGGCGATGTGCCACCGGCGATCACGAGCACATCGATCGAATCCGGCACCGCCGTGGTCGTCGAGTCGACGCGGAACTCCATCACATCGTATTCCAGTTGGAGCCGGCCGCGGGCGAGCCGAAGCCCCGCGTCCAGACTCAGCTCGCCGTGCCCGGTCAGGATCCCGATGGCGGGACGTTCCGGCCGCGTGAGGGTCCGGATCATCGAGGCGAGACGGTACTCGAGGTCGGCCGTCTGCCGGATGAGCGGGACAATCTGGCTCTCGCCGGCGTACTGGACCGCGAGCCCGAAATACCGCTCCTGAATCGACAGTTCGTCATCGGCGACGATCTGGAACGGCACGGGGCGGATGCCGAGCAGCCCCGCCTCCTCCCGGGCGTCGGGATCCTCGTCGGGGTTCGCGCGGACGAGGTTCACGTTGGCGCCGCCGGTGGCGTCGAGATCCCGGAGGAGGTCGTCCACGTCCCGGCTCACGGGCATGAGTTGCGCCGGGAGTTCCGCGGACTGGAAGAGCTTGAGCGTCACGAGGTCGTCGAGGCCGCGCAGCAGGTCGGCGGTCGGCGGGGACAGCGTGTAGACCTTGCCGGGCGTGAGATCGAGCCGGCCGCGCAACTGCCCGCCCGCCAGCGCGGCGAAGATCGCGATCCCGACCAGGCCGAGCACGCCCACGCGCAGCCGCCCGTACGCCGGCCTCTCGCGGCTCAGGCGTTCGCGCATGACGGAGAAATACGTGAGCGAGAGGAACGCCGTCCCGAGCGCCGCGAAATACAGGACGTCCCGCAGGTCGATCACGCCTCGCGCCACGTTCGAGAAGTGCCCGAGCACGCCCAGGCGCGCCGCCACCGCGGCGAGCGGGCCGGGGAGGGAGAGCGTGACCGTGGGGAGTCCGATGAGGTAGAGGGCGAAGCCGACCGTGACCCCGATGATGAACGCCGTCACCTGGTTTCTCGTGAGCGAGGACGCCCACAGGCCGACCGCGATGAGGGCCGAGATGAGGAACATCGATCCCAGGTACTGGGAGAAGATCACACCCCACTGAAGGTCGGCGCCGAGCGTGAGGCCGAGCGGGATGCCCAGCGTCCCCGCCATGGCGACCGACAGGAAGAAGAGGACGCCGAGGAACTTGCCGAGCAGGAACTCCACGACCTGGATTGGCTGCGCGAGCACGAGTTCGAGCGTCCCCGCGTTCCGCTCCTCGGCGAACGACCGCATGCAGACGGCCGGAATGAAGAAGAGCAGAAGCCACGGGAGGAGCGACAACATGGGCCGCAGCGAGGCTTCGCCGAGGAGATAGGCCTCCTGGAAGTAGAAATAGAAGTTGATCCCGAGGAAGATGACGAGGAGGATGTAGGCGGTCGCGTGGTCGAAGTAGCCCGCGAATTCGCGCCTGGCGACGGTCAGAATGCGGCCGATCATTCCTCCACCTCCCCGGCCGCCTCAGACGTCTCATCGGGCATAGCGACGGGCGCCTCATCCGCGGCTTCCGCGGCCGGGCCGCCGTGCTCGGCCGTGAGTCTGTGGAAGAGATCCTCCAGGCTTGCCTGGGCGAGGTGGAGTTCCCACAGCGGCCAGTCCCGCGCCGCGGCGAGCCTCGAGATATCGGGTCGGGGGTCCTGCCCGGAGGAGCCCTCGACCGCGAACCGGGCGCGACCGCCGGCGTCCGCTTCCAGGGCATCGGCCCGCGCCACGGAGGGCAGTTCCGCCAGCACGTGTCCGGCGGCGTCGGCCGGAGCCTCCAGTTCCACCATCACGCGGACGCCGCCCTGACCGGCGACGAGTTCATCGACGGAACCATCGGCGACGATGCGCCCCTCGTTGATGATGACGACCCGCGAACAGGTCTTCCGGACTTCCTGCATGACGTGCGTGCTCAGGAGGACGGTACGGTCGGTCCCCACGTCGCGGATCAGGCTCCGGATCTCGACGCGCTGGTTCGGGTCGAGTCCCTCGGTCGGTTCGTCGAGGATGAGGATCTCCGGCTGCGAGAGGATGGCCTGCGCGAGGCCGACCCGCTGCCGATACCCCTTCGAGAGCTGGTTGATCGGGCGGTAGTAGACGGCTTCGATGCCGGTCTGCGCGACGACATCGTCGGTCCGCGCGCGGATCTCGTCGGCCCCCATGCCGCGCAGCCGGCCCATGAACGTGATGTACTCGCCGGCCAGCATGTCCCGGTAGAGCGGGTTCGTCTCCGGCAGGTAGCCGATGCGGCGCCGCAGTTCGACGGGGTGGTCCTCGACGGACAGGCCATCGATCGTGATCGTGCCCCCATCGGGTTCGAGATACTGCGTGAGGAGCCGCATGGTCGTCGTCTTGCCCGCGCCGTTGGGGCCGAGGAAGCCGACGACCTCGCCGCGGTCGATCGAGAAGGTCGCGGAATCGACCGCGACGGTCTCGCCGAAGGTCTTCACAACATCGGTAAGCGATACAAGTGACATGCGAGTGACGCCGGATCCGGGTTGGAGTGTGCGAACCGCCCGTGGTCGACGGGACATCGCCGGGCTGACCCGCCGATGGACAGTCGAGCGGGGTCGAATTGTTGCCCGCGCCGCGGCGGCGTTCGGATCGTCTCCCGACGGGGGTCTCCCCGACGGAGGCGGGAAAAGTAGATGGGGCGCGGTGCGAGTCAAGCACCGCCGGGCCTGCCGGCGGCTCGCCGCCCGCCGGCCGCCGCGGATCATCGCAGACAGGCGGGGAGCTCAGGTGTAGCTTCACCGGCATGAACCTATTCCTCGATGCGGGCCGGCGCGTGGTGGGACTCGCGCTGGTCGTGCTTGTTGTCGTCCCCGTCTTCGTGGTGCTCGATCCGGCCGCGCCTCCGGGCGCGCTGGACGACCTCATGCGGCGGTCGGGGTTCGAGCACTGGACGTACAGTTGGGGCGTCACGGCCGGCGTCTGGACCCTCCTCGCGGTCGGCGTCGCCGTTCTGGCAGGGATCTTCGGGGGAGGGAGGCTGTCCGGCGTTCTCACCCGGATCGGCCGGGCGATCGAGCGGCCGCCGGCGTGGATGGCCGCCGCGTTCATCGGGCTTCTGGGCGCCGGGCTCACGGCGGCGGTCGCGCTGGCGGTGTACGAGGGGCGCACGCTCGTCAACGACGCGAGCGTGCAACTCCTGCAGGCCCGCTACTTCACCGCCGGGGTACTGGCCGGGCCTCCGCTCTCGATGCCCGAGTTCTGGTCGATGCAGTTCATGGTGCAGACGCCCGCGGGGTGGGTGTCCCAGTATCCGCCGGCCCACGCCCTGTGGCTTGCGGCCGGCTTCCGGCTGGGGGGTCCGTGGATCGCGATGGCGGGAGCAATGGGGATGCTCGGCGTTTTCTCCGTCCTGTCGTTCGAGCGCCTGTTGCCCGACCGGGTCGCGGTCGCCCGGCTCGGCGCCCTGCTCGCCGTCACCAGCCCCATGCTGCTGGCCCTGGCCGGGGCCTACATGAACCACGCGACCGTGGCGGCCTTCGCCGCGCTCGCCCTCTGGCTGTCGCTCCGGGCCGAGACGGGCCGGGCCGTGTGGGCGCTATCGGCGGGCGCCGCGATGGGCTTCATGGTCACGACGCGCCCCGTCTCCGGCCTGCTCATCGGCGCCGCCGTGACAGCCGGCGTGTGGCTGACCGCGCCGCGCCGGGAACCGGGCCTGCACCGGCCGTGGCTCCTGCGCCGTTTCGCCTGGTGGGTTCTGGGCGGCCTCCCGTTCGCGGTCGGTTTCGGATGGTTCAACGCCCGCTTCTTCGGCAGCCCGCTCACCCTCGGCTATACCGCGGCCACGGGCCCGAGCCACGGCCTCGGCTTCCACATCGACCCCTGGGGCCGCATGTACGGCTTCACGCAGGCGCTGGGCTACACGTCGACCGAACTGCTTTCGGTCGGGCGCGAACTCTTCGGCGCCGCGCTGCCCGTCGCCGCGCTCATCGGACTCTACCTGCTCTTCGCGCGCCGCTTGCAGCGCGGCGAGCGCATCCTCGCCGCGTGGGCCTTCCTGCCGATCCTGGCGAGCGCCCTCTACTGGCATCACGACCTCGTGTTCGGGCCGCGCATGCTCGGCGAGGCCGTGCCCGCGTGGTGCGCGCTTCTCGTCCTCGCGGCGGTCGGTCTCTCTCGCGCGCGCCGCCGGCCGTGGCTGTCGGACGGGATCGCCGTCCTCGTCCTCGTCTCGCTCGGTTACGGCCTGGCCGTGGGGGGCGCCGAGCGCGTCGTGCGCCTGGGAAGCCGCGCCCCGCTCGTCCCGGAGATCGCGGAGCCCGGCCCGTCGCTCGTGTTCGTGCACGAGTCGTGGCAGGACCGGATCGGCGCCCGGCTCGCCGCGCGGCCCATGCGGCTCGACAGCGTTCGCGCGCTCATCAATCAATATTCGCCGTGCCGCCTCGAGGGTGCCCTGGTCGGAGCGCAGCGACCGGAAGAGGTGGTCGATCGGTGCCGGCGCGAGGCGGCGGCCGACCGGCTCGGCGCGATGGGTCTCACCAGCTACCTGTGGCGCGGGGATTTGCCCGGGCTCGGCGGCTCGGGCGTACTCTGGACCCGGGATCTCGGGCCGGAAGCGAACGCGCGCCTCATCGAGGCATACCCCGGGCGAACGCCCATCTTCGTCATCCCGGACAGTGCGAGCGCCGGCCACGTCCTACCCTACGAGACCGGCGTCAACGCCCTCTGGAGCGGCGTCCCCCCATAGCGTTCCGGATCCAGCGTTCCGGATCCGGCCGAAGGCCTTGCTCAGGGCTGTGATGCCGGCGCCGCCGGAACGACGAGTTCCAGTTCCGTGTAGCGGGCGATCGTGCGGAAATCACGATCCCGGGCCAGCAGGGGCCGCTGCGCGTGCAGTGCCGCGGCGGCGACCATGCAGTCGACGATGGACCGAATCGTACGTCCTCCGAGGCGACAGGCGCGGTAGATCAACGCCGCACTTTGGCACTGGTCCAGGGAGTCGGGCGTCAGGATCTCGAAGCGGTTCAGGAGCCTCAACAGGTCCAGCGCTTCGGATTCCGAGCGGCAACCGGCAAGCAGTTCCGCGACGGCGAGTGCGGGCGTGGCGATGGCGCCGCCGGTTCGTACCGCATCCTCCAAACACAGATCGTAGGGGCTCTCCGTGCGGCGCAGGTATTCGATCCACGCGGAGGTATCGACGATCACCGGATGTCGGCGGGGCTGTCCGCGCGCATCTCGTCCAGGTCCCCCTCCCAGCCCGCGCCGCGCATGGCGAGCGCCTCCTCCTTCGTCATCGGGACCACAGCCTGGCGGCCCACCGCCTCCCTGACGGCCGCCGACCAATCGGCGAGTCCGTACCGCTTCTTCACCGCCTCCAGGTCGCGCTCGGGCAAACTCAACTCGAGATCGACGAACCGGAGGAGTCCGGACTCGGCGACCTCGTACTGCGGACCCGTCTCGCGGACGGCAGCGGCGCCTCCGCCCCGCAACTCGCGCTCGCGCGCGCCCCGCAGCGCTCGCCGGACCCACGCGGACACTGTGAGGCGGTTGCGTCGCGCGGCGTCGCGGATCTCATCGAGTTCCGCCTCCGGCATGACCACTTGCAATCTCGTACTCATAATATGAGCAGGATATACTCAACATGCGTCGCGCTGCAAGAAACGACCGGGCTCGAAGAATCGTCGCGCTCGGCCACGTGGAGCCCGGGGTCAGTCTTCGGAGAAGGCGGCGTCGAAGGCGGTCGCGGAAGGCGGGAAGGTCATCGCCCGGAGGCGCTCGCAGGCCTCCCGGGCGCCGTGTTCGCGGTCCATGCCGCTGTCTTCCCACTCGATCGAGAGGGGCTCCGCATAGCCCACGCGATCCAGCGCCCTCAGGATCTCCTCGAAGTCCACGCGCCCGCGTCCGATGGAACGGAAGTCCCAACCGCGGTTCGCGTGCCCGAAGTCCAGGTGGCCTCCGAACACGCCGGAGCGGGTCGGCGTGTCCGACCACCACACATCCTTCATGTGGGCGTGGTGGATGCGGTCGCCGAATTCGAGGATGAAGGCGACGTAGTCGACGCCCTGGTAGGCGAGGTGGCTGGGGTCGTAGTTGAAGCCGAAGGCTGGGCGCCCCCCCACAGCCTCCACGGCGCGCGCCGCGCTGGCGGCGTCGAAGGCGATCTCGGTGGGGTGGACTTCGAGGGCGAACTTCACGCCCGCCGCGTCGAACGCGTCCAGGATCGGGTTCCAGCGCTCCGCGAAGTCGGCGAATCCGGCCTCGATGAAGCCGGGCGGGTGCGGGGGGAAGGCGTAGGCGGCGGCCCAGATCGAGCTGCCGGTGAAGCCGTTCACGACCGGGACGCCGAGCGCGGCCGCCGCGGCAGCCGTCCGGCTCATTTCCGCCGCGGCCCGCCGCCGCACGCCCTCGGGGTCGCCGTCGCCCCACACGCGCTCCGGCAGGATCAGTTGGTGGCGGGCATCGATCGGATCGCATACGGCCTGGCCGACAAGATGGTTGGCGATCGCATGCACCTCGAGGCCGTGGGCCGTCAGCAGATCGCGCTGCCCGGCGGCGTAGCCGTCTTCCTCGGTCGCCCGCACAACGTCGAAGTGGTCTCCCCAGCAGGCGAGCTCAAGCCCGTCGTAACCCCATGCGGCCGCCTTGGCCGCGAGCGTCGCCAGCGGCATGTCCGCCCACTGGCCGGTGAACAGCGTGATCGGTCGCGTACTCATGGCGCAGGCTCCCAAAGCTCTGCGGGCGGTTCCCCCGGCGGTGCGTAGCGCGCGTCCACCCACGCGCCGCGCCGCCCGCTCTCCACCGCCCGCTCGAGGAAGTGAACCCCGCGCGCCCCGTCCCACACGTTCGGGAAGTCGAGGTCCGCCGCGTCCGGCGTCCGCCCTTCGTCGAGCGCTCCGATGGTCGAGATCACACTCCCGTACAGGTTCGCGAAGCCTTCGACGAACCCCTCCGGGTGGCCCGGCGGCACCCGCGAAGCGCCCTGGGCTGCGGGTGAGATCCAGCCGTGCCCTCGGCGCCGCGCCCGGGTCTGCCCGTCCGGCGTCCGGTGCCACAGCGTCTCCGCGTCGTCGTGCCGCCAGGCGATTGAGCCCTCGCTCCCGAACACGCGGATCGCGAGCCCGTTCTCCTCGCCCGTAGCCACCTGCGATACCGTGAGCGTGCCCCGCACCCCGCCGTTCCACCGCATGAGCAGGCTCGCGTCGTCCTCGAGCCGCCGCCCGGGCACGAACGTCGTCAGCTCGCCGCACAGCGCCTCGACTTCCAGCCCGGTCACATAGCGGGCCAGGTGATGCGCGTGCGTTCCGATATCCCCCAGCGCGCCCGCCACCCCGGCCTGCGCCGGGTCCGTGCGCCACACCGCCTGCGGGTGCCCGGTCTCCTCGAGCGGCGTCGCCAGCCACCCCTGGAAGTACTCGAGTTGGATGCGGCGGATCTCCCCCAGCGTCCCCCCGCGCACCAGGTGGCGCGCGTCCTTGATCATCGGATATCCGCCGTAGTTGTGCGTGAGGGCGAACACGCGGTCGCCGCCGGCCACGAGCCGGCACAGCGCCTCCGCGTCCCCGAGTTCCGTCGTCAACGGCTTGTCGCACACCACGTGGAAGCCCGCCTGGAGGAAGGTCCGCGCCACATCGAAGTGGAGATGGTTCGGCGTGACGATGATGACGAAGTCCAGCCGGCCGTCTCCCGCGCGTGCCGCCTCGGACTCCGCCATCTCCGCGTAACTCCCGAAGACCCGGTCCGAGTCCAGTCCGATCTCGGCCCCCTTGGCGGCCGACCGCTCGGCGTCCGACGAGAAGGCGCCGGCCGCGATGCGCGCGAGACCGTCGAGTTCCGCGGCCATCCGGTGCACGTCCCCGATGAAGGCCCCGGGGCCACCCCCGACCATCCCGTAGTGGAGGCGACGAGTCATCCGTGCGTCATCCGTCGTCCGGCTCCGTCCCGATCCGGACGGCCCGGTAGCCGCCGGCCCGCCGGTCGCGCATGCGGATGAGTCCGAAGATGAGGATGAGGACGGCCGTAAACGGAACGAGACGCCGGAACGAGACCCGTCCTCCATAGTTGTCCGCCGGCCCGAGGATCGCGCTCGCCCGCTCCACGAGCGCCTCATCGCCCCCGGAGTCGATGATCGCCCGCAGCGCGTTCGCCGTCACCGACTCCGGCAGCGCGCCATCCGGTCCCACCCCCGCGAGCGCCTCCCCCACCGCTTCACCCGCCGCCGCCAGATCCGGGGCGGTGCTCCCGTCGGCCCCGGCGAAGGCTGCCGCCGCATCGGCGAAGAGCGCCTGCGTCTCGACCGCCGGGAGCCGCTCGTGCCCCACCTCGTCGGCGATCCTTCCCATCCACGGCGTCGTCCACAGCCCGACGACCGCCATCCCCGTCGCCCCCATCAGCCCGAGCCCCAGCGCGCCGGCCCGCGGGATCCGCTCCGACACGAAGCCGAGCATCGTCGGCCAGAAGTAGCACACGCCGACCGCGAACACGGTGGCCGAGGCGAAAGCCATTACCGTCGTCTCCGCGTAGCTGAGCCAGAGCAGTCCCAGGACGGAGACTGCCGCGCTTCCGGACAGCACCCCCGTCGGCGAGAGCCGCTCCACCGCAAACCCCGCCTTGTAGCGCAGGATTGCCATCAGGCCATTGATCCACGCGAGCACGAGGATCCCCGGGATGCCGCCAGCCTCCAGCACCGCCGGCACCCAGCGGTTGGGCCCCAGCTCCGTCGACGCCGTGATCGCCATGCAGAACAGCATCACGATCATCAAGGGCGTCATGAACGTTGCCTTGAACATCTCCCACATGCTTACCCCGGCGCGCACACCCTCCGTCGGCGGGAACTCCTCCCGCCACATCAGGTGACCGTAGATGAGCGTGGGGATGAGGATGAGGCCGATCTTCAGTTGCCACGCGGTGAGCCCCACCGAGTCGAGCCCGAAGGCGAGCACCGAACCGATCACGATCCCGCCCGGGAACCAGACGTGGAACTGGTTCAGCTTGACCGTCTTCCGGTCCGGATAAAGTGCCGCCACGAGCGGGTTGCAGGCGGCCTCGACGAGCCCGTTCCCGAGCGCCAGCGTGAGCGCCCCGGCGAAAGCCTGCCAGAAGCCGCCGGCCGTGATGAGGACGAGCGCCCCCAGTAGGTGGCACGCGAAGGCGAGCCGGAGCAGGAACCGCATCCCCAGCAGGTCGCAGAAGGGCGCGAAGAGGACCTGCGACACCGCGAAGCCCCAGATCGCCGCGCCGCCAATGAGGCCGACCTCGTAGTTCGTGAGCGTGAATTCGCTCTTGAGCGTGAGCATGACCGCGCCGACCACCGCGAACGTGACGGAGGTCGCGATGAGCGACACGCAACTGGCCAGGAAGAGCCGCCTCGGACGGACGGCCGACGAGGTCGCATTCACGGAAAACTCCTCGGATCGGGTCGGCGGGCACGCTAGCGCCGCTTCGTTCGACTCCGCAACGGCGCGGCGACCCTCGCGACCCTACCGGCCGGCGAACGCTTCGGTCTATTCTTTCCGGAGTCCAGAAACCCAGGAGGATCCCGTGAGACGCCTCTCGATTTACGGCCTGTCACCCGTCGCGCTCGCCGTCGTCGCGCTCGCCACGCTGCCGCCCGCCGCGCTCGCCCAGTCCCGGCCCTACCAGCCGGAATCCGTGAGCGCGAGCGAGTACGCGCGCGCCGAGCAGTTCCTGCCCTGGCACGCCGAGAAGCTCACGTCGGGCGTCACGGTGAGCCCCCGCTGGCTTGACGCTAACCGCTTCTGGTACCGCAACCAGGTGTTCGGCGGCCACGAGTTCATCATGATCGACGCCGCCGCCCGCACTCGCCGGCCCGCCTTCGACCACGACCGGCTCGCCGCCGCCCTCTCCGAGGCTTCCGACGAGAGCCACGAGGCGACGGATCTTCCCTTCGACGAGTTCGAGTTCAACGCGTCCGGCGGGATCCGTTTCTGGACGGACACCGACGAGCGCTGGGACTGCGACATCGGCGCCTACCGCTGCACCGGCCCGGATTCGGTCGCGCGGGCGACGCACGAGATCGATTCTCCCGATGGCGCGCTCGCCGTCTTCTCGCGCGACGAGAACCTGTGGGTCCGCGACACGCGCACCGACGAGGAGCGTCAACTCTCGACGGACGGAGAGCCGCACTGGGGCTACGGCGTTGCCCCCGAGGGCTGCTGCCAGGAGATCTCCAACCGCCGCAGGGAGTTCAAGCCGCCGCCCGTGGCCGAGTGGTCCCCCGACGGCCGCCGGATCGCGACCCACCGTTACGACGAGCGCGACGTCGAGGACCTGCACCTGCTCGAGGCCGCCACGGGGCGTCCGATCCTCCACAGCTACCGCTACGCGCTCCCCGGCGATTCCATCGTCCCGACCTGGCAACTCCACCTCTTCGACGCCGAGACCGGAGCCCGGGTGCGGGCCGACTACGAGCCCGTCGTCGGATACTTCGGCGGCGCGGACACGACCTGGCACGCCGCGCAGTGGTCGCCGGACGGCGGCCGGGTCTGGTTCTCGCACCATTCGCGCGATTTCAAGAGCCAGACGCTCGTCGAAGTCGACGCCACGACGGGCGCGTCGCGCAGCGTCATCGTCGAGAGCGGCGACACCTGGGTGGAGCTGAACCAGCTCCGCACGCCCTACAACTGGCGCGTGCTCGACAACGGGACCGAGTTCATCTGGTTCTCCGAGCGCGAGGGCTGGGGCCACCTCTACCTGCACGACCTCGCCACCGGAGAGATGAAGAATCGGATCACGCAGGGGTCGTGGCTCGTCGTCCAGCTCCTGGCGGTCGATGAGGCCGCGCGGCAGGTCTACTTCACCGGCGTGGGTCGCGAGTCCGGGCGCGATCCGTACCGGCATCACCTCTATCGGGCGTCGCTCGACGGCGGCGGGGTGACGCTCCTCTCGCCCGAGGACGCCCACCACGCGGTCTCCGCCTCACCCGACGGCCGCTACTTCGTGGACACGTATTCCACGCGTTCGACGGCCCCGGTCACCGTCCTCAGGGACGGCGCCGGACGCCCCGTGATGACGGTCGAGCAGGGCGACATCTCCCCGCTCCTCGAGGCCGGCTGGGAGCCCCCGGTGCGCTTCTCCACCAAGGCGCGCGACGGGGTGACGGACGTGTACGGCTATCTTTGGCTCCCCCCGAACATGGAAGGGGGGGCTGTCTATCCCGTCATCGACTACGTCTATCCCGGCCCCCAGATCGGCCCCATTCGCACGCCCGGCTTCACCTCCGGGCCGCGGGGCCAGGGCCAGGCGCTCGCCCAGCTCGGTTTCATCACCTTCGCGATCGACGCCATGGGCACGCCGTACCGCTCCAAGGCCTTCCACGAGAGCTACTACGGGAACATGCGGGACAACGGGATCCCCGATCACGTCGCGGCGCTCAAGGCGCTCGCCCTCCGCTATCCCATCGACATCGAGCGGGTGGGGATCTTCGGCCACTCCGGGGGGGGCTTCTCCTCGACCGACGCCATCCTCACCTTCCCGGACTTCTTCAAGGTCGCGGTGTCGGGGGCGGGGAATCACGACCAGCGCGGCTACCACTTCCCGTGGGGGGAGAAATACCACGGACTGCTCGAACGGAACCCGGACGGCACGGACAGCTTCGACTCGCAGGCGAACCAGAACATCGCCTCGAACCTCAAGGGGAAGCTGCTGCTCCACTACGGGTCGCTGGATGACAACGTACACCCGAACATGACGCTGCTCGTGGCCGACGCCCTCATCGAGGCGAACAAGACGTTCGACATGCTCGTCTTCCCGAACCGGAACCACGGCTACGCGCGCGAGCCGTACCTGATCAGGCGCACGTGGGACTACTTCATCGAGCACCTCATGGGCGCCGAGCCGCCGGTCGACTACAGGATCGTGCAGCCGTAACGGCCTCGGGCGGGCCCTGGCTCACGTTCCCGCGGGAACGTCGCGCGCGCACCTGACGGCGCCCGATGGAGGATTATGTATACATTTTTCTCCACGCAGGCCGGCAGGGTCCGTCCCCGTCACCCTCCGCACAGTTCAGAGGCTGGAGGATCTCGCCGACCCCGCTTGTCACGCACCATCGCTCCACCCACGTTCAACCGATGCCCGGACTCGAACCCGAAGCCGAGCGCCCGAAGCCACGACCGAACCGGATGAACCGGAGGACCGCACATGCGCCGCGCCCTTGATCGAACGTTCGTAACGCACCTCTGCTGTGTGCTTTCGCTTTCTCTCTTTGGATTTCTGGCTTGTGCGCCGGGCGACGGCGGCGAGGCCGGCGGGGACGAAGCCTCCGGCGAATCCGTTATGGACCGGGTGAT
>JAGWAK010000089.1 GCA_021296435.1 Acidimicrobiia bacterium
GCGCGCCGGGTCGAGGGGCTGCGCAAGTCGACCGGCCGCGAGATCTACACGGACGACATCGTCCTGCCGGGGATGCTGCACGGGAAGATCCTCCGCTCCACCGAGGCGCACGCGCGGATCGTCTCCATCGATACGACCGAGGCCGAGGCCCTCGAAGGGGTGTACGGGGTCATCGCCGGACATGACATGCCGACGCCGTACGGGATCATCCCCTGGACCCGCGACGAGCACGCGCTCTGCGTCGACAAGGTGCGCTTCATCGGCGACGCGGTGGCCGCGGTGGCGGCGGTGGACGAGGACACGGCGAACGCGGCGCTCGAGCGGATCCACGTCGAGTACGAGCCGCTTCCCGTCTATCTCTCACCCGAGGAGTCGCTGACGCCCGAGGCCGCCGCGGAGCCCATCCACGCGCCGCGCAAGCCGGGGGCGAACGGCAACATCCTCAAGCACGTCCACCTCGAGTTCGGGGACGTGGACGCGCGGATGGCGGAAGCGGACGTCACCATCGAGGGGGAGTACTTCTTCCACGGGACGACGCACACGCCGATCGAGCCCCACTGCGCGATCTCCCGGCTCGGCCCGGATGGCGTGCTCGAGGTGTGGTCCTCGACGCAGGTTCCGCACTACCTGCAGCGTGAGTTGGCGCGGGTGCTCGATCACGACGTGGCGAAGGTGCGGGTCGTGCAGCCGGCGGTGGGCGGGGCCTTCGGCGGCAAGTCCGAGCCGTTCGATCTCGAGTTCTGCGTGGCGCTCCTCGCGATGCGGACGGGCCGTCCGGTGAAGATCCTCTATACGCGCGAGGAACTCTTCTACTCGCACCGCGGCCGCCACCCCATGCGCATGAAGTACCGGCTCGGCGCCTCGCGCGACGGGAAGCTGAGGGCGCTCGACGCGCACACGACCCTGGACGGCGGCGCCTACGCCTCGTTCGGTCTCGTGACGACGTACTACTCGGGACAGCTTCTCACCTCGCCCTGCCACATCGAGTCCTACCGCTTCGACTCGACCCGGGTCTACACGAACGTGGCCCCGTGCGGCCCCAAGCGCGGCCACGGCTCCGTGCAGCCGCGCTTCGCGTACGAGATTTCGCTCGACAAGATGGCCGAGAGGCTCGCCCTCGACCCGTTCGAACTCCGTCGCCGCAACTTCATGGGCACGGGTCGGACGGTGAACGAGTTCAAGGTCCGGTCCAACGGCTTCCTGGAGTGCCTCGAGGCGGTCGAACGCGCCAGCGACTGGAAGAAGCTTTACCGGCGGCTGCCGAAGGGGCGCGGTCTCGGGATGGCGGCCTCCTCCTATATCTCCGGCACGAACTACCCGATCTATCCGAACGAGATGCCCCAGGCCGCGGTGCAGGTCCAGGTCGAGCGCTCCGGCCGGGTGGCGATCCTGCACGGCGCGTCGGAGATCGGGCAGGGCTCCGACTCGACCATGGCCTACATCGCGTGCGAGGAACTCGGCGTTCCGCTCGACTACGTGCGCGTCTTCTCCGCCGATACGGACCTCACGCCGGTGGACCTCGGCGCGTACTCGTCGCGCGAGACGGTCATGGTGGGGAACGCCTGCCTCGAGGCCTGCCGCACGCTGCGCGCGCAGGTGACGGAGGCTGTCGCGGAGCAGTGGGGCGTGCCGGCCGCGCGGGTGCGCCTGGCGCGCGGCTGGGCCTTCGACGCGGAGGCCCCGGAAGACGCCGGCCGCCGCCTCCCGATCCCGGAGGCCTTCAACATCGCCGAGGCGAAGTTCGGCCTGCTCGGCGCCGTGGGCTCGTACGACACGCCGAAGGATGTCCACGGAGACTACCGCGGCGGCACGATCGGGTCGTCCCCCGCCTACTCGTTCACGGCGCACGTGGCGGAAGTCGAGGTCGAGGAGGACACGGGGGTCGTCGGCGTGAAGAACATCTGGGTGGCGCACGACTGCGGCCGCGCGCTCAACCCGGTGCTCGTCGAGGGCCAGATCGAGGGCTCCGCCTACATGGGATTCGCCGAGGCGATCTTCGAGGAGCAACTCTTCCGCGAGGGAGATGTGGAGGGCGGACTGCACGCGTCGCCCTCGCTCCTGGACTACCGGATTCCCACGTCCATGGACTGCCCGGAGTTCGAGGCGCTCATCGTCGAGTCGGTGGATCCCGAGGGTCCCTACGGCGCCAAGGAGGCGGGAGAGGGTCCGCTCCACCCATCGCTCCCGGCGATCGCGAATGCGATATACGACGCGGTGGGCGTCCGGATCGACGAACTCCCCTTCACGCCGCAGCGAGTGTGGCGGGCGCTGCGCGCGCACGCCGCCGAGGCCGTGCGCGAGGACGTGGCCTGAACGGCGAGCGATCCGGGGTGTCTCATTCCGGGCTGAAGCAGTTCGTCCGGCAGCTCGAAATCGAGACACGGGGGAAGGGCCTGTACTCTGCGCCCGCCGGAGGGGCCGTGTGCCGTGCGTTCGCGATCCTGATGGTGGCGGGGACCGCGGCGTGCGGCGATGGGAGCATGGAAGTTCCGCTGACGCAGCCTCCGATGGTCATCGGCGCCGTGGCGGACTTCGACCTGGCGGTGGGGGACACGGCGACGGTGGACGCCTCGGGCTACTTCCGCGATCCCGACGGGGACGTGCTCACCTTCGAGGCGCGGTCGTCCGCCGAGGAGGTCGCGGTCGCCGAGGTCGCGGGGAGCACGGTCCGCATCGTCTCCGTGGCGCCGGGGACATCGACGGTGGCGATTACGGCGCGCGACCCGGAAGGGCGAGCCGCCGCGCTGCGCTTCCAGGTGACGGTGCCGAATCGGGCGCCTGTGGCCACGGGCGCGATCCCGGACCTCCGGTTGGCCGTGGCGGACACGGCGCGGGTGGATGTGTCGGGGCATTTCGTCGACCCGGACGGGGAAGCGCTCGGATATGGCGCGGTTTCCTCGGACAGCGCGGTGGCGGCCGCCAGCGCCCCGGGCGACACGCTGCGTGTGATCGGCATCGCGCCGGGGACGGCCACGGTGACGGTGACGGCACGGGACCCGGGAGCTCTTGCGGCCGAAACATCCTTCACCGTGCGCGTTCGGGCCTCCGGGGGCGGCTTCGACATCGTGCTCGACTTCGATGCCACGGTGACGGAGCCGCATCGTGCCGCGATTCGCCCGGCGGCGGAACTCTGGATGTCGGTGCTGGCGGGTACGGAACTCCCGGCCGTCCCCGTCCCCGTCGGCGATCGCGTCGGCTGCTACGGGGCGCGGACATCGGAGCCCGTCGGCTCCGTCGACGATCTGCTCATCCTGGTCGAGATGCGGGACATCGACGGTCCCGGGCGTACGCTCGCCCAGGCCGGCACGTGCCGGCTCCGGGAAGAGTCGAACCTCCCTTACGTCTCCGTCATGTTCTTCGACGTCTCCGACTTCGATGGCCTCATCGCGTCCGGCGACGCGACGGAACTCGCGATGCACGAGATCGCCCACGCGCTGGGGTTCGGAGTGCTCTGGCCGGTCAAGGGTCTGCTGCGCGACCGGTCGCTGGGCGTGGGGGCGATCGACGCGCATTTCACCGGTCCGCTCGCCATCGCCGCCTTCGACGCCGCGGGCGGCGCCGATTACGCCGGAGGGGCGAAGGTCCCCGTCGAGAACCTCGGCGGCGCGGGCAGCGCCAACCTGCACTGGCGGGGGGCCGTGCTCCAGATGGAACTCATGAGACCGCTCAACCGGCTCGGTGTGCCGGAAACCTTCAGCGCAATCACGATCCAGTCGATGGCGGATCTCGGCTATGTCGTCGATGTGGATCGAGCCGAACCCTACGCGCTGCCCGGCGGCCAGGCCGACAGGCTCCGCGCGCCGGGCCGCGAGGTCCATCTCGGCGACGACGTTCTCGCCGGTCCCGTCATCATCGTCTCGTCGGACGGGCGCGTCGTGCGCGTACTCCCGAACCGGTAGTCGATTTAGCTTGACAGGGGCCGGAAACGTGCCGAACCATGAAAGGGTATCCCTTTCACGAGGCGCCTTTTCGGCCCCAGCGGAGTAGGTCACCATGCTGCGCAAACTGCTTTTCGGATCCAGCGTCAGGATCATCATCTTCATCCTGGCGGCTACCGGGGCCGGGGTGACGCTCCTGATTTCACTGGCGCCGGAGGCGGAAAGCCGGGAGCCGCCGCCCCAGATTCCGTTCGCGCAGACCGCCCGCGTTTCGGCCGGATCGGGTCCCATCCCGGTGTACGGATCCGGGACCGTGCGGCCGAGCGCGGAGATCGACATCGCCCCGCAGGTGGGCGGCAGGGTCGTCTGGGTGGATCCGGGGTTCCAGAGCGGAGGCCGGGTCGAGGCCGGCCGGACGCTGTTCCGCATCGAGGAGGCGGACTACCTGTACCGCCTGCAGGAGGCCGAAGCCAATCTCGCCTCGCGCCAGGTTGCCTTCCTCCAGGAACAGGAACAGGCGACGATCGCCCGCGAGCAGTACGAGCTTTATGCCGAGCGGCAAAGCGCCGAGGGTGCGCCCTCCGAGGCGAGTCCGCTCACCCTGAGAGAGCCCCAGCTCGAGGCCGCGCGCGCGGCGCTGAGCCGGGACGAAGCCCGGTTGGCGGACGCGAATCTCGCGCTGGCCCGAACCCGCGTCACCGCGCCCTTCGATGGCGTGGTCCGTTCGGAGTCCGTGGATGTGGGGCAGGTCGTGAGCCCGGGACAACCCGTGGGGCGGCTCTTCGCCTCGCACGCCGTGGAGGTCGTCGTCCCGCTGTCCGACGCCGATGCGGCGCTGATTCCCGGCCTGTGGGAACTGCGAGCCGGTGACGGAGAAGGAGAAGTGGCGGTTCGCGTGATCGCGCAATACGGAGAAGGATCGTACGCGTGGGAGGGTTACGTGGACCGGGTCGAGGCGTCGCTCGACGCCCAGACCCGCACGGTCGATGTGATCGTGCGGGTGTCGGACCCCTTCACCGCGGGTGTCCCCGCGGGCGCATCCGGTGCCGTCGGCGGTTCCCCTCCTCTGCTGGTGGGCAAGTTCGTGGACGTGGAAATCGACGGCGTTTCACCGGAGGACTACTTCCGCGTCCCGCGCGCCGCGCTGCAAACGGGCAACGAGGTCTGGGCCGTGAGCGAGGGCGACGTCGTGAGCATCGTTCCGGTCCAGGTGCTGCAGCGCGCGAACGATGAGGTCTTCGTGACCGGTCCGCTCGAGAGCGGGCAGGCAGTGATCACCGGCGGCATTCAGTTCGCCACCGAAGGCATGCGCGTCCAGACCGGAACCGACCCGGTGCGATGAGTCCCGACGCGGGTCCCGGACCGGGCGACCGTAGCGAACGGTCCGGCCCGATCGCCTACATGGCCCGCAACGGGATCGCGGCCAACCTGTTGATGGCGGGCATCATCGCCGCCGGGCTCGTGTCGCTGACGGGCATCGAGCGGGAAGCGTGGCCCACGGTCCCCTTCTACCACATCGAAGTCTCGATGGTCTACCCCGGCGCGACTCCGGAGGAGGTGGAGGAGTCGATCGTCGTCAAGATCGAGGACCAGGTCAGCGGGCTGGATGACGTAAAGGCAGTCAAGTCCGTCGCGGCCCCCGGCATCGCGTCCGTCCGCATCGAAATGGATTCGGGTACGGACATGGCTCAGGCGCTCGATGACATCGAATCTGCGGTCAACCGCATCGAGTCTTTTCCGACCGGCGCCGAACGTCCCCAGTTCCGGGAGATGAACAATCGCCAGAGCATGATGCGTCTGCTCGTTCACGGCGATGTGTCGGAGCGTTCCCTGAAGGAACTGGCGTACCAGGTCGAGGATGAACTCAAGACGCTTCCCTCGGTGTCCCAGGTCGACGTCAGCGGCATACGCCGATACGAGATTTCCATCGAGGTGCCGCTCCAACGACTGAGAGCCCTCGGACTCACGCTCACAGATGTCGCAAACGCGATTCGGCGCAGTTCGCTGGACCTGTCCGCCGGCAGCATCGATTCCCGGGAATCCCAGGTGCGGGTGCGCACCCTCGGCCAGAACTACGACCAGGAGGATTTCGAGGAACTCGTCCTCCTGAGCAGGAGCGATGGCACGGTCCTGCGCCTGG
>JAGWAK010000090.1 GCA_021296435.1 Acidimicrobiia bacterium
CGGTGTTCATCTCCGAGCGCTACAACAAGAAAGAGGCGGCCACGCTGTGTGGCGCCGCTGCGGCCGTGTCGGAGTCCATCACGATCCACTGCGGCGTCACCAACAGCAACACCCGCCACCCGCTGGTCACCGCCGGATTCGCCTACACCATGCAGAGCCTCAGCGGAGGCCGGTTCGTGCTGGGCATCGGTCGAGGCATCCGCATCCTGCAACAGTTCATGGGCGTCCCCGAGATCACCACCGCCGAGATGGAGGACTTCGCCGGCATCATGCGACGGCTCTTCCGCGGCGAGATCGTCGCCAATCACGACGGTCCGGCGGGCCGCTTCCCGGCGCTGCTGCTGGACCCGACCCTGGACGAGCACCTACCGATGAGCATCGGGGGCTTCGGGGAGAACACCCTGCGCCTCGCCGGGCGCTGCTTCGACGAGGTGATCCTGCACACGTTCTTCGCCGATGAGACCGTGGTCCGTTGCGTCGAGACGGTGAAGGCGGCCGCCGAGCAGGCGGGCCGCGATCCCGACGACGTGCGGGTCTGGTCGTGCCTGGCCACGGTCTCCGACGAGGTCCCCTACGAGAAGCGATTGATGAAGACCGTCGGCCGGCTGGCCAGCTACCTGCAGGCCTACGGCGACCTCCTGGTGCGGGTGAACCGCTGGGATCCAGCGGTGCTGGAGAGGTTCTTCGCCGACGAGGTGGTTGCCACGCAACGCATGACCGCACTCGACCACACCGGCACGACCGAGGTGCTCGAACACGTCGCCGCACTGATCCCTGAGGAGTGGTACGCCGCCAGCGCCACCGGGTCGCCCGCGCAGTGTGCCGCGGCCGTCCGCCACCAACTCGACCTGGGATGCGACGGCGTCATCATGCACGGCGCCACCCCGGCCGAACTCACACCGGTCGTGGACGCCTACCGCCGCGGCCGGCCGTGACCGGCAGCGAATCCATCCCCACCCTCGAGGAGGTGTCGGCCGAGTGGCTGAGCGAGGTGCTGCGCGGGGCCGGCCACACCGACGCCGAGGTACTCGGCTTCAGCCACGTCCCCGTCGGCACCGGCCAGTTCGGCAACAGTGTGCGCTTCGCGCTCACCTACGCCCGGCCACGGCCCGAGTACCCGGCCACGATCGTCGGGAAGTTCCCGTCCACCGACGAGATGACCCGGAAAATGGCCGTCGTCGTGCGCGCCTACTCCCGGGAGGTCGGCTTCTACAACCGTCTGCAGTCGCGGCTGCAGATCCCCACGCCGCTCTGCTATCACGCGGCCGTCGGGGGCCACGGCCCGGAATTCGTGCTCCTGCTGGAGGACATGCACCCGGCCGTCCAGGGTGACCAGATCGCTGGCTGCGACCCGTCGCTGGCCCGCCAGATCGTGCTGGCGCTGGTGGGGCTCCATGGCCCGACCTGGCGCGACGGGGCACTCGCCGACGCCGATTGGCTGAACTTCGACGATCCGGCGGAGGTGCAAACCGCAATCCAGGCGTTTTTCCGGGGCGTGCTCCCGGAATTCCTCGACAGGCACCACGACGAACTCTCCGCGGAGCAGAAGGACCTGTTCCAGCGCCTCGCCGACAGCTCGGGGTTCCCCATCAGCCCACCGGTCGGCGAGGTGTTCTGCGCCATCCACCAGGACTACCGGCTCGACAACCTGCTCCTGGACACGACGCGAACCCCAGCGGCGGTCAGCGCCGTGGACTGGCAGTCACTGGCGGTCGGCCACCCCCTCACCGACGTCTCGTACTTCCTGGGTGGCAACCTGCGGACCGAGCACCGCCGCGCCACCGAGGACCGCATCGTGCGCGACTACTACGAAGCGCTCTGCGATTTCGGGGCGGCGGGCCTCGGTTGGTCCGAATGCTGGGAGGCGTACCGCCGGGCATCCTTCTTCGGCTTGGCGACCGTCGTCTTCGCGTCCATGGGGGTCGAGCGCACCGAGCGTGGCGACAGGCTGCTGGCCACGATGGCGCGCCGACACACCACCCACGCAGCTGATCTTGGGGCGGACGAGTTCCTGGATTGACGGCTAGAGGGGCTCCTGCCGGGTGCCGTCGGCAACGGTGATCCACTCGCTCCAGGAGCCGTCGTAGACCGACACGCCATCGCCGAGGCCGGCCACCTCGTAGGCCAGGGCGGTGCCGCAGGCACCCACTCCGCCCCGGCAGTAGAGAATCGTGCGCGGCGCCTGCTCGGTCGCCGCCAGGATCGCCTCCCGGCAGCTCTCCGGCGGGCGCATCAGGCCATCGTCGTCGAGGAACTCGATGCCGGGCAGATAGGCGCTACCGGGGATCATCGCCCCGTCCTCCAGCCGGGCCGGCTCCATCCGGCAATCCACCAGACCGACCGACGGGTCGTCGAGAGCCTCGGCAACGTCGGCGTGCGTGGCGTAGGCAGCCGAGCGCGGCCGAGCGGCGAAATCACCCCGGGGCCACTGCGGCACCTCCGTCGTCAGCGGGCGGCCCTCGGCGATCCAGCGACCGATGCCCCCGTCGAGGACCGCCACGCGGCCGTGGCCGTACACCCGCAGCGCCCACCAGAGCCGGGCGGCCACGGTGACATGCCCGTCGTCGTAGGCGACAACAGTCGTCCGCTGCCCGATGCCGGCGGCGGCCATCGCCTCGGCGAACTCCTCCGGCTGGGCCAGCATCCCCGGGATGGGATGGGTGGCATCCGCCCAGTGCGTGTCCCAGCGCAGGTGCACGGCGCCGGGGATGTGGCCGCGGGCGTACTCGACGTCCGGGTCACGCATGTCGAACGGCTTCAGGTACCAGCGGCAATCCACGACCCGCACGTCGGCGTCGCCGGTATCCAGCCGTTCCGCCAGCCAGGCGGTGCTCACCAGAGGGTCGCCCGAAGCCATCGAGTCGCCGCTCACGACGCCTCCCGACACTCCGGCACAACCGGAGCCGGCAAGATCCATCGGCCGCAGTGGGCCATGAAACCGGTCACGACGGCTCCGGGCGCACGGCCGGCACCACCTCGGCGGCCAGCGCCTCCACCGCCCAGGTGGGTTCGGGTCCCAGCGTGTACCACAGCAGCGGCATCGCCATTCCGGCGGCACCGAAGGGCATCAGGCGCTCGATCACCTCATCAGTGTCGCCCGTCACGGCGAAGGTGTCGATGAGCTGCCCACTCACCGTCGCGGTGCCGGCGGCCAGCCCCTCCCGCCGCACGGCGGCACGTACCGCCGCCACCGCCTCGGGATCCGCGCCCGAGCGGTCCACCACCACGCCCTCCACCCGAGCGAGGTAGTAGGCCAGCACCTCGCACACCTCCCGGCGCGCCGCGGCCCGGTCGCGATCCAGGCTGGTGAGCACGTTGCCCGAGACGAGCACCTCGCCGGGATCGCGCCCCTCGGCACGGGCGCCTTCGGCGATCCGTTCGGCGGCCCAGGCCACGTACGCGGGGCTCATGAGCGCGCCCAACTGCACCCCGTCCGCCCAACGCCCGGCCGCGGTCAGCATCCGGGCGTTAACGGCGCCGACGTCCACGGGGACCGGCGCCGGGGATGCCAGGTCGAGCCGCAGATCGGCATCGGAATCGAAGGTTTCCGGCTCGAACCCCACCGAACCGCCCGCCAGCAACGACCGCATGGCCCGTACGGCCTCGACGGTGTTGCTGTACGGCAACCAACCCTCGGGCTCGCATTCGAATGCCCGCATCGTCCACTCGCAGGCACCCACACCGAACCGCACCCGACCGGGCCCGATGTCGGCGAGCGTGGCGGCCTCCAAGGCGAGCAGCAGCGGATGGCGGGTCACAGGATTGGCCACCCCGACGCGCACCGTCACGCTGCGGGTCTGGGCCAGGATCGCAGCCGCCACAGAAGTCGTGGACCGATGCAACCGGCTCTCGGGGATCGACACCTCGTCGTACCCCAACTCATCAGCCTGCACACCCTGCGCCAGCGTGACTGCAGCCGGCTCCTCGTTCGACAGAGACAACCCCACACCGGCAAACCGGATCGGCGACGCCCTCATGACACTCAGTCTGCCCCGGCGGACACGAGGATGACGATCGAGTGTGGACACCCGGGGCATCGACAGACAACCGAGGGTGAAGCCCGGGCACTGCGGACCGAGTTCCGAGCGCCACCGGAATGACGGTTACCGTGGTCCGATGCAGCGTGGAGGGATACCCGAGATCGAGGAGGCTCTCGGCGCCCCCGACTTCCAGGACCACATGCACGAGGTGTTCGCCGAGTTGCGCGAGCGCGCTCCCGTCTACTGGAGTCCCTCGCTCAACTACTGGCTCGTCACGAGGTTCGACCTGGTCGAGGACGTGCTGCGGAATCCCGACGACTACTCCAGTCACGGTGCCGAGGGGGCCTACATCCGGCGGCTGCCGCCCGAGGTGATCGAGAGTCTCGAGATCTTGCCGTACCACTTCGGTCATCCGGGGCTGATCCACTCCGACGGCACCAAGCACACGGCGCTGCGCCGTGCGGTCAACCCACCGTTCACCCCCGCGGCCCTCACCCCGCTGGCCGACGACATCAGCCGTGAGGCGGCCGCGCTGCTCGAGCCGGCCCAGCGCGCCGGCAAGCCCTTCGACGTGGTGACGACCCTTGCCCAACCGCTGCCGGTCAAGGTCATCGCCGGCCTGCTGGGCGTCCCGGCCGACGCCCTCGACCGGTTTCCCGGCTGGTCGCTGCAGTTGGCCCGCTTCTTCACCGGGCCGCTCCCGGTTCCCGGCATCGCCCGCGATCTGGACAACGCCCTCGTGGAATGGCGCGGCTTCGTCGGCGATCTCATCGACCAGCGCGGCGCCGAGCCCAGAGATGATTTCGTGAGCGTCGTGGCCCGGGCCATCGACACTGAGCGCATGACCCGCCAGGACGGGATCGCCATCGTGGTGCACGCCCTGCAGGCCGGTCACGAGACGTCCACCAACCTCATGGCAACCTGCATCTACCTGCTGCTGGCGCATCCCGCACAGCTCGAATTGGCCCGATCCTCACCGCGGTCGCTGGAGTACGCCGTCGAGGAGGTCCTGCGCTACGAATCACCTGCCCTCAACGGGCGCCGCACGGCGACAAGGTCCCTGGAGCTGGATGACCGGCCGATCGAGGCCGGCGACACCGTCGTGGTGAACATCGCTGCGGCGCACCGCGACCCGGCCCAATACCCGGATCCCGAGCGGTTCGACATCACACGGCGTCTCACCAAGGCCGACCACCTGGGCTTCGGCCGCGGCCCGCACTTCTGTCTCGGCGCATCTCTTGCCCGCTTGGAGGTTGTCATCGCCCTGGACGAGTTCCTGAGGCGGTTCCCCGCAGCGACCCTCGTGAACGAGACGCCGCGCTGGAAGGCGCCCCGCGACCAGCGAGGCCTCGCCGAGTTGAGGGTCGAACCGAATGGCACCGCGACCGACTCGAGTTGCCCCAATACGGTTACCGAGCCGGGCACCACGGAATGGAGCGCCGGTGGGAAATGAGCGGCACTCCTCCAGCGATCGGTTCCGGCTGTGGATCGACGACGCCTGCGTCAGCTCGGGTCAGTGCGTGCTCATCGATCCTGCGTTGTTCGGCTTCGACGACGACGGGACCACGCGGGTGCTCGTCGCCGAGGTGACCGGCGAGACGCTGCCGAGCGCCTCTGCTGCCGTGGCCAACTGCCCTATCGGTGCCATCCACCTGGATCCGATGCCACACATCTGATCGTTCGTCGTCTCGACCGCGACGCGCGCGCTTAGACGCTGCGCCATCGCGGTTAGACAGCATTGCAAAAGGATGTTACGGTCTCTCCCCGTCGGGCTAAGTAGTTCCCGAGGGGGATCAGGGACTAACTCATGGCGCATAACCGCGAGCGTGCTCAGCGTCATCTCATACCGCATTTCACGCAGGCAAACGCCTGGCGGGCGGCCGACTTGGTCGTCGTCGAGCGCGGCGAGGGTTGCTACGTCTGGGACGCGGAGGGCAACAAGTATCTGGACGCTCTTGCAGGCCTGTTCTGCAC
>JAGWAK010000091.1 GCA_021296435.1 Acidimicrobiia bacterium
GGAGCGGGTCTTCAAGGACGGCGAGTCGTTCTCGAGCCGCAACTACGAGTGGCAGAACGAGCCGCTGCACGGCGGGCGCACCATGTTGCAGCTCGACGGCCGCGAGCACTCCGCCCACCGCAACATCGTCGGCCCGCAGTTCCGCGGCGCCTACCTCGAGGAACGGGTCCGCGGCATCATCGAGCACACCGTGCACAAGCTGATCGACCGCTTCGAGACGGACAGGAAGGTGGATCTCCGCGAGCAATTCACCAAGCCGTTCCCCCTCGACGTGATCATGTACATGATCGGCCTGCCGCTGGAGGACCACGAGACCTTCCGCCACTGGGTGGATCTGGGCATCGACTTCCAGTCCAACTTCGCCGGCGACCCCGAGGTGGAGCGACTCGGCCTGCAGGCACAGGCACAGTTCGCCGACTACCTCACGCCGATCATCGCCGAGCGGCGGGCGAACCCCGGCGAGGACCTGCTCTCGAAGATGCTGGAGGGCAGTTCCGATGGCATCTCGATGGAGGACTGGGAGGTGCGGGCGTTCACGAGCCTGCTGGTGAGCGCCGGTGGCGAGACCACCGACAAGGCGCTGGCCTCCATGGTCTGCCGCCTGCTCGAAAACCCCGACCAGATGGAGGCGGTGCGCCGGGACCGCTCACTGATCACCGCCGCGCTGGCCGAGACGCTGCGCCACTCGGGCCCGGTGCAGATGATCATGCGCCAGGCCGAAGGTGACGTGGAGCTCTCCGGCGGCGTGGTTCCCGCCGGCGGCACCGTGGCCTGCGTGCTGGGCGCCGCCAACCGGGATCCCGACCAGTTCACCGACCCCGAGCGGTTCGACATCCAGCGCCCAGACCTGGACGTGGCCAAAGCCTTCAACGCCGCCGCCAACCACGTGGAGTTCGCCCTCGGCCGGCACTTCTGTGTCGGCGCGCACCTGAGCCGCGTGGAGGTCGAGGTGGCCATGGACGCCCTGCTGGACCGGCTCCCGGGGATGGATTTCGCCCCCGGGTTCGAGGCCGACGAGACGGGCGTCTTCACTCGCGGCCCCCGCCACGTGGACCTCGTCTTCCAGCCCGCCGACTAGCGGCGCCCGGCCGGTGGCGACCCACAACGCACCCAATTAGGGTCCGTCCACGAGCGACAGTGTCACTCACGGGCCTGTGACCGCAAGGAGACCCGACTATGGCCGTGCATTTGATCTCCAGCATTGACGTCGACGATGAGGCCGGCTACGAGGAGTTTCACGAGAGGAGCGAGGCGCTCGTGAGCAATCATGGCGGCAGGTACCTCGTCATCGGCGGTGAGACCAGCGTCCTGAGGGGGGACTGGTCGCCGCAACGCCTCACCCTCATCCAGTTCGACGACGCCGACAGCGTGGAGGCGATGTTCGATTCCGACGAGTTCGCGAGGCTCAGGGAACTCGCGGCGGGAACGGTCCAAGGAAACCTCGTGCGCGTCGACGACGATGAGGTGCCCGCCAAGCAGCGATCCCGCACCCCTTCGGGCACGCGCCGCGGGCCGTCGGCGAGGTAGCTCAGCTACCAGGACCGTCCCATGGACCCAACCAGGGGGCCCGGCCACGACCGAACCGACGGAGAAGCCCGGCGCGTCGCCGAGCGCTTGTCGCGCGTGCAGCCACTCTGGAGCCTGGCGGAGAAGGTGGCGCCGGCCCACACCGCGCTCGCGGTGGTGGACGTACAGAACGACTTCTGCTCACCCGAGGGGATGATGAGCGCCGAGGGTCTCGACGTCAGCGCCGCGGTGGTCACCGCCGAGCGGCTAGAGGGCTTCATCGGCTCCGCCCGGCGAGCAGGAGTGCTGGTGGTGTTCGTCCGCAGCGTCCTCTCCAGCGACGACAACCGCTACCTCAGCGACGTGATCCTGGAGCAGGCCACCCGTCGCCGGGCCGGCAGCTACACGCTGCGGCCCGTCTGCGTGGACGGCTCTTTCGGCGGCGACTACTACGGCAACGTGCGGCCCGCGCCCGCTGACCCCGTCGTCACCAAGCACCGCTACAGCGCGTTCCTGCGCACGGATCTGGAGACGATCCTGCGCACTGCCGGCATCCGCACGGTCGTGCTGTCCGGCGTGGCCACCAACGTCTGCGTCGAGACCACGGCCCGCGACGCCTTCATGCGCGACTTCTACGTGGTGCTGTGCTCCGACGGCACCGCCGCCTACAGCGATGCCGAGCACGAAGCCACCCTCACCACCATCGACCGCTTCTTCGGCCAGATCGCCTCCATCGCCGAGATCACCGACGCCTGGAAGTCCTGACCCGAGACGACAAGGGAGGGGAACGGGGGCCGATTCGCGACGTCTTGCGCCCGCGCGAAGGAGCGCACGGCACCCCGACCGCCGACCGGACACAGACAGCACAACGAGGGAGGGGACGCCGGAGGGCGGTGCCGGATCGATCTCGCCAGACGATCCGCCGACGGCCACCGGCGGCCCCGCCCGGACACAGGCAGCAAGACGTGGGCGAGGGACGCCGCCCTATTGCCGAGTATTTTGGTCGGGATTCCTGTACCCTTTCCCGGTCGGCCAACTGCCGGCACGAAGACCGCACCGAAGAATCGGGAGGGACACCCATGTCCGAGACAGCAACGATGCTCGAAGCCAACGCCGCGTACGTGGCGGATTTCAGCGAGGGAAACAAGCCCATGCCCCCGGCCCGCTCGGTGGCCGCGGTGGTCTGCATGGATGCCCGCATCCACCCGTCGGAGATGCTGGGCCTGAGCCTGGGCGACGCACACGTGATCCGCAACGCCGGCGGGCGTGTCTCCGACGACGCCATCCGCTCGCTCATCATCTCCTCAACCTTGCTGGGAACCAAGGAGTTCCTCGTCGTCCATCACACCGACTGCGGGATGCTGACGTTCTCCAACGACGACCTGCGGGGCATCCTGGCCGAGCGGCGCGGCAGCGACGCCAGCGACATCGACTTCCTGCCCTTCGGCGACCTCGAGCAGAGCGTCCGCGATGACATCGCGACCGTCCGGGCCAGCGAGCACCTCGATCAGTCGATCCCCGTGCGGGGTTTCATCTACGACGTGGACACCGGGGCGCTCCACGAGGTGAACTGACCCTCCACGCCGGAACCGCCGGTCCCCTCCCCGGAGCAGGCCGGCGGGAACGAGCGGGCGGCGCCGTCAGTCGTGCGCCGCGCCGACACCCCGCTCGCCGCGGCTGAATTCGCCGCCCGTCGGCGACACCTCCGGGATGTCGTCCTCGCGGGAGGCGAGGTCGATCATCACCTGCAGCAGCACGTCGGCGCCTGCCGCCAGGTCGGCGGGCGCGGTGTACTCGGCCGGATTGTGGCTGAGTCCCTTGTGGCTCGGCACGAAGATCATCCCGGTGGGGCAGACCCTCGCCAGCATCTGGGCGTCGTGGCCGGCGCCCGAGGGCAGGCGCTTCACGCTGTGACCCAGGCGCCGGGCGGTGGCCTCCACCAGGTTCACGACCGGGATGTCGAAAATGACCGGCTCGAAGCGGGCCATCGGTCGGGTGGAGATTCCCACGCCCTCGGCGGCGGCGATCCGCTCGATGCTCGTGGCCATGAGCCGTTCCGCTTGCTGCAGCTCCTTTTCATGGATGTTGCGCATGTCCACGCAGAGCCGCGCCCTGCCGGCGACCACGTTTACCAGGTCGGGGTGCAGGTCCATGACCCCCACGGTGGCAACCTGGTAGCCGCCAATGTCGCTGGCGATCTCCCGAGCCGCCACCGCCACCCGGGCGGCGGCGTGGCCCGCGTCGCGGCGCATGTCCATCGGCGTCGTGCCGGCGTGGTTGGACTGCCCCTCGATGGTCACCTCCTGCCAGGAGATTCCTTGCACGCCGGTGACCGCACCGATGGTGACACCCTCCTGCTCCAGCACGGGGCCCTGCTCGATGTGCAGTTCGACGAAGGCGAACGGCGCCGGGGCGGGACACGGGGCGGCCCCGCGATAACCGATGCGGTCGAGTTCGGCACCCACGGTGATCCCGTCGCTGTCGGTCACGTCGAGGGCCTCCTCAACGCTCATGCCGCCCACGAACGTGAGGCTCCCCAGCATGTCGGGGGGGAACCGAGAGCCCTCCTCGTCGGTGAAGAAGGCGACAGCCAGCGGGCGCCACAGCCGCACACCGGCGGTGCTGAGCGTCTCGATCACCTCCAGCCCGGCCAGCACCCCCAGGTTGCCGTCGTAACGGCCACCGGTGCGGACGGTGTCGATGTGGCTGCCGGTCATGACAGGTGGCCCGTCGCTGAGGCCCGGGTACACGGCGACCACGTTGCCGACGGTGTCCACCGTGACCGACAGGCCCAGGTCGCGCATCCAACCCACCACCAGGTCCCGCCCGTCGCGGTCCTCGTCGGTCAGCGCCAGGCGGCAGTTCCCGCCATCGCCGGTATCGCCGATCTGTGCCAGGGCCTCCAGGCGGCCACCGAGCCGGTCGATGTCGATCCGCAGATCCCGGAGGTCGTCGTTGAGCATCCCGGACTTCCTTCTCTCGTTGTTCGCTCGCCTAGTGTTGGCCAGGACGTGCGCAGCGTCAACGCGGGTGCACCTCGGCCCCAGGAAGTCGGTGGCGCCATGGACACAGTTCACATCGAGTTCTTCGTCGAGCCTTTCAACGAAGGGTCGCCCGGCCCGCACGTCGAGGCCGCCGTCGCCGCCTTCAGCGACCTGGGGCTCGAGACCGAGGTCGGTCCGTTCGCCACGTCCGCTTCCGGTGACTCGGAACGAATCGCTCAGGCCACGGCCGTCATGGTCCGCGAGGCGTTGATGGCAGGCGCCACCCGGATCGCGCTGCGCCTGGAGCGGCGCCCCGACACGCAGCCGGCATCGGCCGGCACATGAGCGACACCGAGCATCCGGTCTGGCGGATGCTGAGGCCCGTGGCCGCGGCGGTGGGCGGGGAACTTCTGTCGCCGGCGGAGCGCAAACCCGGTGACATCCCCCTGGACTTCGAGGGCGAGACGGTGGGTGTGCTGCGCCTCCACGGTCTCGATGGCGCCCTCGCACGCCTGATCGAGACCATCGAGCGCGAGCTCGGCGACTCCCTGGAGAGTCTCTCGCGCACCGACAAGCAGGTGGCGGTGCGCCTGATGCACGAGCGCGGCGCCTTCCTGCTGCGCAAAGGGGTGGAGGACGTGGCGACGGCGATGGGCGTCAGCCGCATCACCATCTACAACTACATCAACGCCATGGAGCAGCCGGCGCCCGGCACGACGAACCACCCGGCTTAGATTCCTGCGCTGCGCCCCGGGCGGCGGAACCCGTGAGGCCCGAGTGCCGTGGAGCGGTCGCCCACCGCACTCGCACCCCGCTTAGACGGCTTGGGCGGCCCCGTGCTCGACCCCTGCCATCCAGAGGCCGAGGCGCTCCACCGTGGCATCGGCACGATCCAAGACACCCATCATCTGGCCCTCGTACATCACGCCGATGCGATCGGAGAGCGCCAGAACCTCGTCGAGGTCCTCGGAGATCAGCAGCATGGCGCACCCCGCCGCCTTCTGGGCCACGAGTTGGGAGTGGATGTACTCGCCCGCTCCGACGTCCACACCGCGGGTCGGCTGGGCGGCCAGGATCACCTTGGGCTCCGCCGACAACTCCCGCGCCAGGATGAGCTTCTGGATGTTGCCACCGGAGAGGTTGGAGGTCGGCACGTCGATGCCGGGCGTCTTCACGGCGAACCGCTCGACGAGGTCGCGGCAGTGCTCCCGGATAGCTCCGAGGCGCAGGAACCCCCGGCTGCTGAACTCGGTGCCCTGGTTCAGCAGGACCAGATTCTCCGCCACCGAGAACATGCCGACGACGCCGTCACGCATGCGCTCCTCGGGCACGTAGGACATGCCGGCGTCGCGCA
>JAGWAK010000005.1 GCA_021296435.1 Acidimicrobiia bacterium
CGGGGGTGGGTCAGGCGCCGGAGGATCTGCCACCTCGGGGTCTTCAGCAGGCTCCGGAGGCTCGGGAGGCTCGGGCGGGGCCCGAGGCTCGGGAGGCTCGGGCGGGGCCGGCGGATCCGGAGGCGGAGGTGCTATATCGGCCGGCGGCGGGTCAGGCTCCGGAGGCTCCGGAGGCGGGGGATCCGGTGCCGGAGGATCGGGAGGCGGGGGAGGGTCCGGAGGTGCGGGTTCCGGGGGCGGCGGCTGCGTGGTCGTGGGCGCGGGTTCGGGCGGCGGCGGGGGATCCGGGGGCGGTTGCGATGATCCACGCGTCTCGTCGGGATCGGGCGATGCCGGCTCGGCGGCCGCCGGGGGAGTAGTCGCCGGTGCCGGCGCTTCCGGCTCGGCGGCTGCTTGCTCCGTCGTGGCGGCAGTCTCGGGGGGAGCAGGCTCCACTACCACCTGCTCGGCGTCCGACCCGCACGACGCCAGCAGCAGCGCGATCGTCGCCGCGACCGCCATCGCTCGCGCCGCGCGACGACCGCGGCGGCGACTCGAGCCGCCGGCGGGTGCACCAACTGTGATTCGACGTTGCAAGGGCCGCACCGGCGCCCCCTCTCAGGTCACGACGTTGACCACAGTACCCAGTGGAGCCTGGCGCGTGATGGTCTCGATGATGTTACGGAACGACAATCGGTTCCGGCCGGGGGCGTCGTAGACGGGGATGATCCCGTTCACGTCGTCCCTGGCGATCAGGACGTTGATGGGCTGCCAAGCCGGCGGGTCCCCAGCCGGCGGAGGCGGAACAGGCGCAGGTGGAGCAGGCGCAGGCGAACCGGAGGCCGAACCACAACTGCACCGGGGTGGAATTGTCCGGCGACGCGCCGTCGGTCCGCGGCTTGCGGATTCTCCCCACCGACTCGAACCAGCGCCGCGCTCAGGCGACGATGTTCACCACGGTGCCCAGCGGCGCCCGCCGGGCAATGGTCTCCACGATGTCGTTGGGAATGCGGATGCAGCCGTTGGACAGAGCCTCACCCACACGTTCAGGGATGTGCGTGCCGTGCAGAGCGATGCGCGGCAGCCCACCGCCGAAGCTGTTGAGCGCCTCGCTGAAGAACGACAGCATCAAGATCCAATCCCCCAGCACGATGCTCCCGTTCTGCTGGCTGTGGTTCGGCAACTTCTCCACGAGGAACCCCGACAGCGTCGGCGTCGGCGTGGCGGGCTTGCCGACGATCGCCCCGGTGGAGGCGACCAGATTGTCGCCCTCGTACAGCGCCACGCTGCGATCGGAGACGTCGATGAGAATGTGGTGGCTGACCGTGGACCAGTTGAAGCCTTCGGACTTGACCCAGCCGCGCGCCCCGTTGGGTCGCACCGGAAGTTCCACGTGGACCCATTCGTCGCCCTGGGCGCCCTCCAGGACACGCACGACCAGTCGATTGCGGCGGAACGTGTAACTCCAGAGGTCACCGTCAGGGAAGGCGAGCCGGGTGCCATTCGGTGCGTCGTAGACCGGGATGATGCCGTTCACGTCGTCCTTGGAGACCAGGATCGTGACCGGCTGCCAGGACGGCGCCGCCACCGGTGCGGGGGCGGGCGCCGGCGGGGGCGGGAGCTGCTCGGGCGGCAGCACGGTGGACTCGGGATCGTCGAACTCGTCCGGTAGCGGCACATCCGGCAGAAGCGGCGGCGGGAGGGCCACACCGTCCTCGCCGACCTGCTGCGGGACCGTGACGAGGACGGTCGGTTCGGTCGTCCGGCTGAGGGGGACCGCGGTCGTCGTGGACGGTTCGGGTTCCTGAACGGCCGGCGGAGGAGGCGCCTCAGCGGGCGCCTGGGCGGGCACCGGAGAGGTGGGTGGTTCCGGCCGCTCGGCGGTGAGGGAGGGCTCCGTGTCGGCGCTGCCGCAGGCAGCGGCACCCAACGCCAAGACGAGAAGCAGTGCCAGAGTCCGAAGCGCCAACCGGCGCGGCGCGGCGCGGTCCGGAGAAGATCGCCTGATCATGTCGTTTCCTTTATCGCGGATCTACCCTGTCGTGCCGGCATCCGCCAGGTGCGGTTCCCGGCAGCACTCCGCTCCACTGCCCAGCACAGCCTAACTCCGCGCTCTCCATGACCGGCGGCTCCTGTGTTCGGCTGGAGCACCGATAGTCGAGGACGCTCTGTTCAGCTCCCGAACATCGCCAGCCACTCCGCCGCGTTGCGGGGCTTGAAGACGTAGTTCGACCTGCGGGTCTGCCCGAGGGATGCTGACGGATCTGCGGCGTAGTAGTGCCCCGGGAAGAGAACTGTGTCATCGGGCACCCGCTCCAGCCGGCGTGTGAGGCTCTCATACATGGCTGCCGGGTCGCCGCCGGGGAGGTCGGTGCGCCCGCAGCCTTCGAGGAACAGCGTGTCCCCCGACAGCAGCCAACCGCCGACGAGGAAGCACTGACTCCCGGGCGTGTGCCCCGGCGTGTGGAGCAACTCGATCTCCAACCCGCCGACGCTGACCACGTCCCCGCCGCTGTGACTCCGGAGTTCCGGGGGCCCCAGGCCGGTCACGGTGGACACGTAGGCCAACTCGTCGGCCTGCACGTGCACCGGCACATCCACGAGTTCCAGGAGCTCAGCGATGCCGGGGATCGACAAGCCCATCATGCTGCCCCCGACGTGGTCGGGGTGGTAGTGGGTGGCGAGCACGCCGGTCAGGCGCATCCCGTCGGCATTGCAGAGGTCCACGATGCCGGCGGGGTCATAAGCCGGGTCGATGACGAACGCTTCGGAGGCCTCCCGGTCGCCGATCAGGTAGACGAAGTTGCGCATCTGCCGGGCCAACTCGTCGCCGATGGCGAAGTCCACGCCCGAGAGCAATTGTCGGAAGTAGAAGCGCTCGTCCACGGCGGCGAGCCTACGGGCGGCGGAGTGTCCGGAGGCTCACTCCCCGGGGGGTTCAGGTGCCGCGTGGGGTCGTTGCCAGGCCTCGACGGCCAGCTCGACGACCTCGCGCAGGGGACGGCCCGTTGCGGCGGCCACCGCCGCCGCGTCATCGTGCTCCACCTTCACCCGGCCCGGGGCAACCTTCAGGCGAACACGCAGGCCGTCGACGTGCACCTCGACCTGCTCGCGCGACCGGGGCCAGCGATGCAGCGTCGTGGCACGGATGCCGAGGCTGCCGGTCTCGGTCAGCATCACGTCGGCCACCGTGGCCGCCAGCGCGGGATCAACGAGCGCGCTGACCACGTGGGCCGGGCGACCCTTCTTCATCACGACCGGTGTGATCCAGGCGTCGTGGGCTCCCGCCTGAAGCAGCGCCCCGGTGGTGTAGGCGAGCATCTCGCCCGTCACGTCGTCCACATTCGTTTCGAGTAACTGCACCTCTTGCCCGGCGCTGAGCGTCGCCTCGCTCCGCCCGACGACGACCTGGGTCACGTTGGGCCGATCCTGCAGGTCCCGGTCGCCGGCGCCGTAGCCGACAGACGAGACCGTCATCGCCGGCATCGCGCCGAAACCCGAGGCCAGAGCGGTCATCAGAGCCGCGCCGGTGGGCGTGGTGAGTTCGAGGGGAACATCGGTTCCAAAGGTCGGCGCGCCGCGCAGGAGCTCGATGGTCGCCGGCGCCGGGATAGGCAAGTGACCGTGCGCGCTTCGGATCATTCCCTGGCCCTGCGCGATCGGGCTCACGTACACCTCGGACACATCCAGCACCTCGAGAGCCGCGCAGGTTCCGACCACGTCGACGATGGCGTCCAGGCCGCCGACCTCGTGGAAGTGCACCTGCTCGACGGGGCGGCCGTGCAAGCGGGCCTCGGTCGTGGCCAGTGCCCGGAACACCGCCAAGGCGCGGCGCCGCACGCGCTCGGGAAGCTCGGCGTCTCCGATGAGACCCAGGATGTGTGACGCTGTGCGCACCACGCCGGACTCCGACACCTTCACGGTCACATCAGAGGCGGCGATCCCGCCCCGCAGAGTCGGCGACACCACAAGTTCCCAACCCGGCAAGGCCAGGCCGTCGAGGATGTCGCGGACCGCGTCCGGGTCGGCGCCGGCATCCACCAGCGCTCCCAGAGCCATGTCACCGGCGACACCGCAGAAGCAGTTGAACCACGCCACAGCCGGCACAGCCGCGTCGCCGGTGACAGCCGGCGGGCTCAGATTGAGATCGTCCATCCGCCCTCCACTCCCAGGCGACTCACTCCGGGCTAGCGGCGCCGTCGAGCATTCGCAACACGGCAGCAGCCGCGCCGAACCCGTTGTCGATACCCACGACCGTCACCCCCGCCGCACACGACGCCAGCATCGACAGCAGCGCGGTCACGCCCTCCAGGGCGGCCCCGTAGCCCGTGCTGGTGGGCACAGCCACCACCGGAGCCGCGGTGAGACCCCCCACCACGCTCGGCAGAGCCCCCTCCATGCCCGCCACCACAACCACCGCATCGGCCTCCTGCAGCGAACCGACCTCGACGAGCAGGCGGTGCACCCCGGCCACACCCACATCGTTCAGCCGCCGCGCCGTCACACCGTGCGCCGCCAGGACCGCTTCACACTCGACCGCCACAGGCCCGTCAGCGGTGCCGGCTGTGGCGATCACGACCTTCGCCTGCACCGGCTCCCCCGGACGCCACACGATCACCGAGCCATGCTCCCGCCCACCCGGGTTGGCTGCCAGGGCGGCGGTCGCCTGGGGCGTGCTGGCGCGGGTCAGCAGAACCGGTCCCGGCCCCGCGGCCAGCAACTCGGCCACGATGGCGGTGCACTCGGCGGGCTCCTTGCCCGGGCCGTACACGACCTCGCCGAGCGGTGAGCGCAGCCGCCGGTGATGGTCAACCCTGGCAAAGCCCAGATCGCCAAACGGCAGCCGCCGGATTTCCCGCACGGCCTCGTCGGGATGTACCTCGCCGGCGCGAACGCCGGCCAGCAGTTCGCGCAAGGCACCCTCGTCCATGCTTCGTCCTCACCGTCGCCGACGACATGTGAAACCGGGGCCGGGCATCCGCCGACCGCGGCCCCCACAGGGCGACCCTACCGGTGGATCTGTATCCTTGCCGCCCATGACCGGCCGTGCCGCCTCAGCGCATTCGGATGCCCCGGCGCCTCGCCGTGTCGCCTATCTCGGGCCTCCCGGCACCTTCACCGAGGAAGCGCTGCGCCTGGAGACGACCTTCTGCAACGACACCCACATCCCGATGTCGACGATCCCCGATGTGCTCGATGCCGCAGCCAACGGGAATGCGGACTTCGGGTTCGTCGCCATCGAGAATTCGCTCGGCGGGTCGGTGAACGTCACCCTGGACAACCTCGCGCTCGAATCCGAGCTGCTGATCCAGTGCGAGATCGTCATGTCCGTTCAACTGAGTCTGCTGGCACCGCCGGGAGTGGCACTGACCGACGTGAAGCGCGTCGTGTCGTTCCCGATGGCAACCGCGCAGTGCCGGACATTCCTGCGAACCCACCTCCCGGATGCCGACGTGGAGCCGGCCACCTCCACCGCCGAGGCGGTTCGCACCACCGCCGACGCGGCCGACCCCCACACCGCCGCCATCGGCGCCGGCCGGGCCGCGGAGATCTACCGGCTGATCTCGCTGGCGGCCGACATCGGCGACGACCACGAACAGCACACCCGCTTCGTGGCGGTGGCTGCGTCCGGCATCCCCGCGGCGACGGGCCACGACAAGACCTCGATTGTGATCTTCCAGCGCGAGGACGTGCCGGGCTCGCTGGCCGGCATCCTGCACGAGTTCGCGGCGCGATCCATCAACCTCACCAAGCTGGAGTCGCGCCCCACCAAGGAAGCGCTGGGGGACTACTGCTTCGTCATCGACCTGGAGGGTCACATCGCGGACGATCTCCTGGCCGACAGCCTGCTGAACATCCAGGCCAAGAAGGCCGACGTGAAGTTTCTCGGCTCGTACCCGGCGGCGTCGTGGCGGGAAGGCGACGCCACGCGGCGACAGGCCGACTCCGACTGGCAGCGGGCCAACGACTGGCTCGCCAACGTCAGAGCGCACCTCACCGGCTGAACCCCGCAGGGGCGATACCCTCGCCGGTGGAGGGATGGCAGAGCGGACGATTGCGACGGTCTTGAAAACCGTTGGGTTTCACGACCCCGGGGGTTCGAATCCCCCTCCCGAGCCCGCGCCAAAGCCCCGCGGGCGGGCCATACTTGAGATCCGCCATCTCGCCGGCGGCGGACATTCCGGCGCTCGTAGCTCAATTTGGACAGAGCATCTGACTACGGATCAGAAGGTTGGGGGTTCGAGTCCCTCCGAGCGCGCACTTGGCGTCCGCGGGCGCACGGTCTCCGGCATGGTGAACCGGCCGTGACCGCCCGCTCGGGCCATGCACCACGCTCCGTCGCCGGCCGGTGCTGCGGTGCCGCACCGTTAGCCTGCGGTCGTGAGTTCTGCCCCGGCGGTCGACGCTGAACTGGTTGCCTCAGCAGCAGATCTGGCGGCGCGCGCCGGGCAGGTGGCGATGCGGTGGTTCGCGCCCCGCAGCCTGACCAGCCGGACCAAGACCGACGGGAGCCCGGTCACCGAGGCCGACCGGGCCGCCGAGGAGTTTCTGCGGCTCGAACTGGCCCGGCGCTACCCCGATGACGCCGTCATCGGGGAAGAGTTCGGCAACGTCGAGGGCAGCAGCGGGCGAAGCTGGGTGATCGATCCCATCGACGGGACACGGAGCTTCGTGCGTGGCGTGCCTCTCTTCACAACCCTGCTGGCACTGATCGACGAGGCCGGACCCGCCGTCGGGGTCGCCCACGTCCCACCGCTGAGCGAGTCCGTCACCGCCGGCCGGGGGCTCGGCGCCGAGCACAGCCACGCCGGGGAGGTACGCCCCGCCCGTGTAAGCGACATCGGCCACCTCGAGGGGTCCTACCTGGTGACCAGTGGCATCGAGTACCTGCCGGAACGGGGGCGCCGCCTGCTGGGGGAACCCGGCCCCCTCGTTCGGACCTGGGGTGACGGTTACGGGTACGTGCTGCTGGCCACGGGGCGCGCGGAGATCATGCTCGACGCCGGCCTGGCCCTGTGGGACGTCGCCCCGATGCTCGTCATCGTTCCCGAGGCGGGCGGATCCATCACGGACTACGACGGCGTCCCTTTCCCGCAGGCAGGCGACGTGGTGTCCACCAACGGCCACGTGCACGACGCGGTCGTGCGGCTGCTGGTGCGGTGACCTCTAGAGGCCGACGCCCTCGAACAGCACGGGAGTAATCCCCCGCTCGGTCAGGGCGCCCAGGAAACTCAAGGGCACGAGCGCTTCCGCAAGCCCCATGGCGCCGCTGCGGCGCGCCTCGCCGGCCGCCAGGGAAAGGACTGCCGTGGCGGCCACCGCGGCAGTGGCCGCGGCGGGGTTGTGCGCCACACCGAGCACTCGCTGGGAGCTCTCCCCCTGCAGCGTTCCGCTGACCGCCACCCGCACCGCCCCGAGGCCGCCCTCGGCATACGGGGGCGTGAGCATGGGGAGATGCGACGTCAGCCGATCCTGACGATCGGCCGCGCGCCGGGCCGTGATGGTCGCCGCGTCCGGGAACAGGCGGTTCAGGAGCTGCGGCTCGGCGAGGGCGCCGAAATAGCAATCCGCCGGGCCGACCGGGTCGGGGAACCAGCACAACTCGCGGCCCGAACCGCCGCGACGGCGTACCCAGTTGCGGTCGAGCCAGACCCAGGCGCTACGGCCCAACGCCGCGTGGTAGCGGCGGGCGCAGGCCGGCCCGCCCGTGCCCTCGCGGGCCACGTGGACCGCAATCACCGTGTCGAACCAGCTGGCGGCGTGGGCTGCCAGGACGCACGTCAGGCCGGGCGAGAAGGCGGCCCCCAGCACCACCGGCACCCCCCGCTCGCGTGCGGTGGCATTCAGTGCCAGCAGTCCCCGGACCTCACCGGGATCTCCGGAGACCGACACGATCGCCACCCCGGCCCGGACCAGCTGCACCGCCATGGGCCACTGCGTGCCCGACGGCGTCGCCAGCACAACCGCCTCAGCGCGCTGCAGGTCCCCCAGACCGGCGGCAATCGTGCCAGGAACCGCGCGCACGACCTCGGCGGTCGAGGCCGGACTCCGACCGCAGACCGCCACAGACTCCACGCCCTCGGCGGCGGCGAGAATCCGGACGACGCGCGCCCCGACCGCACCGGTACCGACGACCCCGAGGCGCATCCGCTCCAGCCCGCGGGCGCGGCAGCTCAGGTCAGGCCCGGACCGCGCAACGGTCGCCAGCCTCCCTGGCGAGCCGGCTGGACCTCGGTGCAGATCCGCATGATCCGGTCCATGACGAGGATCGCCAAGGCGGCGAGAATGAACGTCGCCACCCGCCCGAACACGTCGCGCACAACTGCGACTCTAGCGACCGCGTGGGGCTAGCTGGAATCGAACCAGCGACCTCACCCTTATCAGGGGTGCGCTCTAACCGACTGAGCTATAGCCCCGGCGCCCCCCTTACCCGCCGCCCACCGGCCGCGGCCGCCGCCGGCGCCCTCAGCGGCGCGACCTGACCGGCCCCCTGGACGGCACGCGATCCCGTAGGGGCCGGGGACGAGCCCGCGGCGGGCGGAAGCGGGTCGATTCCTCCTCCACGAGCATGATCCGCAGACCACCCACCAACTCGCTGATGAGATTGAAGAGGACGGCGGCCATGACGTTGAACACCGTGGCGAGGAACGCCATCACCAGGCTGGCCAGGGCGTACACCCGGAAGATCTGCCCCGGCACGAACTCGAAACTCTCAAGCCCGAAGATCTGCGTCACGAACGCTTCGATGCGGTCGATCAGGCCCGTCGAGTCCACCGCGCTCCACAGGATCAATGCCGCCACCAGCAGCACCGCCCACATGCAGAGATACAGGATCAGCGACAGCTTCAGAACCGACCAGAGCTCGACGCGACGCACGATCCGGCGCACGCTGCGGATCTGCAGCCGGCGCCGCCGGCGCCGTTCACCCATCGTCCAGCGCTCGGGCAGAGCCGCGCCGGCCGACCGCCGACCGCCCCGGTCGCCGTCTTCGACACCCAGCCGGTGGTCAGCATCGGGCGGCGCGGCCGAGGGGCTCAGTCCCGATGGATCCCCGGACACAGCACGAAGTGTACGGGACGACCACTTGCGGCTCGGCACAGCCCGGTGCGATGACTCAGGACCGCCAGCCTCGCTGCCAGCGATCGCGACACCTCGATCCCGCCGGCTCCGAGCGGACCGAGCAGGCGAACCGAGCCGGCGATGTCGCTGCCCAGGATCTCACCTGCCCGGTCCAGCGCCGCTGCCAGCGCGGGTGCCACAGGCGGCGGCGACCGCTCCGCAGCGGCCGCGGCGCTCTCGCCGCCGAGCCTGACCTCCACCCGGGCCATACCGCCATCTGCCTCGAAGCCGGTGAGTTCGGCGCCGTTGGCCGCGGCCAGTTCGACCGCGGCACTGCGCCGGTCTCCCGCCCCCGCCAGAGCGGCCGCGTCCGCCGCGGTCTGCGCCCGGGCCATCAACTGGGCACGGCCCGCCAGCTGCGCCACGACGAGCCCGGCCGCGGCGAGGGCCACGACGCACAGCAACACCAGAGGAACAGCCTGGCCCCCCTCCCCGCCGCGGCTCAGCGACCGGTGAGACGGTCGCCGGCGGCGCGTCAGGGTTCTTCGCGGGGAACCAGCGTGACCGCGCTGACCTTCCGGTCGCCGTCCACTTGCATCACCTTGACACCGGTGGCGTAAGCACTCTGAACCGAGACATCCGCAACCGGTAGACGAATGACGACGCCGTCACTCGCAACCACCATGACCTCGTCGCTCTCGGAGACGCCAAGGGCTGCCACCACTTCGCCCTTGCCTTCCACCAATCGAACCGCGCGCACGCCCATCCCGGCGCGGCGACGCTCCCTGAACGCCCCGAACTCGGTCCGCTTCCCGAATCCCTCATCGGTCACGATGAGCAGCCTCTGATCCGGCAATGCCCGCACCATCGCAACCACCTCGTCGCCCTGACGCATCCGCATTCCCCTAACTCCGCTGGCGGAGCGCCCGGTCGGTCGCACCTCGTTGGAACTGAAGTGCAGCAGGTGGCCGCGCCGCGTGACGAAGCAGACCATGTCACGCTCTCCGAACGGCAGCACCTGCACCAACTCGTCGTCCTCCAAGAGGCGAATGGCGTGCAGACCCCGGTACCGCGACTGGTACTCGACGAATCTGGTGCGCTTCACGCGGCCGCGCTTGGTGGCAAAGATCAGATAGGGGTTCGTCTCGTAATCGCGGGTGTCGATCACGGCCGCCACCCGCTCCCCCTCCGCCAGCTGCAGCAGGTTCACCACAGCGGTGCCGCGCGCCGACCGGCCGGCCATGGGGATCTCGTGGACCCGCAGCCGGTGCACACGGCCGCGATTGGTGAAGAACAGCAGGTAGGCGTGTGCCGAGGTGTGGATGACGGCGCTGATGTAGTCGCCCTCCTTCAGCTTGGCGCCCGCCACCCCGCGTCCACCGCGGCCCTGGGTGCGGAACGCGTCGGCGGAGGTGGTCTTCACGTAGCCGCCGCCGGTCATGATGAACACGAGATCCTCGTCGTCGATCAGATCCTCGATGTCGAACTCGCCCGGGTCGATCGCCAACTCCGTGCGCCTGGTGTCGACGAACTTCTCGCGCAACGCCGAGAGCTCGCTGCGGATGACCGCGCGCAACCGCGCCTCGTCGGCCAGGATGGCCTCCAGTTCGGCGATGGTCACGCGCAGTTCGTCCAGTTCGGTGGCCAGCTCACTGCGACCCAGACGGGTGAGGCGCCCCAGCGGTGTGTCCAGGATGTGGTTGGCCTGCACCTCGGAGAAGTCGAACGGCTCGGCCATGAGACCGCTGCGGGCTTCGGGCCGATCGGCTGAGCTGCGGATGAGGGCGATCACCTCGTCCAACATGTCCACCGCCCGCAGCAGGCCTTCGACGATGTGCGCACGCTCGGGGGCCCGGGCCAGACGGAACTCGGAGCGCCGCCTCACGACGGTGACCTGATGCGCCACGTAGGCCTGCAGTAGAGCGGGCAGGCTGAGCGTGCGCGGCACCCCGTCGACCAGCGCCACCATGTTCACCGAGAACGACACCTGCAGCGGTGTGTGCTTGTAGAGGTTGTTGAGAATGACCAGCGCCGGAGCGTCGCGGGTCAACTCGAACACCAGGCGCGTGCGCCCCTTGGCCGACTCGTTGCGGATGTCCCTGATGCCCGTCAGGACCTTCGTGTCCACCAGGTGGGCGGCGCGCCGCTCGATGGCCTCCACGCTGACCTGGTACGGGATCTCGCTCACGACGATGCGCGTGGTACGGCCTTCGGTGACGATCTCGGCCTGTCCGCGCAGGCGTAGCGTGCCCCGCCCGGTGCGGTAGGCCTCGTCGATCCCGGCTCTTCCCAGGATCTGCCCGCCGGTGGGGAAATCAGGGCCGCGCACGAACCGCATCAACTCCGCGGCGCCGGCGTCAGGATGCTCGAGAAGGTGCAGCACGGCGTCGATGACCTCGCCCAGGTTGTGCGGCGGAATGTTCGTCGCCATGCCCACGGCGATGCCCTGGCTGCCGTTCACCAGCAGGTTGGGGAACCGTGCCGGCAGCACCTCGGGCTCGCGGTGGCGGCCGTCGAAGTTGGAGACGAAGTCCACCGTCTCCTCGTCGATCCCGGCCAGCATGGCGCTGCTGAGCTCCGAGAGGCGGCACTCGGTGTACCGGTAGGCCGCCGGCGGATCGGCCGGTGAACCGAAGTTGCCGTGCGGGTCGACAAGCAGGTGCCGCAGGCTGAAGTCCTGGCCCATGCGCACCAGGGCGTCGTACACCGCGGTGTCGCCGTGCGGGTGGTAGCGGGCGATCACGTCGCCGACCACGGTGGCGCACTTCACGTGGCCTCGGTCGTGACGGTGCCCGTTGGAGGCCATCGACCACAGGATCCGCCGATGCACGGGCTTCAACCCGTCGCGCACGTCTGGCAGGGCGCGGGCAACGATGACCGACATGGCGTAGTCCAGGAAGGACTGCTCCATCTCGGTCTGGATCTCGATGGTCTCGACCCCATCGCCGGGACCGTCGGGTGGCGTGTCCGCGAAGGGGCCGTCGGGTGGTTCGCTGCTCACGCGATTCAAATGTCGAGGAAACGCACGTCGCCCGCGTTGGCCTGGATGAACGACTTGCGCCCCTCCACGTCATCGCCCATCAGCTGGGAGAACACCGTATCGGCGAGGGTGGCCTCCTCGACGCCGACGCGGAGCAGGGTGCGACGGGCCGGGTCGAGGGTGGTCTCCCAGAGCTCCTCGGCGTCCATCTCGCCGAGCCCCTTGAGGCGCTGGAACTCGTTGCGGTGCTTGGGATGGGTGGCCAGGAACTCGGCCTTGGCACGGTCATCCTTGAGGTAGATCTTGTCGCGGCCCACCTCGGTGGAGTAGAGCGGGGGCTGAGCGATATAGACGTGACCCTTCTCGATGAGCGGGCGCATCTGGCGGAACAGGAAGGTCAACAGCAAGGTCCGGATGTGGCTGCCGTCCACGTCGGCGTCACACAGGAGGATGACCTTCCCGTATCGCACCTTCTCGATGTCAAACCCGCCGTCGCCGTTGATGCCGTTGCCATTCCCAGGGCGACGTCCGTTCCCTTCGGCTGCGGTGGGCTCGCCCTCCTCCTCGTCGTGCGCCCCGAAACCCGCACCGATGGCGCTGATGAGCGCCGCGATCTCGGTGTTGCGCAGCATCCGGTCGGCGCGGGCCCGTTCGACGTTGAGGATCTTGCCCCTGATGGGCAGCACGGCCATGGTGCGGGGATCACGGGCCTTCTTGGCCGAGCCGCCGGCCGAGTCACCCTCCACGATGTACAGCTCGTTCTCATCGCGGTCGCCCGACATGCAGTCGGTGAGCTTGCCGGGCAGCCCGGCGCCGTTCAGGGCCGACTTCCGGCGACTGGCATCACGGGCGGCCCGCGCTGCGACACGGGCCCGGGACGCCTCCACGGCCTTGGTGACGACCCTGCGGGCCTCCACCGGGTGCTCTTCCAACCAGTCGTCGAGGTGCTGGTTGGAAGCGCGCTCCACGAGCGAGCGAATGGACACGTTGCCCAGCTTGCTCTTGGTCTGACCCTCGAACTGCGGCTCCCGCAGACGGACGCTGACGATCGCAGTGAGTCCTTCGCGGATGTCCTCGCCCTGCACATTCTCCACACCGCGCAGCAGGCCCTTGCGATCGGCGTAGCGGTTCACCGCACCGGTAAGTGCCCGGCGGAACCCCTCCTCGTGCATCCCACCCTCGGTGGTGGTGATGCCGTTGGCGAACGAGTAGAGCCCGTCGGTGTTGTAGGCGGTGCTCCACTGGAAAGCGACCTCCACCTCCTGGTCGGACTCTGCCTGGGTGAAGTAGCCCACGTCGTCGAAGAGGGACTCCTTGGAGGCGTTCACGTGGCGGACGAAATCCTCGATCCCGCCCGTGTAGCGATAGGTGGTCCAGCGCGACGCCGGCGACGAGCGCAGGTCACAGAAGCGAATCCGCAGGCCGGCATTCAAGAACGCCATCACCTGCAGCCGCTCTGTCAGCCGGTCGGCCTGGAAGAGCACCTCGTCGAAGACTGTCGGGTCCGGCCAGAAGCGGATCGTCGTCCCGGTGGGACTGCCTTCGGGCAACTCCTCGACCTGCTGCAGTGGCGTCTCGATACTGCCGCCGTCGGTGAAACACATCGCCCAGCGAGCGCCGTCGCGGCGCACCTCCGCCTGCAGGCGCCGCGACAGTGCGTTGACGACCGAGACGCCCACACCGTGCAGGCCACCGGACACCTTGTAACCGCTGCCGCCGAACTTGCCGCCGGCATGCAGCGTCGTCATGACCACTTCCAGAGCCGACTGCTCGGGCATATCGGGATGGGGACCCGTGGGGATGCCTCGTCCGTCGTCAACTACCTCGCAGGACCCGTCGGCATGGAGCGTGACGTCCACCTCGCTGCAGTGACCCGCCATCGCTTCGTCGACCGCGTTGTCCACCACCTCGTAGACCAGGTGGTGCAGACCCGTGGGCCCGGTCGACCCGACGTACATCCCAGGTCGGCGGCGTACAGCCTCCAGACCTTCGAGAACGGTGATGTCAGCTGCTTCGTAAGACTCGGCCCTATCAACCACTCGAAAGCGTCTCCGTCCGGTACCGGTCGTTCTCGGGGCCTCTGGGAGGCCGTGTCGCGCGCTCTGGGGCGGAGCAGCGCATGCACCGGTGGTGCCGGCCGCCGGCTGTTCTCGACCAGGGCCATTCTACCGCCTCCGCGGCCCGTCCCGGTTGCTTCTGCCGGCCACTCTCGGGCGAATGAACTGCACTTTCCCGTGACCCAGCCGCTCGGCCAGACGAGCCAGCAACTCGCTCTCCAGCAAGCGCACCTGCGCTGCCAGCGCCGGGTCGTCCACGTCGACGGTCAGCCGCCGGTGAACGAGCCGCGCCGGGCGGGCACGCTCGGCCAGGGTGGGGCCGGCGACCTCCGGCCAGTGCTCGAATAGAGCCGCCAGAACATCCGCTGAGGGTGAGCCGAGGCCCCCCAAGAGGCGGTTCAGGCCGTCGGAGACGTGGCGCGGCCCGCGCCGGCCGCCGGCCGCCCGGCTCATCGTGGCGCCGTCGGGGCGGCCGGCAGCTCCTCGACCCAAGACACCTGCGCCGGTCGTGCCGACGGGGGAACCTCCCCGGCGGTCGCCAGCAGGATCTGCCCGGCTGGCAGCAACGCCAGCAGCCGTTCCTGGCGCTCGGGATCCAACTCGGAGAAGACGTCGTCCAGCAACAGGAGCGGGGGTACGCCGGCCGCCTCGGTCATCGTCTCGTGCAGTGCCAGGCGCAGGGCGAGGGAGAGGCATCTCTGGTTGCCCTGCGAGGCGTGCGTTCGGGCCGGCAGCCGGTCGAGGCGCCAATCCAGATCATCGCGGTGCGGACCGACAGTCGTGACCGCGCGCTGCAGGTCCTCGCCGCGGGCCTCCGTCAGGGCAGCCTGAAGCCCCGCGACAAGCCAGGATGGTTCGTACGACATCTCGACGGCACTTGTGCTGTCACCGCTGAGTTCGCGGAAGAGACGCTCCATGCGCGGCTGGAGTTGGCGGACCGCGCCGCGGCGATGCTCCGCCCATGTCTCGCCGGCGACCGCGAGCCGATCGTCCCAGATGTCGAGCGAACGCTCGCTGTCGGCATCCATGCCACGGCCGGGGCCGATCTGGCGCAGCAGGGCGTTGCGCTGGCGCAGGCAGGCGGCCAGGCGCCGGCGATCCTCGGCGTTGCGGGGCCGCAAGCTGACGATTGCACCGTCGATTGCATCCCTGCGTGCGCTGGGAGAGCCCTTGACCACCAGGAGATCATCGGGCTGGAAGGTCAGCACCGGGACCTGCTCCTGGAGTTCCGCGGCCCGGCGTAGGGCTTGACGGTTCACCTGGGTCCGGTTACGTCCCCCTGCCGGCCGGAGTTCGGTCTCCACCAGCAGCCGGCGACCCGCCATCTCGAACTCGCCGCGCAGCACCGCCTGGGAGGCGCCGGCCCGGACGAGGTCAGCCGTTCCGGCCCCACGAAATGACGACAGTGTCCCCAGGTAACCGACTGCCTCCAGGAGTGACGTCTTACCGGATCCGTTGGGGCCGCGAACGACCGTCAGGCCCTCGGAGGGTTGGAGCGCGACACTCTTGTGCAGACGGAAGTCATTGACCTCCAGCCAGCGAAGCAGCGCGCCTCCTCAGGTGATGCGCAGTGGCATGAGGACGTACAGGAAGTTGTCCTCCTCGGGAGAGCGCAGCAGCGCCGGCTTCAACTTGTCGGCGGTGAGCAGGGCGATTTCCTCACAGTCGAGCGCTTCCACACCGTCGTGCAGGTACTGCGCGTTGAAGGCGATGACCAGATCCTCGCCCTCATAGGAGGCAGCTACCTCCTCCGTCGCCTCGCCCACGTCCTGAGCGCGCGCAGACAATGTCAACCCGCCGGCCTGCATGCTCACCCGCATCGGCACCTGCGCCAGGGCCAGCAGGCGGACACGCCGGATGGCATCGAGCAGATTCTGCCGGTTCGTCAGCAACCGGTTGGGATGGTCGATCGGGATGAGACCCTCATAGCTCGGAAAGTCTCCGTTGATCAGACGCGCCGACAACCGCGTCTCCCCGACTTCGAACAGCACGGTGTTCTCATCGAGCTGGACGCCGACCCGCACGTCACCGACAACGAGTCGACTTACCTCTTCGAGCGCCCGTGACGGCACCAGTACACCCTTGTCACCGACCTCCATCGACACGCTGATGAGATCCCGCTGCGCCAACCGGTACGAGTCGGTTGCCACCACCCGCAGGCCGCCACCGAATGCCGTCAGCAGCACTCCGGTCAGAACCGGGCGGGACTCATCGCGCCCAGCGGCCGACACCACCTGGCGGAGCCCACCCACCAACGCCTGACCGTCCACGGTGACTGTGGCCTCAGCGAGCAATGGGATACTGGGGAAATCCGACGCCGGCATCGTCCGCAACGAGAACTCCGAGCGGCCGGCCCGCACGTTCAGCGCCTGATCCTCGAACTCCATCTCCACCGCACCCAGATCCAGCGACCGGACGATGTCGGTCAGCAGGCGGGCCTGGACCAGCGCGGAGCCGTTCTCGCTGCCACTGACGGTGATCCGGTCCGCGATCGTCAGGTCGACGTCGCTTCCTGTGACCGACAAGCTGTCACCGGACAACTCGAGCAGGACTCCCGAAAGACCCACGACAGGCCCGGCCTTGGTCGTCACGGCCCGACCGGCTCTGCTGAGGGCGCTGATGAGCGTGTCCCGTTCGCATTTGAACTTCACAGGTTCCGTCCTTCACTCAGGATCTTGTTGTATATAAGTTTGTAGTGGTAGTAGGGCTGGGGATTGTGCATTTCCGGCCTTCGATGCAGGTCAGCCCACCGGCTGTCTGTGGAGGCCATGGCCCGTTTTTCCCAGGGGCCGCCGGTGGGGGGACGGTCACCGGTGGGAGTGGTGGTGATCCGTACGATGTTGCCGGTCGGTTGTGCACAGGATTCCCCAAAGCCGCCAGGGCTACGCGGCACTCCCCACGTTGCTGCGCAGCATACGAGCAAGGTGAGTGACTTGTTCGTATACCTGCTGCTTTTCTGACATCAGCTGTTTGATCTTGTTCACCGCGTGAATGACCGTCGTGTGGTCCCGGTCGCCAAATTCGGTGGCGATCGCCGGGAAGCTGAGGTCGGTGAGTTCCCGCATTACGTACATGGCGATGTGCCGCGCCGTGACCAGCTGGCGGCGCCGGCTCGTGCCGACGATCTCCTCGACGGAGATGCCGAACATGTTCGAACACGCGTTCATAATGTGTGCGGGCATGACGACCTGCTGCTTCTGCGGCGTAAAGACATCGCGCAGCAGTTCCTGAGCAGTCGGAACCGAGATCTCCTGGCGGTTGAGCGTGGCGAACGCGCATACCCGGGTCAACGCTCCCTCGAGTTCGCGGATGTTGCTGGTTACCCGCTCGGCGATCAGTTCGAGCACCTTGTTGGACAGCAGGTGCCGGCATTCCTCGGGCACGCGGTGATCGAGGATGGCAAGGCGGGTCTCGATATTGGGTGGCTGGATGTCGGTGATGAGACCCATCTTGAAGCGGCTGCGCAGGCGGTCCTCGAGGGTGGGGATCGAGTCTGGCGGCCGGTCGCAGGTGATGACCAGCAGGCTGCTGGTCTCATACAGCGTGTTGAAGGTGTGGAAGAACTCCTCCTGGAGGCCTTCCTTGCCGGCGAAGAACTGGGCGTCGTCCACCAGCAGCACGTCGAGGCGCCGGTAGTAGTCCTTGAAGGCCGGAAGTTGGTTGGACCGGATGGCGTAGACGAAACGATTCAGGAAGGTCTCGGTGGACACCAGACGCACGAGTGATGCGGGGTAATGCTCATTGACGTAGTGGGCGATCGCATGAAGAAGGTGTGTCTTACCCAGTCCGGCGCCGCCGTAGATGAACAGGGGGTTGTACACCTTGCCCGGCTGTTCGGCGACCTGGAGCGCGGCGGCTTGCGCGAAGGAGTTGGAGGGGCCACAGACGAAGTGTTCGAACTTGTAGCGCGGGTTGAGCGGCTCGTCGACGAAGAGTCCCTCAGCGCCGGCCGGAATCGTAATCTGGCGGGGCTCCTCGGTCCGGCGCGCGGCGGTCGTGTCCTCGGCGGCGGGCAGCAGCAACTCCTCGAGCGCCTGCGGATCGGCGGGTTCGAGCGAGATGGGTTCGATGTCGATGAGGAGCGTCAGTGGCTGGCCGGTGATCTCTGTGAGAACGTCCTCGATGAGGTGCCGGTAGCGCCGCTCGATCTTGTCTCGGGCGATGCTGCTGGGGACATGGACGCGCAACCCGTCGCTCGTCAAATCGTACGGTCGGATATCCCGGAACGTCGAGTGCCAGACGGCATCGGAGACGTGGTTCTGAATCGTGGTCGCGCATGCGCTCCACAGATGCGCTGGGTCGTTCACGGTTGCGGCTCAGTTCTGATGGGGACCGCCTTGCCCGCTCCAACTGTCCGCGGATGGCGAGTGGTCACGCTGGTCGGCTGGTTGACGGACCTGCGGTGTTCGTCGTGGCGGGCAATCTAGCCGGACCGTTCGACGCGTGTTGGCGGCAGCAGTTGATTTATGTGACTATCTGAGCAGTTTCTTTGATTTTTTCGTGACGCGGACCGCGAGCGTGGAAGTCGGCGGATGAGTGCATCGCCGGCGCGTTCCGAACCGCCGTGACGGCTCGGTTGTGGCGGCCATCGTGTCCCCGTAGCGTGAGGCGGTCGAGTTGTGTCCGGTCGCCTGTCCGGACTACCGGTCTCGACGGTTCTCGCGGCACCCGGCCCGAGGATCCGGCGCGCGGGACCCACTCGTTGCGTGTGCATCGGCGGGAGTGGGTTGGCCCGGCGCAAGGAGGAACGGAAGTGAAGCGGACGTACCAACCGAATGTACGCCGCCGGTCTCGGCGGCACGGGTTCCGGAAGCGGATGAGCAGTCGGGGTGGCCGAGCTGTTCTGAGGGCCAGGCGGCGCCGCGGTCGCCAGAGGTTGTCAGCCTGATCGGGCGAATCCGGTCCGGGACGACTTTCGAGCGGCTCCGCCGGGATGGTCGAGTCGTCCGTCATGGACTACTCGAAGTCCGCTATCTCCTCGACGGCGGCGGCGGCCCACCGCGGGTTGCTTTCGCCGTGTCCCGCGGCACCGGCTCGGCGGTGGTACGGAACCGCCTGCGGCGACGGTTGCGCGCTGTGATGCGTGAGTTGAGCGATCCCGCCCGCCGGCCAACCTTTCCGAGCGGCGACTATCTGATCCGTGCGCGCCGCAACGCCGGCGCTGCCGAGTTTGCCCGGCTCCACCAGGACGCCGCGCGCCTGCTGGCGCGCATCGTCGAGAGGGTTGAGCGGTCGTGAGCCTCCCGAGGCGTTCACTCGTCGGGGCGATCCGCCTCTACCAGGCGTTCAGCGCGGTGCGCCCACCCCGCTGTCGTTTCCTGCCGACCTGCTCGGCGTACGCCCTGGAAGCGATCCAGACCCACGGTGCCTGGCGCGGCTGCTGGTACGCCGCCCGAAGGCTAGTGAAGTGTCATCCGCTCGGGCCGTACGGGGCTGATCCGGTGCCGCCGCGGCGCGGCGAGCCGATCACATGTGAGGGCGCTGCCTGATGTTCGACGCGATCGGTCGGCTGTTCAATCCACTGATGACGCTGGTGGCGCGCGTGCTCTCGTTCTTCTACGACGTGTGGCCGAGCTACTCGGGGGCAATCGTCCTGCTGACGGTGTGCGTGATGACAATCCTCACGCCGGTCACGATCCGCAGCACCAAGTCGATGCTGGCCATGCGGCGTCTGGCGCCGGAGGTCAAGCGGCTGCAAGCGGAGTATCGCCACGACCGCCAGAAGATGAACGAGGAGGTCATGGCGCTGTACCGGTCCAACAGCGTCAATCCGTTGGGCGGATGCCTCCCGCTGTTGATGCAGTCGCCGATCTTCATCTCGCTCTTCTACGTGCTGCGCGGCTTGACGCGGCGGACGTCGGTGCTGGGCTGGTCATCCGGGCAGGCGGCCGCCACCTGCGCGACGTCTCCCGGCACCGACTGCGCGCCGCAGCTGACCAGCGCACCCAAACAGACGTTCAATCCAGACTACCTGAATCCCGCCAGCCGGCTCTACCAGGATCTTGTGGTCAGCACCGAGATGCGGGGATGGGGCTTGGACCTGGCGGAGACCGCCAGTTCCGCACTGGGGAACTCGTTTGTATCGGGGCTGCCGTACCTCGGGATGATCGTCCTGGTGGCGGGGCTGGGCTACTACCAGCAGCGCCAGATCAGTGGCCGGATGTCCTCCGAGGAGCAGACGCCGCAGGCGCGCATGATGATGCGAGTCATTCCGATCATGCTGCCGATCATCTCGTTCAGCCTGTCGGCAGGGCTGGTGCTGTACTACAACGCGCAGAGCCTCATCCGCATCGGTCAGCAGGCAATGATCACGCGGAGGCTGTACCGACCGTTTGCCGAAGAGGAGGCTGCCCGCAAGGCGGCGGAAGAGGCGGTTGAGCGTGGCGAGGAACCGGCACCGGAAGCGGAACCGGCCCGACCGCCTGCGCCACCACGCGGGTTGGCGGAGCGACTGGGGCTTGCCAGCGCTCCCGATCCGCTACGACACGGCCGGCAGCGCCCGGTGAGCGGGGCTGCGCCCAAGTCGAAGGCCGTACCACCGACCGCCAAGGCAGCGCCGCCGCGGCCGGCGCGTGAGCCGTCGTCGCGGCCGGCGGCCAAGGCCGGTGCCGCGCGCGCACAGGCCACACCGCGGGACCGCCGCAAGAGCGACGAACCGAACAGGCGTTCGAAAAAGAAGGACACACCTCCGCCGAAGCCAGTGCCGAGTCGCGTCACACCGAAAGGCGCGAAGCAGCAGCGGAGCAAGCGCTACAAGAAGTGAGAGGCCTATGGAGTGGATAGTGACGGAGGCGCGCACGGTCGCGGATGCCAAGGAGGCGGCCCTCGATCAGCTCGGCGTCGACGAGCGGGAGGCCGAGTTCGAGGTACTCGTGGAGCCGCAGCGCGGCGTGCTGGGACTCCGCCGGGCCAACGCGCAGGTACGAGCCCGCGTCATGCCTCGTGTGGAGACCCCGCCGGACCGGCGTGGCCGCCAGCGGCGTGGCCGCGGCGGTGAGCGGAAGCAGAAGTCCGGTGGGGAGAAGAGACCATCGTCCAACGACGCACCCAGCGGTGTCGAGCGGAACGCGCCGGATAAGAAGAACAAGCGGCCCGAGCGCAGGGCGCCGGCAAATTCGCCCAAGGGCCGCACACAGAAACCAACGGCAGCGTCTAGATCGAAGGGCAGAGGAGAGAAGATGAACATGGTTGACGCCAATGGCGGAGAGGACAGAATGGACCTGGCGAACGAGGAAGAACTGCTTCGCTCGTTCGCGGCAGGCCTTGTCGAGGCGTTCGGCTTGGACGCTTCGGTGACGACGACGCGCACCGACGACGGCGCCCTTGAGGTGACCGTTGACGGCGACGAGGTGGGATTGCTGATCGGCCGGCGCGGCACGACGCTGGCCGCCATCGAGGAGCTGCTGCGGGTTGTGGCCCAGCGCAGGGCGCAGGGTCGCCGTTCCAGCAAGGTGCGCCTGGAGGTCGGCGGCTACAAGCGGCGCCGGAAGGAGGCGCTCGAGTCCTTCGCACAGCGCATCGCCGCCGAGGTCGTCGAGACCGGTCAGCCAAAGATCCTGGAGCCGATGAACGCGGCGGACCGCAAAATCGTGCATGACGCCATCGTGGAATTGACCGGTGTGGAGACCGCATCGGAAGGGGAGGAGCCCCGTCGGCGCGTCGTGGTGCGCCCGGGGAGCTGACCTGGGAACCGACGCAGCCGCACTCTCGCCTGCGGCGGGTCGCCTCGACGAGGTATTCGAGCGCGCGCAGGAGCAGGGCCTGCTCGGTCGTGCCGCCGCGCCCCGGCAGGAGTGGATGCACGCGTCGGCGATCACACGGCAACTCGACGAGCCGGGCGAGAGTCGCTGCTTGGACCTGGGAACCGGCTCGGGGCTGCCCGGGCTCGTCATGGCAACGTGCTGGCCGGCCACACGGTGGCTGCTGATCGATCGGCGGCTGCGCAGCGAGAGCTTCGCCCGGTGGGCGATCGGCCTGCTGGACTTAAGCGAGCGGGTGTCCTTCCGGCGGGGGGAGGCGGCCGAACTGGCGCGTGAGGTGGCACTGGCGGGAGCCTTTGCACTGGTGGTCGCCAGGGCATTTGGGCCGCCGCCGCTCACTGCGGAGTGCGCGACGGGCTTCCTGGGGCTCAGGGGCCGCCTCGTCGTGAGCGAACCGGAGTCCGGGTCGGAGGCGCGCTGGCCTTCTGAGCCTCTGAGGAGGTTGGGTCTGGAGTTGCACACGACCGGCACCGAACCGTGTTTTGTCGAACTCCGGAAGGTGACGCCGCACGAGGATCGCTTCCCGCGGCGACCCGCGGCCATGCAGCGCAATCCTCTCTACTAGATCACGTTCCGGATACCGGGTCGCTGCCCGGCGGCGGAGGCGCGGCTGAGGTCTAGCGCGTGAGTTGGCCGGAAGCAGCTGGCAGCGCTGCTGACGCCGGTGTGCTCCGAACTCTATGTTTCACGTGAAACATCACCCTCCGGTGAAGGCCCGGCGGTTACACTCCTGAGTAGTTGGCCCTGTTGGAGGTGTTGCTCCTGTGACGTCTGAATGCCGCACAATCGCCGTCGCCAACCAGAAGGGCGGCGTCGGCAAGACCACGACGGCGATCAATCTCGCTGCTGCTCTGGCCGAGCTGGGACGTCGGGTGCTGGTGGTGGACATGGATCCTCAGGCGAACGCCACCACAGGCATCGGCCTGGATCCCCGGGACCTCACGGTCTCGGTCTATGACGTCCTGCTGGACGGCAAGTCGATGGCGGATTGCATCGTGCCGACACCGGTCGAAGGATTGATGGCTGTCCCGTCGCACCTGGATCTGGCGGGCGCAGAAATCGAATTGCAGTCGGCTTTCAACCGTGAGCGCCGCCTGGCCGCGTCGCTTGGGCCCGTGATCGGGCAGTTCGACTACCTCTTCGTGGACTGCCCGCCGGCTCTCGGGCTGCTGGCGGTGAATGCGCTGACGGCGGTGCGTGAGGTGCTCGTTCCGATCCAGTGCGAGTACTTCGCTCTGGAGGGGCTCGCCCAACTGACGATGCACGTGGACCAGATTCGACGACACCTGAATCCAGACCTGCGGGTGTCCAGGTTGTTGCTCGTGATGTATGACGGCAGGACGAACCTGTCCCGGCAGGTGTCCCAGGAGGTCCGCGGTCTGTACGAGGAACGCGTCTGCCACACCGTGATCCCGCGGTCGGTGCGCCTTGCGGAGGCGCCGGCGCAGGGTCTGCCGATCACGGCGTACTCGCCGCGCTCACGGGCCGCCCTGACTTATCGCATTCTCGCCAAGGAGTTCGAGGCCAATGGCGCACGGTGAGCGCGGCCTGGGGCGAGGCCTGGGCGCTCTCATTCCGACCGGCGGCCGCGTCGCGGGCGGCTATCGCGAGATTGCGGTCGCCAGCATTGTGCCCAACACGAACCAGCCACGTTCCCACTTCGATGATGAACCGCTCGACGCGCTTGCCGATTCGATCGGTCGGATCGGCGTGCTGCAGCCGATCCTGGTGAGGCAGGTCGAGGCAGACCGCTTCGAGCTGATCGCCGGTGAGCGGCGCTGGCGGGCGGCCAAGCGTGCGGGCCTCCAGACGATTCCGGCGCTTGTCCGGTCGGTCGAGGACCAGGAGTCACTCGAGGAGGCGCTTGTCGAGAATCTCCACCGGGAGGATCTGAACCCGTTGGAGGAAGCCGCCGCGTTCCTTCAGTTGCAGCAGGACTTTGGACTCACCCAGCAAGCGGTGGCGAACCGGGTGGGCCGCAGCCGAGCAGCTGTGACCAATGCGACCCGCCTCCTGCAATTGCCTGGCGAAGTACAGGAGCTCATTGCTGCCCGCCGGCTCTCGGCCGGCCACGGCCGGGCACTCGTGGGCATCGCGGATTCCGCCGAGCAAGTGGGCCTCGCCCGCCAGATCGTCCGGGAAGGTTGGTCGGTGCGCCAGTTGGAGGACCACCTGCGGTCACCTGTGGCAGCTGGGGAGATTGCCGCCGACGCCGGAACTGTGCAGGGGGCACCGGAGTCCGATGGGCAGAGCGGCAGTAGCGCAGTCAGCGAGTCGGCGTTGCTGGAACTCGAGAACCTGCTGGCGGAGTTTCTCTCGACGACGGTGCGCGTGGAGATCGGTGAGAGGAAAGGCCGCCTGACGGTGGAGTTCGCCGACCTCGACGATCTCGAACGCATCTACCACCTGGTGACACGCTGACCTCCGGCGGCGGTCCGCTGCAGGTATACGAACATTTGTTCGTTCCAACTATCAGAGCGGTTCGGCGATCCAGTCGGCCAGGCACTGCGCGATCTGTTCGGCAAGGGCTGCCTGCTGCTCGACCACATCCGGCGGCGGTCCGAGGTGGCAGGCCACCGCCGGCATCCGGCTCTCCCGCAGGAGCGGGAGGCGCATGCCGGCGGCCGCCCCCGGGACATCCAGCAGGCTGCCCAATGTGGCGGCCAGCATCTCCGCCAGACGCTTGCCACCGCTTGAGGTGAAGCCGGCGGTCTCGAAGTAGAACGTCTCGCAGCTGCGCCCGTCAGCCAGTTGGACGTCCAGGAGCACCGAGGTGTCGACTTCGTTCGCCGCTGCCGCCACATCAGAGCCCTCGCGCTGTGAGAGGACGAGCACTCTGGCTCCCCGGCGCCGCAGCAATCGCGCCGTGGCCACGACGAGCGAATCAGCGCCGGCGAGCGCGATCGGAGCGGCGCTCAGCAGCCGCGGCCTGCTGCGTAGGCGTTCCCGCTCGAGCAGCATCTGCATGCTGTGGCTGTCGCCGGAGGGGATCCGGTCCAGGACCGCAACGGTGTCGGGACCGCATATCCCGTCAGCGGTGAGTCCGGCGTTCTCCTGCAGAGCGCCAATGGCGGCGGCGGTGTCGGGACCGAGGATCCCGTCGACCCGACCCGCGGAGAAACCCAGAGCCCCCAACCTGCGCTGGAGATCCGCCACGTCCTCGCCGCGCTGGTAGGGGGTGCGGAGATACAGCAGCCGATCCCCGAGGCGATGTCCGGCTTCGACCAGCGCAGCCCACGTGCCGGCGCCGCAGACTCCGTCGGCCAGCAACCCGCGGCTCTGCTGGAAGCGCTTGACTGCCTCAGCGGTGGCAGCCGTGTATTCCTCCGTCGAGGCGGTCTCGAACTCTCCGGCCGCGGCCAGCTTGCGATGCAGGTCGCGTACGGTCGCCCCTCGGGCACCGATTCTGAGAGGCAGCGCCTCCCCGGCTATCGGTGCTCTCCCTCCGCCTGGCGCTGCCGACGACCCACCGACGACCTACAGATACTCCGCAAGGTCCTCCAGGAGCGCCGCCTTGCTCTTGGCGCCCACGATGCGCGTGCTGGCTTCACCGCCGTTGAAGACGATGAGCGTGGGGATGCTCATCACGCCGTGGCGCCGCGCCACATCGGGCGCCTCGTCCACGTTGAGCTTGGCGAACGCGATGCTCTCGCCGTGCTCGCCTGCGAGTTCGTCGAGGATCGGCGCGATCATCTTGCACGGGCCGCACCATTCGGCCCAGAAGTCCACGAGCACCGGCTTCGTCGCCGCGCCGACGGTCTCGTCGAAGCTTGCTGAGGAGAGTGTCGTGATGGCTGCCATGTGTCCTCCAAGGCCGGTGCGGGCGCAGCACCGTCTGCGGCGCCGCGCCGAAGTGTTCAGGGGTTCCGGCGGCGCACCGCGTCACCGCCCCCGCCACGCTAGCGGTGACCGGCGTCGTGTTGCGCCTCGAGCCAGCGCTCGGCGTCGATGGCGGCCATGCAACCGCTGCCGGCGGCTGTCACCGCCTGGCGGTAAACCTCGTCCTGCACGTCTCCGCAGGCGAACACTCCCGGGACGTTCGTCCTGGTCGAGCCCGGTTCTGTGATCAGGTAGCCGTTGAGCTGCATGTCCAGCGAGCCCCGGAAAAGGTCGGTGTTCGGCCGGTGCCCGATGGCGATAAACAGCCCGGCGAGCGGCAGCGTGTGCTCGTCGCCGGTGCCGGTGTGCCGGACGCGCACACCCTCGAGCGTCTCGTCGCCCAGGATGTCGGTGACGACGTGGTTCCACAGGAACTCGATGCGGTCCGAGGCGAAGGCACGTTCCTGCATGATTTTCGAGGCCCGCAGCTGGTCGCGCCGGTGGATCACCGTGACCTTGGTCGCGAACTTGGTGAGGAAGAGCGCTTCCTCCATGGCGGAATCGCCACCGCCCACCACCGCGATCTCCTGGCCACCGAAGAAGAACCCGTCGCAGGTGGCGCACGTGGAGAGGCCGCGCCCGATGAGGCGTTCCTCGGCCTCGAGCCCCAGCATCAGCGATTGCGCGCCGGTGGAGACGATCACCGCCTTGGCCTGGGCGCTGGGCGTGTCGTCGTCACCGACCCAGAGCCGACGGGGTTGCTGGGAGAAATCCACGCGGTTGACCTTCTCGGTCCGGAACTCCGCCCCGAACCGGGCGGCCTGGGCGCGGAATGCCGCCATCAGATCCGGGCCCATGATCCCGTCGGGGAAGCCCGGGTAGTTCTCCACGTCGGTTGTGATCATGAGTTGCCCGCCGGGCTGGTCGCCGGTCGAGGACGGCTCGCCCTCGAAGACCAGAGGCTCCAGGTTGGCGCGGGCGCAGTAGATGGCGGCGGTGAGTCCCGCGGGGCCCGAGCCGACGATGACGACCTCGCGGGGAGAGGAGGTCACGTGGCTTGCCGCGAGGCGGCGCGTCGGGGGCGCTTGGCCCACAGCAGCAGGCCAATGCCACAGAAGAATGCCCCCAACAGGACGTAGGTGGCCCACACCTCGCCAGGCAGGTAGGAGTCGATGAGCCGCACGAGCCCGATGACGCCGAGTACCAGCATCAAGACGGCCAGCACGATCATGATCAGCCCGTAGACGAGCCGGCGGGCAAGGTTCGCGGTGGGCCGGTCGGTGGCGGCGCGGATGCGGCCCACGATCCCCACGATCCGGTCGGCGACCCGGCGGGGCCAGTCCTCAGACAGCCCCGGCAGGGCACGGACCTGCGAATCCGACGGGTCGAGCGGCATGAAGTCGAAAGTCTACCGAGGCGGGTTAGCCGGCCGGGATCCCCCCACAGGTGGTGCCGTCGAGCGCGGTGAGCGGCCCATCGGAGGTCCGGACCACGAGGATCCGCGTGCCGGTGAAGGTCAGCCGCAGTTCGACTCTGCCGTCTCCGAGGGCGGCGGCGCAGCCGTCCGGCGCCTGGTCCGCGACCATTTCGGTGCCGTCGGGCGGCGGGATCTCCGCGCACGTAGTGCCGTCGAGCGCGGTGAGCGACCCATCGGAGGTTCCGAGGACGAGAATGGGTGCGCCGCCAAGGGTGAGCCGGAGTTCGACTGTTCTGTCGCCGATGACGCCGGCACAGGCCTCCTCGGGCGCTGGATCCGCTCCGAGGGTGGGCGACGGGCCCGTATCGTCCAGGGCCTCCATCTCGTCCTCCGCCGGCGGCGCAGGTTCGGCCTCCGGCGGCGGCGCAGGCTCGGCGACTGCTGCCGCGGCTTCTGCCGCTGGTGTGTCAGTCGCCGCTGCTCTGGCTTCGGCCGCCTCGGCTTGGGCCGCTTCTGCCTGTGCCTGAGCGTCGGCCAGCGCGGCGCCCGGTTCAGCGGCTGCCACCTCCGGCGGGTCGAGGGGCAGAGGGGCGGTCGTGGCTGGCGCGGTCGCAAACGGCTCGACCGCGGCGGTGGTTGCGGGTGGCGCAAGGGCCATTGCCTCGTCCGCGGCAGGCTGCGCCTCCGGCGGCGGCGCAGGTTCGGCCTCCGGTGCCGGCGGCGGAGGCTCGGCGGCGGGCGCCGGTGCCGGCGCGGCGGCCGCTTGTGGGGCGGGTGCCGCGGCGGTGTCCGCGTCCTCGACGGCTCCCCGCCCGGCGAACAGTCCCACCGCGGCGGCCACGATGAAGCCGATGGCCACGGCCGCCGCCACGCCGGTGATGACCGAGAGGCTGCGGGGTCGCCGTTGTGCCGGCTCCGCTGCCGATGTGCGACGGGCGTCGAAGTCCGCGAGGGCGGCCTCGATAGCGGCGTCGGCTGCGCCCGGCGGCGGCGCCACGTCCTCGCCGACGGCGTCGGCGGCGCGGCGCAGCGCGCGGGCGCGTGCCGCCAGGCGGGAATGCCGGCGGACGGCCTCCGCCTCGGCGGCGCCGAGTTCGCCGTCGAGGAAGGCCGAAGCCGCTTCGTCGGGGGGAAGGCGGTGATCGTTCATGGCTCGTCGCTCTTCTGACGTTCCGCAGCGGGCGTCTGGTTCCCCTCGCCGAGCATCTCGACGAGCCGCGCCCGCCCGCGGGCAATGCGTGACCGCACGGTGCCGGGCGGGATCCTGAGAACTTCGGAGATCTCGTCGTAGCTGAGCCCCGCCAGGTCCCGCAATACCACCGGTACGCGGAACTCCTCAGCGAGCGCCCCCAGCGCCGCGTCGAGGTCGAGGCGCGTGCTGATTCCCTCTCCGACGGGATCGGCGCGCCTGCCGGCGAGCTGCTCCGGCAGGGGTCCGGCGTGGCGCCGCTGCCGGCGACGCAACTCGTCCAGGCAGGCGTTGGTGGCGACGCGGTAGCTCCAGGTTGAGAAGCTGGACCTGCCGTCGAACCTTTTCAGGCCGCGGCTGATCGCGATGAGTGCCTCCTGCGCGGCGTCGGCGGCGTCGGCGTCATTGCCGGCGAGCCGGCGGCAGACGGCGTAGATGCGGGGATAGTGACGGCGCAGCAGGAGTTCCATGGCGTCCCGGTCGTCCCTCGAGGCCGCTCTCGCAAGGTCGGCGTCGGAGAGTTGCCTCCGCTGCCGGGTCGCCGGCGCCGGGCGCTGCCGGCGCGGCACGGCAGGGTTGCGATCTAGGCCCTCGCGGAACTGGCGACCGATCGACTCAGCGTACTGCGGGGTCGGGTGCCGACGAGATGATTATCTCGGCGATGCGGATCTCATCGGTCAAGGCCGCCCGGGGGTCGGGGATCCACAGCAGCACCGAGGCCGCCTGCTGGTCGGCCAGGCCGAGGACCATGTGACCGGTGGTGTTGACCTGCTGGTCGACGAGCGGGCCCCAGTCGCTTAAGCGCTCGTGGCCGCCCTCGCCGACGAAGACCGCCGCCTCCCAGCCGGCCGTGTCGGAGGTGACCGCCAACTGTGACACGACGGTGGGTTCGGCGAGGCGGAGCTCCAGCCCGACACCGCCAACGGTGCTGTCCCCGGCACTGAGACCCGGCGTAGCCCAGTGCGTGGAGGGATCGCCGTCGAGGGTGCGGAGGGCGTCGGGGTCGTCCGCGTCGGCTACCTGCGGGCGGAAGGTGACGGTCCGCACGTCCACGACCGCCACACCGGCGTCGCCAGGCGGCAGCGAGCCGACCGCCTCCGGGGCCGGGGATTCGTCGCCGGTGGTCTCCACCTCGTTCACGATCTCGTCGTCGGCGTCGCCGGTCTGGTCGGGCACGGCTGCGGCCGATGGGGGCTGCTCGCCGCCCGACGGAGCCTCCGGTGCCTGGGTCGTGACGATCAGGGGTGCCGGCGGCGGGGGATCCGGGGCGGGCGGATCGTCACCGGTGAGCGCCGGGACGACGAGCGCCGCCGCCACGGCGGCGGCAACCAGCGCGACCGCCAAGGCCCGCGGGAATCGGCGCGGACGGGCGATTGGCTCGGGTGCCGGCGGGGTATACGGCGAGGAAGGTTCGGGAGTGCTGGCCGGGAAGTCGATTTCGGGAAGCTCCAAAGGTGGGGACACGCCGCGCACCGATGCCAGGAAGGACCGTGCCTCGGTGATCGAGCCGAACCGGCTCCCGGCCGGGTGGGGCTCCGCCTCGGCAATGAAGGCCGCCAGGTCCTGCGGCAGGTCGTCCGGGTCGCCACCAGAGCCGAGGCAGCCCCGCAGTACACCGGCCAGGGCGCGGATGTCGGCCTGCTCCTGTGCCCAGGCGGAGGCCGGCAGGTCGCCGGTCGCCACCCCGCCCAGGGCCCAAGCGCTTCCGAAGTCCGTGATCTTGATGCGCTGATCGCCGCAGAGCCAGACACTGTCGGGCGACAGGTTGCAGTGGCGGACCCCCTGATCGTGGGCCGCAGCGAGCGCGTCGGCCAGTTGCAGGGCGATGCTTAGGGCCTCCCCCACCGAGACTGCGCCGCCCTCGTGGAGAAACCGGCTGAGGGGGGTGGCCTCGACGTGCTCGAGGACGAGACCTGTGACATCGGGCTCGAGGAGCGTGTCGTAGATCGCCACGATGCCGGGGTGGGCGAGCCGCGCCACGGCCCGGGCCTCGCTTCCGAAGCGCTCCCGGACTGCCGCGTCGCCGGGCGCGAGGTGCAGGAGCTTCACCAGCACCGTCCGGTCCAGAACCTCGTCGCGTGCCGTCCAGAGTTCGGTTCGGGGACTGGCTGTCAGGGAGTGCAGGAGTCGGTAGCGCCCCTTGAGGATCTGCCCGGCCGGCGCTCCGCCGGGCCGTCGCTCGCTGTTGCCTCCGGCGGATGCGGTCACCGGCGTCAGTCGTCGCCGGCGACCACGTATGTGACGCTGATCACTCCCTGACCTGCGTGAGTGCCGATGACCGGGCCGATCCAGCCGGTGCGCACCCGCTCGAGGTCGATCGAGGTGCCGAGCAGCGCCAGGAAGTCGTCCATGTCCTCCGCGGCGCCGTGCCCGACGCAGAGGTGGGTGACCGGTTCGTCGTCGAGGATCCGGTCACGCAGCCAGGCGAAGGAACGGCGCCGGGTTCGGGTCCTGGCGGCTTCCTCGACTCGCCCGCTGCTCACGTCAACGATGGGCTTGATCGACAGCATCGAACCCACCATCGCCTTGGCGCCGCCCACGCGGCCGCCCTTGCGAAGGTTCTCCATGGTGTCGATGGCGCCGAACATGCGGGTGCGCTCGGCCATGTCGGCGCAGAGCGCCTCGATTTCGTCGAGCGATTGGCCGTCCGCGGCGGCGGCAGCCGCCTCGAGGACGATCGAACCGAGCCCGCTTGTCAGCGAGCGCGAGTCCACACAGCGAACCTCGACCTGGTCTGACACGGATTTGGCGGCTGTGACGGCTGCCGGCCCCGTAACCGAGAGCTCGTAGGAGAGGTTGACACAGACGATCCCGGTGGCGCCGTCGGCGGCGAGGCCTCTGAACACCTCCTCGAATTGCCCCGGAGAGGGCGCCGCGGTGGTGGGCAACTCCTCTGCGGCGCTCATGCGTGCATAGAAGTCTTGCGGCGCCAGCTCCGCCCCGTCGACGAGGGGCTCATCACCGAAGGTGACGATCAATGGTATGACGCTGATCCCCCACTGCTCGATCAGATCGTCGGTGAGATCGCTGGCGCTGTCGGTGACGATGCGGATGCTGCTCATGGCGGATCCTCCTCAGTGGCCGGACCGTCGGTTCTCCCGGCCTGACCCTAATGTGCGCCACAGTCACGAATGTCCCGAAAGGGCCCTGGGTTAGGCTCGCCGTGGTGACGGTTCTGTTCCTCGCCGACGAGCGCTGCCTCGACCACGATCCAGGCCGGGGACATCCCGAGCGTCCCCGGCGCGTCGACGCGGTGCACGAGGGTGTGATCGCAGCGGGACTCGGGGACGCCCTCGTGGAATGCACCCCCGGCGAGGCCACTGCTGCGGACCTGCGGATGGTGCATGGCGCCGACGTCGTGGCCCGGGCCACCGCCCTCGCTGCCGGCGGCGGCGGGGCCCTCGACCCCGACACCGTGCTCAGTGGGGGATCGGTTGTGGCGGCCCGGCTGGCGGCGGGTGCCGGCCTCACTGCCGTGGCGGAACTGGCGGCCGGCCGCGGCGAGGCCGCCTTCTGCGCCGTGCGGCCGCCCGGTCATCACGCCACACCGTTCCGGTCGATGGGGTTCTGCCTCTTCAACAACGTGGCCATCGCCGCGGCGCGGCTGGTCGCCGAGGGTGAGCGCGTCCTGATCGTGGACTACGACGCCCACCACGGGAACGGCACGCAGGACATCTTCTATGAGTCCCCCGACGTGCTGTACGTCTCGCTGCACCAGTTCCCGGCGTACCCGGGCACGGGTGCCATCGACGAGATCGGCACCGGAGCCGGGCGCGGCACGACGCTCAACGTTCCGCTGCCGCCGGGGGCCACCGGCGACGTCTTCCGGCGCGCCTTCGACGAGGTTGTGGCACCGGTCGCCGAGCGGTTCGCGCCCACGTGGGTGCTGCTGTCGGCGGGCTTCGATGCCCACCGAGCCGATCCGCTGACCATGCTGGGTCTGAGCGCCGGCGACTTCGCCGACCTGACGGCGGCTGTGGCGGCCACCGCGCCGGCGGGGCGCATCGTGGCGTTCCTGGAAGGGGGATACGACCTGGCGGCGCTGGGGGCCAGTGCAGCCGCCTGCGTCGCCGCGCTCGCCGGCGTGTCGTACCGGCCGGAGCCTGTCACCGCGGGCGGGCCGGGAGGTGCCGTCGTGGACGCTGCTGCCCGGCTGCACCTGGATCGCTGAGTGACCGGGCCGCGCCCGCCGGGGTGGCGATGAGCCTGGCCACGATCCGTAGCGCCGCAGCCATGCTGGTTCCCTGGGGCCGGCAGTTCGCCGACGCCGGGGCTTGGCGGCTGTACGTGGTGGGAGGAGCGGTACGGAGTCTCTTGGGTGGTACGCCGTTGGGCCCCCAGGACGAGGTGGACATGACCACCGATGCCCGCCCGGAGGTCGTCCGGCGAATCCTGACCGGCTGGGCCGACACCGTCTGGACCCAGGGCGAGCGGTTCGGCACGGTGGGCTGCCGCCGTGAGGATCGGACCGTCGAGATCACCACGCACCGCGCCGAGGTCTACGTGACAGGCTCGCGCCGGCCCGAGGTGACCTACGGCGGCGACCTGCTGGCCGACCTGACACGGCGCGACTTCACCATCGGTGCCATGGCGTTCGAGGTGCCCACCAGCCCGGCGGCGGCGGAGACCACCGAGCTGATCGATCCGTTCGGCGGCGGGGAGGACCTGGAGCGGGGCCGCCTGCGCACGCCCCGCTCAGCCGAGCTTTCCTTTAGCGAGGACCCGCTGCGGATCCTCCGCGCGGGCCGGTTCGTGGCCACGCTGGGCTTGACAGCTGAGCCGGATCTCGAGGCCGCCATGCGTGGACTCCGCAGCCGTCTGGCGATCGTGTCGGCTGAGCGCTGCGCGCGGGAACTCTCGCTGCTGCTGGTCGCCGAGTCCGCCGCCGCCGGCGCCGACCTGCTGGCGCGGACGGGCGTGCTGGTCGAGATCGTGCCGGAGTTGGCCGCCGCGGAGTTGGACCCCGCCGCTGGCGTGGCACTCCTGGACTCGGTGGCGCCGGAGGAGTCGCTGCGGCTGGCCGCATTGCTCTGGG
>JAGWAK010000092.1 GCA_021296435.1 Acidimicrobiia bacterium
ACGTGCAGCGCATGCTGCTGACCCAGAAGGCCTATATCGAGGCCATGCGCTGCCTCTGTTACTACAACGCCACCGCCCTGGACCTGGCCCAGCACCTACCCGAGGGAGACGAGCGGCGGGCCGCGCAGGAATTGTGCGACCTGCTGACACCGCTGTCGAAGGCCTGGTGCACCGATGTGGCGAACGAGACCACATCGGTGGCTCTGCAGATCCACGGCGGGATGGGCTACGTGGAGGAGACGGGCGCCGCGCAGTACTGCCGGGACGTGCGCATCGCCGCCATCTACGAGGGCACCAACGGCATCCAGGCCATCGACCTCGTTGGTCGCAAGCTGCCGATGCGCGACGGGGCCGTGGTGCACGAGTTGCTGGACCGCATCGCCGGCACCGCCGAAGAACTGCATCCCGACCTGGCGACCCTGCGGGAGCCGCTCACCGAGTCCGTCGCCGCCGCTCGCGCCTGTACCGACTGGCTGCTGGCGCATCCCGGCGATGCCGCGCTGGCGGGTGCCGCGCCGTACCTGCGACTGCTGGCCAGCGTGGTGGGTGCCTGGCTACTCGCCCGGTCGGCCGAAGCCGCCCGCAGCGAGCTCGCCGCGGGAGCAATCGGAGCCGAGGCCGAGGCCCTGGAGGCCAAGCAGGTCACCGCCGGGTTCTTCTGTCGGCAACTGCTGCCACAGGCCGTGGGCCTGGCATCCGCGGTCACCTGCGGGGCCGAGATCCTGGCCTCCCTCAACGCGACGCAGTTGCGCTGAAGCTCGCCTGGCAACCGCTGAGGTCGCCCGGTTAGGCCTCTGTGTTCCCGATCTCCAGGTGTCCCTCGATGCGCGCCAAACGCTCGCCCTGATCGTTCAACCGCCCTTCGGTACGGTCGAAGCCGGCACACATCTCCACGCGCAGATCACGGATGTCGAGCTTCAACCAGCCGAACAGAACGATGATCAGACCGGCGATCGTTGCGATCTGACTCCAATCCATCCTTGCCCTCCCGGACTCGTCTGCGTGGGGAAGCACGTTGCAGCCAACTGTACTCTCCGGCCGAAGGATCCCACCCGATGTCCGTCCCGACCCGGAGTCCGTCCCGACTCCGGCGACGGCGAGCCACACGGGTGCCGTAACGGCAGGCCCAGCTCAGCCGCCGGTCACCTCGATGACACCCACGGGCATCGTGAGGTCCAACTCGCCGTCCGGTCTGAGCGCGGCGCAGAGAATGCGGGTCAGAGGGGCGAACTCGCCGATCTCGGGGAAGGTGACGATCATGATCCGCACCCCGTTTTCGGCCACGATCATCCGGTAGCGGAAGTCGGCGGTGGCGTTCGAGCCCTCCTCGGTCTCGTGGCCGTCGTGGGCCAAAACGCCGGCCGCCAGCAACCGGGGCGCGGCGGCACCGGACACCAGCTGTAGGTCAGCACCCCCGGCGCCGACGTTCACCGGCTCGTCGGGGTCGTAACCCGGTGAGGCGCGCAGGGCCACGCCGGCCTCGTCGGTCACGATCACCTCGAAGTCGCTGTCGGTGGTGTTGGTCACGCGGAAGACCACGCTCTCGCCGGGCTCCACGCTGAATTCCAGCGGGGTGCAGCCCGCGGCGCCTGCGGAGATCTCCACCGGGCGCGGCGGCGGCAGCTCCTCGTCGTCGCCGAGGAACAGAATCATCGCCACGGCGATCCAGGCCAAGCCGGCGGCGACGGCGCCCCACAACACGATGCGCCACAGGCGGGAACGGTCCGGGCTGCGACGCCGGCGCCGCCGCTGAGCCCCCGCCGAGGCTCCGTCTCCGCCAGTGCGGCTGCTGGCGATGTCCACAGAGAGCACGATGCGCCACCAGCGGGAGCGATCTGGCGTGCCGCGCCGGCGCCTCCGTTGGGATCCCGCAGACGCTCTGTCCCCGCCAGGGCGGCTGCTGGAGCGGCGTTTCGGCGGACCGGTGCTCATCCCTGCTGCGGGATCGCCTCGGGGTGCTCGGGAGGCACACCCACCGCCCCCGAGCAGGCCGCCCCGGGCTCGGGGGCCGTCGGACCGTCGAAGAGATACACATCCAGGAACTGATCGAAGCGAGGATCCTGAATCGAGTCCAGGTGGAGTTGGCGTGCCCAGGCGCTGAGCACCAGCGGCGACGATTGATCCTCATACGGCGAGGCCAGAATGTGCGACGACTGCGCGGCCAGCGCCTGCAACTCGCCGAGCGTCGCAGCCCCCACGTCGGATCGATACGTCACCCAGACCACTCCGTGCTCGAGGGAATGGACGGCCAACTCGTCCAGGACGGGCACCGTGTAGAAGCCGCAGTTCAGCCAGATGCCCAGGTGCGGGCCGCCGGCGGGAGGCGACGTCGGGTACTCGACGTCGTAGCGGACGTGCTCGTTGCTGGTCACCGGCACGACGACAGCACCCTCGACCCCCTCGGGGGCGTCCCCGGTGCCATCGGGCGACGCCACCGGCGGCGGCGCGGACGACTGGGCCATCGTCGACACCGTGGGCACGACATCATCCAGGTCGGCACCGACCCGACCCCCGCCGGCCGCGGGCGGTTCGGTCTCAGTAGCTGGCGGCGCGGACTCCTCTGCCGGCGGTGATGGCGCCGCGGCTTGGGGAGACGACTCGGCTCGCGGGGACGACTCGGCTCGCGGGGACGACTCGGCGCCGGCAGCGGATCGCGGCTCGACGTCTCCGGTGGCTCCGGTCTCGCCGGCCGGTGGCGGGGGTTGGGGCGCCGGGCCGGCGTCGCTCCCACCGCAGGCGGCACCCAGCAGCAGGACTGAACCCAGCAGGACCGCCGCCAGTAGCAGCGGCCTCCACACCTGCGAAGTTCCTCGGCGCATCCTCAGTCTCGTCGTCTCCTCGTCGTGGGTCGCCTGTAGACCGGCAATGGGCCGCGGCCCCGGTGGCAGGCGGCTCGCGCCCCGGGACCGGCAAGAACCCGGCGCCACGGCTGAACCTTCTCCCGGACCTTACGGGGACTTGCAACCGAAACGGCAGGCGGGGCGCCGGGTGCCGCTCCCGAGAATCGACACGCTGGCCCAGGAGCCGGGATTCGGCACACGGAAGTCAACGCCTGGGCACGGCAGCCGCTGCAACCGTGGCCGGCGCACGCACCTTGCACTGTCCCCGGATCTAACCTCCGAACCGTGCCAGGACGGACCGACCCAACCCGGAGCGGGCCAGTGCAGGCCACGTCATCACAGACCGATCCGCCACGTCCGCAGCGCCAGCCCGATCGGTGGCCGCGGACCGGACCGGACGCTCCGCCGGGCGCAGGCCGTTACCCACCCCGCCCGGGCGCCGTGGCGGTCGTGACGGGCGGGGCGAGCGGCATCGGGGCGGCCCTGGCCCGACGCCTCGCGGCCGACGGCGCGTTCGTGGTGGTCACCGACCTCGACGCTGCCGGCGCTGGGGAGGTGGCCGCGGACTTCGGGGGGCAGGCTCGCTTCCTGGACGTGCGCGACGCCGACGCCACCCACCGGCTGATCGAAGACACTGAGGCCACGCTCGGCCCCGTGGAGATCTACTGCTCAAATGCCGGTCTGCTGGTACCCGGCGGCATCGACACGGCGGCCGCCGGCTGGCAGCAGAGTTGGGAGGTCCACGTGATGGCGCACGTCCACGCGGCGCGCGTGTTACTGCCTCGCTGGACCGAGCGCGGCGGCGGCACCTTCGTGGTGACCGCCTCGGCGGCGGGGCTGCTGACACAACTCGACTCGGTCTCCTACGCCGTCACCAAGCATGCGGCGGTTGCCGTCGCCGAGTGGCTGGCCATCAGCTACGGAGACCGCGGCGTCCAGGTCGCAGCGTTGTGCCCGCAGGCGGTGCGCACGCCGTTGCTGGAGGACTCCAGCGGCGGGCCCACACCGGCGGCGTCGCCGGGCGACGACGTGGTGCCCCCGTCGGCCGCGGCGACCGACGGGGTCCTGGAGCCCGATGCGGTCGCCGACGCCACGGCCGAGGCGTTGCGCGAGGGTCGGTTCCTCGTCCTGCCGCACCCGGCGGTCGCGACGTACGCCAGGCGCCGAGCCGACGACCCCGATCGCTGGTTGGCCGGCATGCGGCGCCTCGCCCGGCGGATGTCGGGTTAGCGACAGTCGTCGCTCACCCCGACGACGCCGAGCCCTCCGGCGGCGTCGAGTCCTCCGGCGGCGTCGAGTCCTCCGGCGGCGTCGAGTCCTCCGGCGGCTTCAGGAGCTCCGCCAGTCCCTGCATCACCGCCGCCGCCACGCGCTCGCGATCGCGACGGTCACCCGGCTCCAGCGGCACTAGCGATTCCACCAGCACGCGCACTGTCGGCCGGCGACCGAACCGCAGGCGCGGCAACCGGCGACCCAGGGGCCACACCTCGTCGGTGCCCGTGATGGCGCACAGCGCCAGCGGGGCAGCGCTGCGGGCCGCCAGGATGCCGATCCCCGCGCCGGGTGGCCCGACACCTTCGGGGCGCTCGGAGGGAGGGATCACGCGCCCTTCGGGCATGATGACCACCGACTCGCCGCGCTCGAGAGCCTCGAGGCAGGCCTTGACGCCACCCAGGGCAGCCCGACCGGCCTCCATCGGGATACATCCCCCCGCCCGCAGCAGCCGACCCATCAGCCAATGGTCGAAGTAGCGCTTGGCGACCACGATGTGCATCGAGGCCCGGAAGTTCCAGAAAAGGCGGAACCCCACCACGATGTCGAACATGCTGCGATGGTTGCCGGCGAAGATCGCCGGTGCCGGCACCGGCAACACCCGCGGTATGTCCCAACGCGCCAGCAACGCCGCAGGCAGGTGGATCGCCGTCGCCAGCAGTCCGAATCTGCGGTGGTAGCCGGTCCGGTGACCGCTGGAGAGCCGCATCGGCGGCATCGTAGAGGCCTCCGCGGCGGCCTCCGAACCCAATACGCTGGGGAACGAGTGGGAGGTGAACCACTGGCACCGACAGCACTCCCCGGCGGAGCCGAACTTCCCGGCTCGCCGCAGCAACCGGCCCGCCTCGACGTCACCGTCAGCGGCATGACCTGTGGCGCCTGCGCGACCCGTATCGAGAGCGAGTTGCACGCGACCGAGGGCGTCTCCGCCGCCCACGTCAACTTCGCGGCCAACCGCGCCAGCGTGGCCTACGACCCGGATCTGCTGAGCGAACGCGACCTGCTGGATCGCATCGCCGGCCTCGGGTACCGGGCCGCGCCGGGTGAACTCCACCTCGAAGGCGACGAGCCCCACTGGACCTCCGGGAAGGCGCTGGTGGCGACGCTGGTCCTGGCCGCGGCCTCGATGGTGATCTCGTCCATCTCGGCGCTGCGCTTCACGGGCTGGGAGTGGCTCGTGCTGGGACTCACAATGCCGGTGGTGCTGACCAGCGGGATGGTGTTCCACCGACCCGGCTGGCGCGCCGTGCGGCGGGGGCACGCCACCATGGACACGCTGGTATCGCTCGGGTCGCTCGTGGCCTGGGGATGGTCGGCGATCATCACCATCGGCGGCCTCGACGGGCACGTCTACTTCGACACGGCGGCGGTGATCGTGGCGGTCGTGCTGGCGGGTCGCCACCTCGAGACGCGTGCCCGGAGGCGAGCCGGCGACGCCATCGGCGCGCTCGTGGGCCTAAGCGCGGGCACCGTACGCCTGCCAGACGGCAGTGACATCCCACCGTCGCAGCTGGTGGTCGGCACGCGGTACCTGGTCCGACCCGGTGAGCGGATCGCCGCCGACGGCGTCGTGACCGAGGGGCACTCGGCGGTCGACACCTCGATCGTGACCGGCGAACCGGTACCTACCGAAGTCGCTCCCGGCGACGAGGTGACCGGCGGGACGCTCAACACCCACGGATCCCTGGTGGTGGAGGCCCGCCGCGTGGGAGCGGACGGCACCCTGGCCCAGGTTGTGCGGTTGGTGAGCGAGGCGCTATCGCGCAAGGCGCCCATCCAGCGCCTCGCCGACCGGATCTCAGCGGTCTTCGTGCCCGCCGTCGTCCTGGTAGCCGTCGCTACCCTGGTGGCCTGGCTGCTCCTGGAGTCCGCCGGGGCCGCCATCAGTCCCGCAGTGGCGGTGCTCATCGTGGCCTGCCCGTGCGCCCTGGGGCTCGCCACACCGGCGGCCTTCATGGCCGGGAGCGGCCGAGGTGCCCGCATGGGTGTGATCATCCGGGGTCCCGACGCCCTCGAGGCGGCGCGCCACCTCGACGTTGTGGCGCTCGACAAGACCGGCACCGTGACCGAGGGGCGCCTCGAGGTGGTGGCCGTCGAGACCGCAGAAGGGATCGACACAGCCGAGTTGCTGGCGACGGCGGCAGCACTGGAAGCCAGATCGGAGCACCCCGTCGCAGCAGCCATCGTGCGAGCCGCAGCCGGCCGGCCTCGCGGAGATCCCGGGACCGGTGGCGGGCGGCTCCCCGAGGACGGGTTCGACGTGGCGGACTTCCGCAACCTGCCGGGCTTCGGCGTTCAAGGGCGGCTGGTGCGGGCGGGCGCACGTGCCAACTCGACGCCGGCCGAGCGGGACCCCGCAACCGGCGACCCGGACGAGGACATCCTCATGGTGGGGCGCGCCCAACTCTTCGAGCAGGTACCGGCGACGCTGGAGCGGGCCGCAGCCGACCACGCCGCCGCGGGGCACACGCTCGTGTTCGTGGGCAGCAACGGATCGGCGTGGGGTTTCCTTGCGCTGGCGGATCGTGTGAAGCCGTCGAGCGCCGCGGCGGTGGCCGACTGGAAGCGAGCCGGCATCGAGGTCGTGCTTCTGAGCGGCGATAACAGAGCGGCCGCGGAGCAGGTCGGGCGGCAGGTGGGGATCGATCGCACCCTCGCCGAATTGACGCCCGCCGGCAAGGTGGCCGAGATCGAGCGCCTGCAGGCCACCGGGCAGCGCGTGGCGATGGTGGGCGACGGCGTGAACGACGCCCCCGCCCTGGCGGCCGCCGAAGTGGGCGTGGCCATCGGCACCGGCGCCGACGTGGCCGCCGAGGCCTCGGATCTGACCCTCGTGGGGGACGATCTGCGGCTGGCGGTGGACGCTCTAACCCTCGCCCGGCGCACGCTCGGGACCATCCGGGGCAACCTGTTCTGGGCCTTCGTCTACAACACCGCCGCCATCCCGCTGGCGGCGGTCGGGCTGCTGCGTCCCGAGATAGCCGCCGCGGCCATGGGGCTATCCTCGCTCTTCGTGCTCGGGAACTCGTTGCGCCTCAACCGTTTCTCGGGTCTGCGCGCGTGAGTCCGGACGACCTGTCGCCCAGCGGCGGGCAGATCCCCCTCGACGGGCCGTACTACGACCTGCTGCGCCCCGGCACCGAACTCCCCCGCCAGCCGGGCGTGACCCTCGACAGCGGCCTCTGCGCCGTCTACCAGGCGCTCGTCGGCGAGCGGCTCCCGCTGGTGCAAAACAGGCGGATCTGCGCCGAGGTCACCGGTTCGGATGCGCCGCTCGTCAGCCCCGGCCTCGTGATGGCGCTGTCGGTGGGCCACACCACCACCGTCAGCCGGCGCGTCGTCGCCAACCTCTTCTACCGGGACGTGCGCCTCCCGCACCCGGTGTTCCAGGGCCAGACCCTGGACACCACCGTCCGGGTACTGGCGATGCGCGACGGGCGCCCCCGTCCCGACCGGCCGCCGCGCGGCATGGTGCTCGTGGCCTGCGAGAGCACCGCCGACGGCACCCCAGCGGCGACCTACCAGCGCTGCCCGCTGCTGCCCACCAGGGGGACGGACCTGCCAGGGTTCGCCGACGACATCGGCAGCGGCGCCGACACCGACCATCCCACCGGGGGGGTCGACCTCGAGGCGTCTGCAGAGTTGGTGCCGGGCGGCTGGCGGCTCTACCTGCTGGGACAACCGGATACCTGGGAGGTCGGCACTACCGTGACCGATCCGCTGCGGGACTACATCGACAACACACCGGCACTCCTGCATCTCACCCACAACCTGGCGTTCGTGCACCGCGATGCGGAAGTCTCGCCATACGGGCGCCGCCTGGTGAACGGGCTGCAAGTGGTCGGCATGGCCCAAGCCTCGCTCAGCCGGGTACTCCACGGCATGGCGACGGTTGTGGCCTGGGGTTACTGCAACCACACCGGTCCGGCGTTCGAGGACGATCTGCTCTCGTTCACCCACACGCTGCTCGGCGAGATCCCCGCAGGCCAGGGACGCCTCCGTGCCGTGCGGGTCCGGGTGACCGCCCACCGCGACGACGGCCCCGCCGACATCCTGGATTGGACCCTCGCCGCCGTCACCTCCTGAGAGGCGCTGCGTCCGGCAACGCTACGTGCGGAGGAGCGAGCGGACCAGTTCGGGCGTTGCCGGCAGTGAGGTGACCGCACCCGGGCGACCGATGGCGTCGTCGATGGCCGCGGCGATGGCCGCGCCGCAGGCGGTCGTGCCGCCCTCGCCGGCCCCCTTGAGGCCGAGGGGGTTCAGCGGGCTGGGCGCGTCCTCGCTCAGTAGCACCTCCACGGGCGGCTGCTCGGCAACCGTGGGCATGAGGTAGTCCATGAACGACGTGGCGAGCGGCTGGCCGTCGGAGTCGTAGGCGAACAACTCCAGCAGCGCACCGCCGATCCCTTGGGCGACGCCGCCGATGATCTGGCCCTCGACGAGCATCGGGTTCACCGCCCGACCCACGTCATAGGCCACGATGAAGCGCTCCACGGTCACCCCGCCGGTTCCCGGATCGACGCGCGCCACCGCCGCGTGGGCGCCATAGGGATAAGTCATGTGCTCGGTGTTGAACGTGACCTCGGCCACCTCCCCGGTTGCCGCGAGTTGGGTGGCC
>JAGWAK010000006.1 GCA_021296435.1 Acidimicrobiia bacterium
CCTGATCCGCACCCGGGCGACCCTCGACGGCGACGAGTACGTCGTCTCGGGCCACAAGTGGTTCACCACCAACGGCTCCGTGGCCGACTTCCTGATCGTCATGGTGGTGACCAATCCCGACGTCCACCCCTACCAGGGCTGTTCGATGATCGTGGTGCCGGCGGACGCGCCAGGCGTGCGGATCGTGCGTGACATCCCGAACATGGGCGAGCCGCACATCGAAGGTCCGCCCCGGCCCGGCGGCCACGCCGAGATCGTCTACGACAGCGTGCGGGTGCCGGCGACGAACATCATCGGCGAGCCCGGCGAGGGGTTCGTGCTGGCGCAGAAGCGGCTTGGCCCGGGCCGCATCCACCACGCCATGCGCTGGCTCGGTCAGGCCGGCCGGGCCTTCGACATGATGTGCGAGCGGGCGCTGTCGCGCACCTCGCACGGATCGCTGCTGGCGGACAAGCAGATGATCCAGGACATGATCGCCGAGACCAAGATGGAGATCGAGGCCACCAAGCTGCTGTGCATGCACGCCGCCTGGCACATGGACCGCCACGGGGCGTCGGCCTCGCGCACCCAGATCGCCATGATCAAGGTGTACGGCACCCGGATGCTGTACAACGCCATCGACCGCGCCATACAGGTGCACGGATCGCTGGGGTTCAGCGCCGACCTGCCGCTGGAGAGCATGTACCGCCAGGCGCGGGCCTCCCGGCTGGTGGACGGCGCCGACGAGGTGCACAAGGTGACGATCAGCCGCCACGTGCTGCGGAACTACGAGGCCGTCGAGGGCTGGCCGACCGAGCACGTGCCCACCCGCCGGGCCGCGGCACTGGACCGCTTCGGCGAGGTCCTCGAGACGGTCACCGCGAACTCCTGAACGCCGCAGGACGCGGGCCTACGCTGCGGGGATGACCACCAGACTCGGACTCAGCGCCGATGAGATGCTGCTCACCACCCGGGCGGTACGCAGGCGCCTGGACTTCGACCGCCCCGTGCCGGAATCGTTGCTGGCGGAGTGCGCCCGGTTCGCCGTACAGGCCCCCACTTCCTCCAACGGTCAGAGCTGGCACTTCGTGTTCGTGACCGAGCGGGCCAAAGTGGAGGCGCTGGCCGCCATCTACCGGCGCGGTTCGGACCTGAACCGGGGCAGATTCATCGCCTCGTCCCGCGCCAGAGCCGAGCGCGACCCCGCCTGGGGCGCGCAGCAGGACCGCGTCACCGACTCGGGGATCCACCTGGTGCAGAACATGCACCGCGTCCCGGCGATGCTCATCCCGTGCGCGGCGGGGCGCTCGGAGGATCCGCGCCACGTGATCGAAGGCGCCGGCTCGGTCATCCAGGCCGCCTGGAGCTTCATGCTGGCGGCCCGCGAGCGTGGCCTGGGCACTTGCTGGACCACCCTGCACCTCATGTGGGAGGAGGAGGTGGCCGAACTGCTGGGCATCCCGTACGCCGAGGTGCGGCAGTTCGCCATGATCCCGGTGGCCTACACGATCGGCAGCGACTTCAAACCCGCCGCCCGGGATGTCGACGGCGTGCTGAGTTTCAACAACTGGAGCCGCTCCGCCCCGCTGGTGCCGACCCTCGGGGGTCTGTACGAGCCCTCCTAGGCCCCGCGACGCGCCGGAGTCCGCCGCCCCCGACGCGGGATCGACGCTCACCGCGGGCCGGCTACGGCGCTGTGGCGTCACGGCGGTTCGTTGGCCACTCGGGACGAGCGCGTACGCTTCCTGGTGTGACGAGGCTTGGGCTGTCGACCGACGAGATGCTCTCCACGACCCGGGCGGTGCGCAAGCGGCTGGACTTCGAGCGTCCAGTGCCCGAATCGGTGCTCCGGGAGTGCATCGAGCTGGCCGTCCAGGCCCCGACGGCCTCCAACATGCAGACCTGGCACTTCGTGCTCGTGACCGAACGCGACAATATCGAGGCGATCGCCGGTCTCTACCGGCGCGGGTTCGAGGCGTACGTTCGCGGACCCACCCTCGCCGACCGGACGGCCGGGGACGGTCGCTCCACCGGCGGGAGATTCGTTGGCGGAGACAGGATCTGGGCGGCACAGCAGCAGCGGGTGATCGATTCCGCGGTCTACCTGGCGGAGAACATGCACCGCAGCCCGGTGCTGCTCATCCCCTGCGTGACGACCCGGTCGGAGCGTCCCACCGATGTCGTCGCCGAGGGCGGCTCAGTCGTCCAGGCCGCCTGGAGCTTCATGCTGGCCGCCCGTGAGCGTGGCCTGGGCACCTGCTGGACCACCCTGCACCTCGCCTACGAGCGGGAGGCGGCGGAGATCCTTGAGCTCCCCTACGAGAAGGTCCGCCAGTTCGCCCTCATCCCGGTCGCCTACACGATCGGCACCGACTTCAAGCCCGCCAACCGCGGCGGGATCGAGGACGTGATCAGCTGGAATCGCTGGAGCCGCTGAACCCCGCCCCGGCCGCCTGCCGGGCGGCCGGCTACGGCCGGGCGCGAACCCGGCCCGGGCGATGCGTGCCGGCAAAGTGTCTCCTGGTGCTCTGCCTCATCTGGGTTGCGACCCGGGCGGTGTTCACGACCGGGGTCGCGGCCGAAACCCCCGGACCCGCCCCGGTGCGGGTCGTGCCGCCACCGGAGGAGTTCGGACCCGGGGAACCGGGGTCGGTCCCCGCCTCGTCCGACGAGTTGACGGTGCTGCGAGGCCCGGAGTTCGTGCGGGGGGCGGCCCGGAGCGGTGACAGCCTCATTGCCGCCTCCCGCGGCCGCACCTGCGCGGTGCGCCGCGACGCGCGCGTGAGCTGCTGGGGTTACGACGGCATCCGGGAGCGGCTCAGCGCGGCCGGCCTGCGGAACGTGGTGAGCATCACCAGCGGGGATCATCCTCATCAGGAGCCTCACCTGTGCGCGCTGCACGGCGACGGCACCGTGTCGTGCTGGGGAGCGGGCCGCGAGGGGCAACTCGGGCGGGGAGAGCCGTTCAGCGGCTACCTGCCCGAGAAGGTGCCCGGCGTTTCCGACGCGGTGGCGCTCGCCGCGGGGTCCGATCACACCTGCGTCGTACACGCCCGCGGGCAGGTCTCCTGCTGGGGTTCCGGGGCGCTGGGTCAGCTGGGCGGCGCAACGCTCTCCTCGGTCAATGTCCCCGAGCGAATCCCCGACATCACCGACGCCGCATGGATAGACGCCGGCCCCTCCTCCAACTGCGTGATCCATACCGGCGGTGCCCTGTCGTGCTGGGGCTACGGCGGCGGGGCCGGGAACCTCGGAGCCTTCAGCCCCGGGTTCGTGGAGGGTCTCCCCGCAGTGGTCTCGGTGTCGACCGGAGCCGACCGCACCTGCGCCGTCAGCGTCGCCGGCGAGGTCTATTGCTGGCCGGTCGCCGATGTGGCCAGCCCGCAGCGGGTGGACGGGATCGGCGGCGCCGTATCAGTGGCGGTGGGGGAGGGCGGGGTCTGCGTGGTGCACGACGACGGTGGCGTGTCGTGCTGGGGTGAGAAGAACGCCGCCGGGCAGCTCGGCAACGGCACCACGGCGCCCCAACCCCGGCCGGCCCGCCTCGCCGCTGTCGTCGACGCGGTGGCGGTCACCATGAGCGCCGGCTCCACCCGCCTCGCCCCGCACACCTGTGTCGCCCACGGTGACGGCTCCTACTCCTGCTGGGGCGGGAATGCCGCCGGCCAGTTGGGCGACGGCAGCGTCGCCCGGAGGCTGACCCCCGTTCCCGTTCAAGCCGCCCGGGCGATGCCCGCGAACCGGATCCCCGCAGACGAGACCGATCTGCTGCGGAGCTGGCTGGACGAGGCCGTTGCGGAGCGGGAGTCCGAGTTCCCCTGGCTGCGCCTGGCCTGGAACAGGATCCGCGAGCGAACCGTCGCCGGGCGGATCGAGGACTTCCGCGGGGCGGTTCGCTCGCACTGCGAACTCGTCGCCGGGTTGTACGGCTGCTGGTCGGAACACATGGAGCTCGCCGAGATGACCTTCGGCGACGCGGTCCACGAACTGGCGCACGTCTACGACAGCACCACCGGGCTGGCGGCCGGACCGGCGTGGGGTGCTGTGCAGCTCTACTTCGCCTGGACCTACCCGGATTGCTTCCGGGATTACGGGCAGCAGTCCGGCGCAGAGATCCTCGCCGACACGATGGCGCACCTCGTCGTGCCGGCGGCCTGGCTCGCCTACTACGGGGTGGGCTGTCCCGGCCTGGGGAGCGAACCGGACCGCGAGGCGGAGCGGGTCGTGCTCGCCGGTCTGGCCGGCGAGATGCCCGATTGGTACACCGGGAACATCACCAACGGGGCTGAGCTGTGGCGAGTCCTGCGGCGCGTCCTGGGTCCCCAGCTGCTCGCCAATTTGGGCAATGAGTTCGGCGGGTTCTGCTCCACCGACTGGTTTCGCTATCCGCTGGAACCGAACCTGATTCCACCGCCGCGCACCAATCCCTTCCGCGACGGCGGCTGCTAGCCGCGTGGCGCCCGGATCGGTCTCTCAGGCGAGGGCGTAGGTGGCGGCGGGCATGTCGGCTGCGGGATCCCAGGTGACCGTGCCCTCCTCGGAGAGGTGGATGAGGTGCGCCAGCACCGAGAGCGCCGCGGCCGGGTGGAGGACCTTGGGGGTCGTCGTGTACATGCGCGCCACCATCGCGGGGATCGTGGCGGGACCGTCACCGAGGCAGGCGAGGATCTGGTCGGTGCGCCGGTGGCGGTGTGCCAGCAGCGCCCGGGCGAAGCGATTCGGCGCGGTGATCGGCGGGCCGTGCGTGGGCCAGTACACGCCGTCGCGGTCACCCCTGGCGATCAGCAATTCCAGGCTGCGCAAGTAGTCGCCGAGGTTGCCGTCGGGCGGTGGGACGATCGTCGATGACCAACCCATTACGTGATCGCCGGTGAAGAGGGCCTGCTCCTCGGGCAGGGCGAAGCACAGGTGGTTCGAGATGTGTCCGGGGGTGTACAGGCACTCGAGGGTCCAGCCGTCACCGGCCACCACGTCGCCGTGGCCCAGCACACCGTCGGGGACGAAGTCCCAATCCCCGGGTTCTTCCTGCACCGCCTTCGCCGCGGCGCCGTGGCGCCCCGCGTCGGCGGCCGGATGCGGACCGAAGCCCAGAACCGGGGCGCCGGTGGCCTCGGCGAGCGCGCGGGAGGCGGGGGAGTGGTCGCTGTGGGTGTGCGTGATACAGATGTGGGTGACCGTTCGTCCCTCCAGTGTTCGCAGGAGGGCTTCGGTGTGCCCGGCGGCGTCGGGACGGGGGTCGATGACCGCCACCCGCCGGCCGCCCACGATGTTGGTGCCGGTTCCGGCGAAGGTGAACGGGCTGGGGTTGGTCGCCGTGACCCGCTGCACGAGCGGCGCCACCTGCACGGCCTCGCCGTAGGCAGGGTCATGGTGGGTGTCGAGCAACTCCTCGAGCTGAGGTTGAGGTTCGCCCTGCTGCGTTGACGCCGGGGTACTCGAGGAGGGGTGATCATCGCGAGCGGGCATGCGATCGTCGGCTTTCTGGTTCGGCACGGCCATCGCGACGATATCCCCGGAGGTTCGCCGGAGAGCGTGCCGCCGTCACGGAGTGCGCCTGGTCCCGGACTCGACGGATCTTGCTGGGGGAGCCTACGATTCGTACTGTTCAGCACCTCGAGGGGGTCAATGAAGCACTTTCGGAAGGCGCTGGTGGCGATACTGATCGTCGCGTTCGGCGCGGGGATGGTTCCGGCCGCCGCGAGCGCGCAGGACGCCGACGTGGCGGTGCGGATTGTGGCTCGGCGTCTGGAGGACGGCCGCACAGAGTTCGGGTTGCAGCAGCGCGCCGCTGATGGCGATTGGGGTGAGCGGCTGTTGCCGTCGCGGCGGTTCTTCCCGGCCGCGGCGGCCGCCGGGCGCTGGCTGGTGTGTTCACCTATCACGCCGGCGATTGCGGATACCGATGGCGGCAGCTTCTCGCTCGGTGACGGTCCACGCAGTGCCGACACTCTTATCGCCGCGTCGTTCGAGCGGACCTGTGCTGTGCGACTCGACGGCGGTGTGGCTTGTTGGGGACGCGATCGACTGGTGGATCAGTTGAGCGTGGCGGCCCTTGATGATGTTGTGTCCGTCAGCATCGGCGATTCCTCGGCGGGAATGTTCCACGCTTGTGTCCTGCACGAGGATCGAACCGTCTCGTGCTGGGGTCCTGGCGACCTCGGACGGCTCGGACAGGGTGATGATGTCGGTCACGTCCTGCCGGTGGTGGTTCCCGGGCTCACTGACGTGACGGCGGTCGCGGCCGGCTCAGCGCACACGTGCGTTGCGCACGACGATGGTGGTGTGTCGTGCTGGGGGTACAACGCCGACGGACAACTCGGCGACGGCACGACCGACGGGAACCCCTCGCCGGAGCGTGTGAGGGGCGTGAGCGACGTCGTGGCGCTCACCGCAGGCAACGTCTCGACCTGCGGTGTCCATTCAGACGGGTCTGTGGCGTGCTGGGGCTGGGGATTCGGCACGAGACCGAGGAAGATCAGCGGGTTGTCGGGGGTCACCTCTGTGGCGGTCGGCTGGACGTACAACTGCGCTGTAACCGGGGGCGGGGCGGTCTACTGCTGGCCGTTCCTGACCACCGTTCAACCGCTCCGCATCGCTGGGATCGACGACGCCGTGGAGGTGTCGGTCGGTGACCGGAGCGTCTGCGTTCTCCACCGCGATGGGGGAGTCTCGTGCTTCGGGGAGAACAACGCCGCCGGCCAACTGGGCGACGGAACGACGCAGGGCAGGTTGACGCCGCGGCGCGTCGCCGGGGTCTCCGAAGCGGTCGACATCACGGTGACCGTTCCGTCCCTGGAAGGGGAGGCACATGCCTGCGCACTGCTCGAGAGTGGCTCGGCCGTGTGCTGGGGTCGAAACGGGTTTGGCCAGTTGGGCGACGGCACGAGCGCGACTCGGTTGACGCCGACTCGCGTCCATCGGCAGCCAGCCGTCCGGGGGCCCGAGGATTCCGCGGATCGCACGGGCCTGCTGACGTCTTGGCTTGACGCGGTCATCGCCGAGCTGGAGGACGATGCGCCGTGGCTTCGCTCTGCGTGGGATCACATCCGCGACGAGACCTCAGTGACGCTGGATCTCTTCGGACTCAGTGGCGTTCCGATCAGCTGCGGCGTCTCGGGCGAAGGTTACGCGTGCCGAGCTGAACGTATGGACATCTCCACTGTCAACCTGGACCACCCCGCGATCCTCGAAGTCGTTGTGCACGACCTCGCCCACGTCTACGATCTCACGACCGGCTTGGCCCCCAAGAAGCCGTGGGGTGCGGCACAGTTGTACTTCACGGCCACATACCCGGACTGCCCGCTGGTGCACGATCGTCAGGGGGTCGGCCGTGAGTTGCTGGCCGACACAATGCGGATCCTCACGATTCCACCGGTCTGGCTCGGCTTCGGGTACTACGCCGTCCTGGAGTGCCCGGGCGTGCCGGACGAGGTCAGTCTCGATGCGCAGGAGGTCGTTCGCGACGCCTTGGCGGGCAGGGTCCCCGACTGGTACACCCGGAACATCACCAGCGGTGCTGAACTCTGGGCCGCCCTGCGGTTGGATCCGGAGTTGCATGCTCTGGCCAATCTGGCGGGCGAATTCGGAGGACTCTGCACGACCGACTGGATCACGTACCCGATCGATCGGCGTCGAATCCCACCCGCGGGTGCGACCCCATTCCGGGACGGAGGTTGCTGAGCGCCTAGTTCGCGACGATGGATTCTGTACCCCTGTATCTGCAACCGGGCCGGATCGGTTCCCTGGAGATTCCCAACCGGATCGCGCGCGGGGCCACGTCGGAGACGATGGCGTCGCCGAGCGGCGTGGTCTACGACGCGTTCGTGGAGCTGTACCGCCGCCTGGGCGAGGGGGGCGCGGGGCTGCTGCTGTCGGGGCACTTGTACGTGGACCCCCGCGGGCAGGCCAGTGCCAACCAGACGGGCATCCACGACGACAAGGTGATTCCCGGGCTGAGGCAGGCGACAGAGGCCGTTCACGAGGCGGGAGGTCGGATCTTCGCCCAGATCGGCCACTGCGGCAGCCAGACGATGATGTCGCGGATAACGCCGGTGGCGCCCTCGCCGGTTCCCAACGCCATGTACACCATCCAACCCGAGGAGTTGAGCAGCGACGAGGTACGCGACCTGGTGCGCGCCTTCGGGGACGCCGCCGGGCGAGCAGCCGAGGCCGGCTTCGACGGCATTCACATACACGGGGGCAACGGCTACCTCATCTCGGAGTTCTGCTCACCGCACGCCAACACCCGCGACGACGAGTGGGGCGGCGACTCCGAGCGGCGCAGCCGCTTCATGGTGGAGGTCTACGAGGCCGTCCGGGCCGCCGTGGGCGCCGACTTCCCCGTGACCGCCCGATTGAGCGTGGAGGACTCGGTGGAGGGTGGCTTGCAGCGAGAGGAGTCGCTGCAGCGGGCCAGGGTGCTGGCCGACCGGGGCATCAACGGGTTCGAGACCACCTACGGGGTGATGCGGAGCTACTTCGAGAACATCCGCCCGTACGTGGCGGTGGGCCGTGCGCAGGCGTGGCGCAACCTACTGGTCCAGCGTGTCAGGCAGCCGGCCGGCGCCGAGGCGTACTACCGGCCGTTCGCTCGGGCTGTCAAGGACGCCACGGGGCTGCCGATCATTCTCGTCGGCGGCGTTCGCACCACCCAGATGATGACGGACATTCTTGACTCGGGCGATGCCGACTTCCTGGCGATGGCGCGGCCGTTCATCCGCGAGCCCGACCTGGTGCGGAAGCTGGAGGCGGGCCGCACCGGGGGCGTCGAGTGCGTGTCGTGCAACATGTGCCTGGCTCACGACGGCTTCGACCCGCTGCAGTGCTGGCGCGACAACCCCCGCAACGTCGCCGTGCACATCCGCAAGCACTACTGGACAAACCGCCGCAAAGGCCAGTAAGCCGAGCACTCTTCAGCACAGGGCAGCCGAACTGCAACTACTTTACATAACGGGCATTTCCGGCGGTAACTTGAGCCAAGAGCCCGCTTCTCCGGGGGGTTCGGGCTACTCCGGCGAGAGCAGCGTGACGCCGGTGGGGTCGAGGGTGATCGTGGCGGTCTGGCCGGGTGTGGCGCCGGCTGCGACGTAGCCGTCGACGGGGGGCGCAGACGTGACCTGGAAGGTGGCGACGGTGCGGTCGCCCACGACCCTGACGTCGCTGATGATGGCGCTCACGCCGTCCGGGCGGTGGAGTTCCACGGCCTGGGGGCGGATGAGCAGGCAGAGCTCGCGGGCGGCATTCCCGACACCGGCCGCTGTCGGTGCGGGGAGGATCAGGGCGCCCCAGGGCGTGCGCAACTCGCCAGTTGCTGTCACTCCCCCGGCGGGGGCGGGCTGCCATATCGTGCCGAGCCCGAGGAAGGTGGCAGTCCAGGCGTCCTGGGGGTCGTCTCGGAGTTGTTGGGGGGTGGCGGTGCGGTGGATGCGGCCGTCGCGCATGAGGGCAACCCTGTCGGCGAGCGCGAACGCTTCGGTGTGGTCGTGGGTCACGTGGATCGCGGTCTGGTGAAGCTCGGTCAAGATGCGCCGGACGTCGGCCAGCAGGCGATCGTGCAGCGGGCGATCCAAGGCCGCGAACGGCTCGTCGGCCAGCAGCAGCTTGGGCTCGGTCACCAGGGCGCGTGCCAGCGCCACTCGCTGGGCCTCCCCGCCCGAGAGGGTTGCCACACTGCGTCGGTCGTAACCCTCGAGGCCGACCATCTGCAGCATCTCGGCCACGCGGCGGCGGCGCTCGGGAGCGGGGATCTTCTGCATCCGGAGCCCGAAGGCCACGTTGGCGCCCACGTTGCGGTGCGGCAGCAGGGCATGGTCCTGGAAGACCATCCCGAAGCGCCGGCGGTGCGCGGGGACCGATCGTTGGTCCTCCCCCGCCCAGGAGACCGATCCGCCGGCGGGCGCCTGCAGTCCAGCGATGGTGCGCAACAGTGTCGTCTTGCCGCAGCCGCTCGGGCCGAGCAGTGCCAGGATCTCACCCCGGCGTACCGACAGTTGGAGATCGCGCAGAATCTTGTGACCCTCGAGAGACACCGAGAGACCGCGAACCGCCAATCCCTCCCCCCCACTGCGGTCGGTGGCGTTCATCTCAGAAGTCCGCCGCCCCGGCGGGGCGGAGCCTGTCGATCAGCAGCACGGCCGCGGCGGTCATGGCCAGCAGTATCACGCTCATGGCCATGGCCTGCCCGAACGCCGCCTCACCGGGTCGCCCCAGGAGGCGGAAGATGGCGATGGGGACCGTCGGGCGCTCCGGACGGACCACGAAGGCGGTGGCGCCGAACTCCCCCAGCGACACCGCGAAGGCGAAACCGGCCCCGACGGCCAGACCTCGCAGCGCCAGGGGCAGATCCACCTCGCGCCGCACCCGTGCCGGCCGGGCACCGAGGACCGCTGCCGCCTCGCGCAGCCGCGGGCTCACCGCCGCCAGGGCCGGCGTGACCGAGCGGATCACGAAAGGCATCCCGATCAAGGCGTGCGCGATGGGTACCAGCCACCAGGAAAGGCGCAGGTCGAGCGGGGGGCGGTCCAGCACCAGCAGCATCCCGAAGCCCAGGATCACCGCGGAGGTGCCCAGCGGCATCAGGAAGGCGCCCTCCAGGGCCGCCGCACCGCGCCTGCGCCGGCCACTGACGGAGACTGCTACCAGCAGGCCTCCGATCGTGGCGATGGCCGTGGCGGTCGCGGCGAACTCCAGGGAGTGGCGGATCGCCGCCAGGGGCGACACGAACAGGGCCTGCAGGCGCTCGCCGCTGTGCCCCAGCCGCCGGTAATTCTCGAGCGTGTAGGTCCCGCCGCTGCGCAGTGACCGCTCCACCAGCATCGCCAGCGGCAACCCCACGACGGCGGCGGCCACGCCGAGGGTCCCGGCCAGGAGCAGACGGTCGGCGGCGCCGCGCACGCGCCGGGCGGTGTCGGTGCGGAGACGCTCGGCGACGTGCCGGCGGCGCTGCCAGATCGTTGCCCCCGCGACGAGCAGCAGCACGCACAGCAACTGCAGCAGCGCCAGTGCCGCAGCAGTGTCGAACTCCAAGCGCTGTACGGCGAAGCGCCAGATCTCGGTGTCCAGCGTCGCCCGGCGCGGCCCTCCCAGAATGAGAATAACGCCGAACGACGTGAAATTGAATAAGAATACGATTGCACTCACGGCACCTATTGCAGGCGCCAGGCGCGGCAGGGTGACCGTGCCGAAGACTCGCAGCGGGCTCGCTCCCAGGACCGCAGCGGCCTGTTCGGGGGCAGGATCCAGCTGCGACCAGTAAGCGGCCACCGAGCGGGCGATGATGGCGTAGTTGAAAAAGACATGGGCCGCCAGGATCGCCCACACCGTGTGATGGAACCGGTCGGCGAGGCCGAAGCGGTCCATGAGCGACAGGAAGGCCGCGGCCACCACCACCGTCGGCAGCACGAAGGGCACCACCAGCAGGGCGTGCACGAGCCGGCGGCCGCGGAAGCGCAGGCGAGCCAGCACCGCCGCAGTGGGCAGCGCCGCCACAAGGCAGAGCCCGGTGGAGGCCAGCGCCTGCCAGGTGGTGAACCACAGGACCTCGGTCGTAACCGGGTTGCGCCACGTTTCCAGCAGGGTTCCGGCGTCGAAACTCCGGGTCAGGACACCGACAAGGGGATACAGGAAGAACACGCCGATGAAGGCCGCAGGCACCGCCGCCAGGACGACGGGAGCGGTGCGCGTACGACATGCCCGCGGTTCACGCACGCCGCCTCGGCGCCGGCCAGTGTCGGCTCCGGCGTCGCCTCCTGTGCTCTCGCCGGCGTGCGTGGTGGCCATGAGCGATGGAGGCGACGTGCTCGAGGTCAGTCCGCTGCCGAGCGGCGCAGGCACCGCAACAGCGGAGCTGGTACAGCGTGGATTGCCTCCGCCGGCTTGACGGTGGACGCGGCTTCGGACCTCGGCGCCACTCCCTAGCGCAGGACGATCTCGACCCAGCGGCGGGTCCAGTTGTCGCGCTCGGCGGCGATGAGCGCCGGATCCAGGCTCAGCGGCTCCGGTACCGCAACGGCATGGGTGGCGAACACCTCGGGGACCTGCGCGGTGCTGCTGGCGGGGAACACGAACATGTTCAGGGGGATGTCCTCCTGGAACGTGTCTGAGAGCATGAAGTCCACGAAGGCCTGCGCCCCGGGAAGGTTCCCGGTGCCCGCCAGGATGCCGGCGAACTCGATCTGGCGGAAGCAGCCGTCGGTGAGGACGCCGGTGGGTGGGGTGTCCGTCGGCGGGTCGGCGAAGAGCACCTCGGCGACGGGGCTGGTGGCGTAGGAGGTCACGAGAGCCCGCTTCCCTCCCCCGGCCACGAACTCGCCGAAGTAGGCCTCGCTCCAGCCGGCAGTCACCGATACTCCCCCGTCCCGCAGGCCCGCCCAGTAGTCCTCCCAGCCGTCGGTACCGAACGCCGCCACGGTGGCCAGCAGGAACGCCAGGCCCGGCGAGGAGGTCTCGGGGTTCTGGGTCACAAACGATCCGGCGTGGCGCGGGTCGGCCAAGTCCTCGAGGGTCTCTGGTGGGGTGCCGTCGGTGGCGTCGATCCAGTAGTTCACGCAGACGTCCCCGTAGTCGATGGGCGTGACCCGGTTCTGGGCGTCGAGCTGCAGTTCCTCGGGCACGGCGTCGACGGCCGGCGAGCGGTACGGCACAAAGAGATCCTCGTCCAACGCCCGCTGCAGGAACGTGTTGTCGATGCCGAAGACCACGTCTGCGATGGGGTTGTCCTTGGTGAGGATGACCTGGCTGAGCATCGACCCCGTGTCCTCACCGGTGAGCAGGTTCACGGTGATTCCCGTCGTCTCCTCGAACGACTCGATGATCCCCTCGGTGACGGCGAAGGAATCGTGGGTGACCACCGTGATCTCCCCCGGCTCGGGCGGCGGTGGCGGTTCAGGTACGGGTTCGGGGCTCGGCTCCGCCGGCGGCGGCTCCGGAGCGGGAGCCGGCTCCGGTTCGGGGGCTGCCGGTAATTGCGGCTCCGGCGGCGGTGGCGGTCCGGGAGCGGTGGCAGACTCGCCCGCTGGCGCGGGCGCCGCGGTCGGCGTGCCGCTGTCCTCACCACAGCCGGCGACGACGAGCATCGCCAGCGCAGCCGAGCCACCCAAGACGAAAAGGCAACGAAACTGAGCGAGAATACGCATTGCTTCCCTCCGCTGGAATTACCCAGATCAGGTTCTGCGGGTCGGCGAGTTGCCTCGCCCTCTCAGCCCGAGAATTCGAGCTCCCCGATTTCGCCCTCCACTGTACGGCGGGTCGCTACCCGGTCGCAAGGTCTCGTCCCGGTTCCCCCTTACCCGGGCACGCCGGTAGCGTTGACGGCATGTCACACCGCCTGGAGGTCATGCTGACCAGCCGGCGCCCCGACGGCACGTGGACGTGGCGGGCCGCTGGTGCCCGCCAGCCGAGAGGCGTGCTCGAGGAGGGACTGCTGCCCGCGGGCGCGGCGGTGGGTGACGTGCTGCGCGTGGAGGCAGAGGTGAGCGTCGACGGAATCGCCGTGCGCCAGGTGCTGCCGACCAAGGCGGACCGGTCGGAGGCGCCCCGCGTGGAGCATCTCGGCAATCAGCGTTTCACGGAGGGCGTGACGGGCCCAGCCAAGTTCACTCGCGGCTCGGACGACCGGAGCGAGCGTTCCACCGGTCGCCGCCGGAGGGATGGTGACGGCGGCCGGGGCCGGGAACGTGGACGGCCACAGCGAGGCCAGAGGGATGGATCCGGCCACCGCGGTGGTCGTGACCGGCCCCAGCGCGCTCCCCGCCTGCGCGCCGGCAGCGTGCACCGCGACGCCTGGATGGAAACGCTCTCCCCAACTGAGAAACCCATAGCCGAACGACTTGCCAAGGAGGGAATCCGGGCCGTGCGTCAGGCCGTGCAGGCCGAGAGCCCGCAGACCGACGGGCAAGAGGACGGCCAATCCGGAGCGGCCGCGGAGGCGCGTCTGGCGGTCGTGGAGGAGCTCTTCTCAGCCTTCCGGGTCGTGGATTGGCGGGATCGTGCCGAAGAGGCCCGCAAGGTCACCGATGATGTGGATCTGCGCGACCTGCGCTCGGTCGTCGCCGGCATTCCTGAGCCGATCCCCGACGATGAAGCGCGCACGCTGGCGGACGAATTGCGGGGCAAGCTGGCCGCCCGAGTCGACCGTGAACACTCGGCCTGGATCGCCGACCTGGGTTCGTTGCTCCGGAAGGGTCGCATGGTCACCGCGCTGCGCGTCAGTCAGCGTCCTCCCAAGGCGGGGACGCCGTTGCCGGAGAGCCTGGCCGCAAGCCTGCAGGAGGGCGTCGCGTCCCAGCTGAACGCCGGCACGGAGGACGACCTGTGGGTGAGGATGCTGGAAGCTGCGGCGCAGTCCCCGATCCGTCTGGTAATCGTGGCGCAGGATCTGCCGCCGGAGCCTTCGGAGCGTCTGCTCCGCACGGTGCGCCGCTTCGGGGAGCGCCTCCCGTCGCTGCGTGCACAGTTCGGCGAGTACCTGGATGCTCCAGTGCAGGCAGCGGAGCCGGAGTCTGTCGCGGAGCCGGCGGTTGAGGACCCCAGCGAGGCAGCAGCGGAGCCGGAGTCTGTCGCGGAGCCGGCGGTTGAGGACCCCAGCGAGGCAGCGGAGCCGGACTCCCCCGAGGTGCAACTGCCGGAGGACACGCCGGTGGAGGCCCTCGAGACCTCCGAGGCCTCAGGTCAGCCGGTCCAGGACGCCGATGCGGGCGAAGAAGTCCCTGAGCCCGGCGGTGAGGTCGAGGACGCCTAGTTCCTCCAGGGGCACCCAACGAGCCTCGGCGGCGTCGTCACCGGCCACCGGAGGGTGATCACTCAGCACGGTGACCCAGAAGTCGGCGATGACGTAGTGGTGCTGATCACCGATCCGTTCCACCCAGTCGGCGAACTCCTCGCAGAAGACCTCCAGACCGGTCTCCTCGGCCACCTCCCGGACGACGGCGGTGGCCAGGGTCTCCCCCCACTCCACCCGTCCCCCGGGCACGGACCACTGGCCGGCCGCCGGCCCGTGGCCCCGGCGCACCAGCAGCACGCGTCCGTCACGCACGGCGACCGCGCCGACGCACACCTCGGGACGCATCAGCCGTCGCTTGCAGCAGGTGGTGGAGCCAGCCGCCGGTGGACCTGCAGGGCGCGGGCGGTCATGCCGTAGCGCTCGAAGAAGTTCTTCGTCACCCGGTCGCCGGGAAGGGCCACGGCGTCGACGGCGGCAGCGCCTGCGTCGGCGGCCCACGCCAGAACTTCATCCATGAGCGCCTCTCCCAGGCCAACCCCCCGAGCCTCGGGCAGGACATAGAGCGCATCGATCTCCGCCAGCGACGTGCCGTCCGCCAGTTCGGTGAGGCGAGCTGCGGCGAAGCCCACCGTGGCGCCGTCGAGGTCGCCGATCCAGGCTCGTACTCCGCCCGTCTCCAGGAGGCGGCGAAAGCCGGCGGCGTCGAGAGCCTCCGGGAAGCGGATCGCCAGCAGCATGGCGCCTCCCCGCTGGCCCGCCGCTTCGGTTCGTGCGGTCCCGGCGAGGGCCTCCAGAGCGGTGCAGTCGGCGGCTGTGGCCGCGGCGACACCGACTCTCAGGGGCCCAGCCTGTCGAGCGACGGGCAGATCTCCTCACCGGAGGGGCAGCGGGGCTCCGTCCGGCTGCCGAGTTGGCTCTTGGACACCAGCAGGAAGCATCCTTCGCAGAGCCACTCATCGTCGCGGCGGGGTGTCACCGAGCCGAGCAACTCCGCCGGTTGGCCGGTCTCGACCTCGCCGGCCTCCTCGTCGTCCACGACGTCGTCGGCCGCGGCGATGCGGTCTCGCAGAATGGTGTTGAGATCCGCCTCGAGGTTGTCCGGGTCCACCTCGTCCAAGTCCCCCTCGGCGGCCTGAGGCGGTCGCTTGGCGTTGCGTTCGGGGACCTTCTCCTCGTCATCCTCCTCGAGCTCATCGTCATCGTCGGCGAGAGGGTCGTCGTCGTCCTCCTCGATGCCCTCTTCAAACTCGGGGTCGAACGTCTCGTCGACCTCCTCCTCCTCGATGTCGAGGTCCAACAAGTTGTCATCGTCGGACATGCGTCTCTCCGGCCTCGTTGCGGGCACCGATCACCTGAGAGGCGGATCATAGACACACGCCGTCACAAAATGCGGTACCGCCGCAGCGCGGCTTGGGGGCCTCCGGCGCTAGACCGCGTTGCGGCGGCGCGTCGCGGCCCGGCGCTCGGAGGCGAGACGCTCGAGCTCGGGTTCGCGGGAGCGGTCGGCGAAGGACATCATTCCGGCGATCGCCCGGTGTCCTGCCGTGGTCTCGATGAGACGGTGCATCTCCTGAGCCACGTGACGGTAGGCGGGATGACCCTGGGTGCTGCTGCGCAGCTCAATGAGGTGCAGCGCTTCCCTGGCGTTCATCTGCATGACGAAACGGATGCGGTAGGCCAGGGCGACCGCGTAGGCGGCCTGGGTGGGGAAGTGCTCCAGCAACGCATCGTGCAGTTCGGCGCTCTGGGCCATCGTCCCGGTGAACAGGCCTTCGAGGCCGGCTGCCTCGACCGCCTTGGGCATGCTGTAACCGTGGCCGGGTGACAGCCGCTGCCACTCGATCATCAGCATCCGGTGACGCTGCAGGTCACGGAAGGCCCCATAGTCACACAGCACGTCGAAGCGGTAGCAGGGCGTCTCGAGGGCGCGCCCGGGCTTGTGGCGCCTATTGCGGCGGTCGCCGGCGTAGGTGAGCAGCACGCGCAGGCGATCCTCGGCGCTCATCTCCTCGACGCGGGCGCGCAACTGCTCCTCGGGGAGGTCGACGTAGGAATAGAGGGCGCTGCTCACGAGCTTCACCTCGGCGTCGGGGTCGAAGTCCACGAGCCGGACCGCGGGGGCCTCTTCGTAGGGTTCGGTGGCGCTGCCGAAGAGTTCGTGGGCGAGGGCCTGCATCGAGTCGCCGGTGGCGCGCAGGTACCGGCTCCAGGCCACTCCCCTGTCTTCGATGTCCAACCGCTTCAGGAACGACGGGATGACCTTGCGCAGCTCGACGAGCATCATGTCGGCGTAGGCGCGGACCTCCGGCAGCGGATGGGCTCGCATCCGCAGGAGCAGGTTCTCGTAGCCCTGGCCGCTGCCGTAGATGCCGACGTTCGAGAGTGCTGCGGCGGGCAGCATCCCCCGGACCGAGTCGAAGGATTTGGCGCGGATGGCCTGACGGTGCACGAAGTCCGAGTCTCCGGGAGCCTTCGGGAATTGGCGGCGGAAGTGCTCGTTCATCACGGGCAGCGTCGAGCTGTAGGACTCGAACATGGCATCGAGGTCGGCGACGTAGCGGGCACCGAGGCCCGAACCAAGGATGTCGGGATCCCGGTAGTAGCGGTAGCGGCCGCCGAGACGTGCGTCGTAGGGCACATAGCGCGTGGATTGCTCGAGGTAGGACATCAGCCTTCCCCACTCCAGCACCTTGGTGAGCACGTTGGAGGCCTGCTCGCACGCCAGGTGCACACCCCCCAGTTGCGCCACGGAGTCGTCGCCGTACTCGAAGAACACCCGGTCGTAGAGTTCCTCGGCTCGGCGCAGACCGATCGTGGCGTCCACGCCGAGGTCGCCGCTGACGTCGAGTTCACCAACGAATTCGTCGAGGAACAGGCGGCGCAGGCTCTTGTTGGACCGCGAGTAGCGGGCGAAGAGCGCCCCCTTCACGACCTCGGGCAGGTTCACCAGGGCGAACACGGGCTGGTCGAGGTTCGTGAAGTAGCGGCGCAGAATGTCGGCCTCGGAGGCCGTGAAGTCCTCAGCGACGTACATGTTCGCTGTTGTCACCTGCGGGGGCGAGTCTTCAGTTCGACGCCACAACGGCGTCGGTGCCGCCGGTGAAGTCGGCGCTCACGGCGGTCCGGACCGAAGGGTCACTCCAGTAGTCGATCGCCACCGCGGCCAGCGTCTTGGCCCCGTCGATGACGCCGCGGTCGCCGTCGGGGCCGCGCGCGCAGACGGCGAAGTCCTCGGTGTGGATGGCCACCTCCGGCGGGGCGACCGCGATCGTGGGATGAATCGACGGCACCATCTGGCTGACGTTGCCCATGTCGGTGCTTCCGACCACGGTGCGGCCTGGAGCGGGTGGCTGCGGATCCCTGCCCAGGGCCGCGGCGTTGGCCTTCCAGAGTTCCACGAGGGGGCCGTTGCTGCGCACCTCTGCGAAGTAGTAGTCGGCCCACGCCAGTTCGATGTCCACCCCGGCGGCGACCGCTCCGCTGTTCAGGCAGTCCGCAAGGCGTTCCTTCAGCACCTCCAGCCGTGCCACGGTGGGCGACCGCACGTACCAGTTGGTCTCGGCGAAGGTCGGAACGATGTTCGGCTTCTGGCCGCCATCGGTGAAGATGCCGTGGAACCGCTCGTCGGGTCCGATGTGCTGGCGGAGGGCGGCCGCGGCGACGTATCCCAGCACGGCGCCGTCCAGCGCGTTGCGGCCGGCCTGGGGAGCCGCGGCGGCATGCGCGGCGCGGCCGCGGTAGCGGGCATGTAGCTGCTGGACGGCCAGGGTCTCCATCTCGGCGAGCTCCAGCCCGGCGGGATGCAGCATGAGGGCGGCGTCCACGCCGGCGAAGGCACCCCCCTGCATGAGATGGAGCTTGCCCCCGCCACCCTCCTCGGCCGGGGTCCCGAGAATCAGCAGGCGACCCCCCAGTTCCTCCACGACCTCCGCCGCTGCCAGTCCTGCGCCGAGGCCGGAGGCGGCGATGATGTTGTGCCCGCAGGCGTGGCCGATACCGGGCAGAGCGTCGTACTCGCAGAGGAACGCCACGAGGGGTCCCTCGGTCCCGGCGCGGGCCGCGAACGCCGTCTCCACGCCGTAGGCCTGCCGCTGGACCTCCAGCCCCGCCTCCTCGGCCGCCCCGGCGAGCAGGTCATGGGCGAAGTGCTCCTCGAATCCCAACTCGGGGTTCTCGTGGATGCGGTGGGAGATCTCGGTGAGTTGCGCGGCGCGTGCCTCCACCGCCGCCGCGGCCCGCGCCTTGAAGTCGGCAGATCCGGGCGAGGAGCGAACCACGAGGCGAATCTAGCACCGGCCGTCTCGGCGGCTTCGGACCGTGCGCGCCTAGATGACCACGGTGAGGGCGTCGCTCTCGACGCGCACGGTGATCGTGCTGGCACGGCCCACGGGCGCGCCGTCCAGCAGCACCGGCACCGGGCGTTCGAAGCTCGCGCTGAACGCGACGCGCCGGGCGGTGGCGATCGCCGGGTGCGGGAGGTGCGTGCCGGCCGGCAGGCGTCGCCAAGCTGCCAACCGCTGGCGCAGTGACAGGCTGGCATCGCTGATGTCCAGCAGCCCATCGCCGGGATGGGCACGCGGGCCGAGGTTCCAGCGCCCCAGGAAGGCGGCGTTCATGACGACTAGGACCCGCCCGGTGAGCCAGCTGTGGCGGGCAACGAGATGCGCCGTGAACCAGTGGATCCGGCCGTCGAGCAACACCGAGCCCAGATCGCAGGTCAGCAGCGAACCCCCCTCCGCCAGCCGGGCCAGGTTGCCGCTCCCCCCGAGGGTGCGGCAGAGGTCCCCGCCGGCGAGGCCCAGCACCGGCAGCGGCTCGCCGCGCCGGCGCGCCGCCTCCACCACGTCGCGGGCCTCGCGGTCGCTGGAGACGACCACACCGCTGTCGGGGAGTGCTCCCTCGGTGCCCCAATCGCCGCCGCGGCGGATGCCCATGCCTGCTTCCCTCCCGCTGGTCCGCTCCGGCGACGCCCTCAGCCGGCGGCGTCGAGTACCGAGGCGGACACCACGCCGCGAAACATGGCGTTCGCCACCGCGGCCGCCGTGGCCGTCGTGGCCGGATCGGGGGCCACGCGACCGATCTGGCGGGCCAGATCGCAGACGAGTTTCACGTTGCGCACGAAGTCGCCCGGGGTGGTGTGGTCGTCCAGCACACGCGCCAGCGGGCGGCCCGACGCCCACCCGTAGGCGAGCGCGGCGAATCCCCCGTCGGGCTGGCGGGTGCGCGGGCGGCCCAGGCAGGCGATCTCGGTGGCGGTCAGCGATTCGTGCTCCTCGCCCAGGCGCGCCCAACTGCGTCGCAGCGACCCCGTGGGCCACTGCGGCTCCACCGGCACGTCACCACCGCGCTGCTCGTAGGTGCAGCAGGCCAGCAGGGCCGCGAAGGAGGGTTCGTCGAGCCCGTCAAAGTGGCCGCCGACCAGGGCCTCAGTGAGGAGCAGGTCGCTCTCGTGGTAGATGCCGGCGAGCACCCTGCCGCTGGGAGCCAGTGTCCAACCGTCGAGGTGGCCGCGCCGGCGCAGCACCTCGGTGAGCTCGTCGAACTCGGCGGCCAGAGTGTCCTTCTTGCTTCTCAACCGGTTGCGGAGGTCCTCGACCTTGCGGGCGGTGCGACGCAAGCGGCGCTGCGCCTCCTCACTCCCCCGCCGGCGGGCCGTGGCGTTGATCTCCGCCAGCGCCCGGCGACCCTCCTGCAATTGCCGCTCCAGCACAACCACCTCGCGATCGGCCTGGTACTGCGCGAGGGAGCGCCCCAGGACGCTGCGCGCCTCCTCCGGTGCGAGGCGCGCGATCAGGTTCACCACCATGTTGTAGGTGGGGCGGAAGGCCGAGATCAGTGTGAAGGTGCGATTGCCGACCAGTCCCGACACGTCACCGAAGCGCAAACGGGGACTCCACAGCACCACCGCATAGCCCTGGTCGTCGATCCCGCGCCGCCCGGCGCGCCCGGTGAGCTGGGTGTAGCTCAGCGGCGTGAGGAGCTCGTGCCCGTCCCCGGAGAACTTGGTCAGCCGTTCGATGACGACCGTGCGCGCCGGCATGTTGATACCGAGCGACAGGGTCTCAGTGGCGAAGACCACCTTGATGAGGCCGCGCCGGAAGCAGGCCTCGGTGGCTTCCTTGAACGGCGGCAGCATGCCGGCGTGATGGGCGGCCACCCCGCTGAGAATCTGCGCCGACCAGGCCTCGTAGCCCACGGCGCGGCGGTCGTTGCGGCCGAGGGAGGCCACGAAGGGCTCGACGACCTCGGCGATCAGGTCCCGCTCCGCCGGGGTGGTGAGTTCCAGACCGGCCCGGGCCACGAGGCGGGCGGCGTCGTCGCAGCCGGCCCTGCTGAAGATGAAGTAGATGGCGGGCAGCATCCGCCGGCGGGCAAGTGCCTCGATGACGGCGACCCTGTCGGGTGCGCGCCAGCGGCGCCCGCCCGCGCCGCGCCGGCGCCGGCGGTCGCGGTCGATGCGCTCCCCCTCGGGGTTCGGGCGATCCCCCACCAGCACCGGCAGGAAGCGCAGATTGGCGCGCTCGTTGTCACCGAAGCACACCAGGCTGTCCAGGCTGACCGGGCGGCGCGTCTCGGTGACGGCCTGCACCGATCCCCGCAACTCGCCGATCCAGGAGCGGATCTCGCCGACGTTGGAGACCGTGGCGGAAAGGCAGACGAATCGCACCGCCGGAGGGGCGTGGATGATCACCTCCTCCCAGACAGGACCGCGGTAGGGGTCCTGCAGGTAATGCACCTCGTCGAGGATGACCCAGGCCAACTCGCCCAGATCCGGTGAGTCGGCGTAGATCATGTTGCGCAACACCTCGGTGGTCATCACGACCACCGGTGCGGAGGGATTGATGGCGTTGTCGCCCGTCAGCAGGCCGACGAACTTCGGGCCGTGCTCAGCCACCAGGTCGGAGTACTTCTGGTTGGAGAGCGCCTTGATCGGGGCGGTGTAGAAGACCCGCCGCCCGGCGGCGAGCGCCACCCGCACGGCGTGCTCGGCGATCACCGTCTTGCCGGCCCCCGTGGGTGCGGCGACGAGGACCGAGGCGCCGGCCTCGATCGCCTCGATGGCCTCGACCTGGAAGCGATCCAGTTCGAAGGGATAGGTGTGCCTGCCGGTGGCGGCTTCGACGCTGCTCACGAGGTGTCACCCGCGGGCGGCTCGCTCGGCGCCGGCGCCAGTTCCGCGTCCTCCTCGCGCTTCAGACGCCTCTGCCTCAGCACCCCGAAGAGAATCGACAGTTCGTAGAACGCGTACATCGGGCCCGAGAGGATGAGGAGGGTGAACGGATCGCCCGTGGGGGTGATCACGGCCCCCACGACGACGATCCCCACAACTGCCCAGGGACGGATCCGTTGCAGCGTGCGGGTCGGGATGATGCCGGTGATCTGACCGAACATCAGAACGATCGGGAATTCGAACGCCAAGCCGAAGGCGAGTGCCATCTTCACGACGAAGGAGAGATAGCGGCGCGGCGAGAAGAAGCTGACGAGATCCTCGCCGCCGAGTTCGGTCAGGAAGCCGAGGGCCCGCGGGATCGTCCAGAACGCCAGGGCGACGCCGCCGGCGAACAGCAGCGTGGCCAGGATCACGAACCCAGCGGTGTGGCGGCGCTCACGGGGGAAGAGGGCGGGAGTGATGAAGCGCCAGGCCTGCCACAGCAGGATCGGCATGGCCAGTGCCATGCCGCCGTAGCCTGCAACGCTGACGCGCACGGAGAACGGCTCGAGGGGATCGAGCACCAGCAGGCGGCAATTGCCGGGTTCGTCGAGGCCCTCCGCGCCGGGGCTCACCACGTCGCAGTAGGGCGCCACCAGGAAGTCCAGGATCTGCGGGTAGAACACCCAGCAGACCACGAAACCGCAGGCGAGCGCGATCATGGAGATGATCAGGCGGCGACGAAGCTCGGTGAGATGCTCCACGAGGGTCATCCGACCACCGGCGGCCTCCTCGGGAGGTGCGACGTCGCTCATCGAGCGTCGCGGTCTTCGGGCTCGGAATCCGATTCGGAGGTGGCGGGCGTTTCTTCCGACCCGCAGGCGGGTTCGGCGGTCTCAGCGGACTCGGTGGCGGACCCGGCAGGTTCGCTGTCGCCAAGCGTCGGGTCGTCCGGCTGCGGGGTGCCGGTCTGGTTGGAGGTTCGGATCGGTTCGGTGAGACGGCCCCGCTCGCGGGCGATGATCTCCAGCGGAACGTCCGCGGCAGCCTGCATCTCCTGCTGGAATCTGGCAACGACGTCGCGAGTCTTGGCTATGAAGCGGCCCAGGGTGCGCGCCGTGGCGGGCAACCGGGTCGGGCCTAGGACGACCAGGGCGATGACGAGGATCACCAGGATCTCACCGGGTCCGATGTTCAAGAACCCCAGCACTCCGTCAGCCTATCTGTGGGCCGCGATCGGCCTTGTGGAAGGCACACTGTGGCATGGGTCCGCGACTACCCGCCCTGATGCCGCGACCCATCGGATTCGCCCACCGGGGTGGCATGGCGCACGCATCTCCGAACACGCTGGCGGCCTTCGAGACGGCGCTGGCGATGGGGGCAACCGGGCTGGAGAGCGATGCCCGCATCACTGCTGACGGCGTTGTCGTGCTGCACCACGACAGCCGTTTCCGCCCACCCCTCCCCCGGCTGGGCACCCGCAAGGTGCACGCGGCGCCGCGGGCTGCGATGCCCTCAGAGGTGCCCTCCCCGGAGGAGCTCTATCGATCCTGTGGTAGCGATTTCGAATTCTCCGTGGACATCAAGGATCCCGATGCAGCGCCCGGCGTGGTCGCGGCGGCCAGGGGGGTCGGGAGCGAGACGCCCGGGCGGCTCTGGCTGTGCTCGGGCTCGTTACGGTTGCTGGAGGAATGGCGGGAGCGTTGGAGCGATGTCCGTCTGGTGCTCTCGGTGAGGCGCCGGCGCATGGAGCACGGCCCCGAGCGCCTCGCCGAGCGCATGTCTCGCAACCGTATCGACGCGGTCAACATGCCCCATGCCGACTGGACCGGCGGGACCGCCGCGCTGTTCCATCGCTTCGGGGTCCTGGCCTTCGGTTGGGGTGCCCAGCACGACCGCACGATCGGCGAACTCCTGGACGCCGGACTCGACGCGGTCTACAGCGACCATGTGGACCGGATGATGGGCGCTATCGCCGCCTACTACGGCTAGCGGCGCGGCGGCGCCGCTCAGAAGCTGCGCAGATCGCCCAGCGGCCAGAACTGCAGGGCCGCGTTGCCGATGAGGTTCTCCCTGGGCACGGGCCCGAAGTTGCGGCTGTCGAAAGAGACGCTCCGGTTGTCGCCCAGCACGAAGACGTGGCCCTCGGGCACGGTGCAGGCCTCAGTGCCGCCGAACCCCTCGGTCGGATCGCAGTTGGGGACGGCGCTGCGCACGTAGGTGCCGGTGCCCGCGCTGAGATAGGGCTCAACGAGCCAACTCTCGCCGATCTTCAGGAGACCGTCCTCGAAGTACAGGGTCTCACCCTCGAGGGCGATGACCCTCTTGACGAGGTCGCCGTCCGGCCGGCTGAAGACGACGAGGTCACCCCGCGAGGGGTTGCTGGCGAGCTTGTTCACGAGGATCCGGTCGCCGGGGGCCAGCGTCGGCTCCATCGAGCCTGACTCCACGTGGAAGGCGTGGGCCACGAACGAGCGGATCAGTAGGGACAGCACGATGGCGATCGCCACCGTGAGGGCCCACCCCACTGCTGTCCGCCACCTGCTTTGCGATTCCTCCAGGTGCTCGTCGAACTCGGCCGCGTAGTCCTCGTCGAAGACGCCGTCGTAGGTGGGGTCCTGCGGATCCTCCGGGAGTTCGAAGGCGCGGGGCCGGCGCGGCCGGGGGGGCGCCGGAGCGGGGCTCGGTGGAGGGGCGGCGAGCATGGGGTCGCCGGAGCCCCGCGCCGGGATCGGGGCCCCTCGGGGCGCACGGCGTCGTGGCGGGGGCGGGATCGGGGGCGGCACCTGTGCCGGCCGCGGTGGCTGCGGCGGTGCCGGGCGAGGCGCAACGGCAGAAGGCGGCGGTGGCTGGGGGGGGGTGGCGGCGGGGGGTGCCGGGGGTGGAGTGGGCGGGGGGGGGGGCGGGGGGGGTGCGGCGGGG
>JAGWAK010000093.1:0-4658 GCA_021296435.1 Acidimicrobiia bacterium
AACCCACACGACCGCGAGGTCAAAGGATTTTGAGTCCTCCGCGTCTTCCAATTCCGCCACCCGGGCCGATCGCGGGATCAGTGTAGAATGCCTTGAGGTGACCACCTGACTCCGGTGTGCGGTCGTCTCCGCCGCAACGCCGGCCGCGATCGTTGCGGCGGTAGCGGTTTGCAGCCGGCTGCTCAGCGCCTACGGTTCACCCACGCTCCAACCGCTTCTCTCCGACGAGGTCTGCTCCACCATGTCGTCTATATCGCGTCCTGTTGTACCAGTGGTGCAGTGCGACGCCAGCAGCGGCCCAGCCTGAGCCCGTGATCACCTTCACCTATCCGGGGCAGGGATCGCAGACGCCGGGCATGGGAGCAGCCTGGGTGGACGAGCCCTCGTGGGAGCTCGTCGAGGAGGCCAGCGAGGCAACCGGCCGGGACGTCGCGATGCTGTTGCTGGAAGCCGACGCCGAAGAACTGCGCCAGACCCGCAACTCCCAGCTCGCCACGTTCGTGATGAGCATGCTCGCGCTGGACTCCGTTGCCAGAGTGGGCCTGCTTCCCAACGCCCACGCGGGGCACAGTCTCGGGGAGTACAGCGCCCTGGTGGCCTCGGGCGTTCTGGACTTCGCCGAGGCGGCCCACCTGGTTGCTGAACGAGGCGAGGCCATGCAGATCGCCTCCGAGGAGCAGGAGGGCACCATGGCCGCCGTCCTGGGACTTGCCGACGGCGAGGTGGAAGCAGCCTGCGACGAGGCCGGCCCGAATGTCTGGGTCGCCAATTTCAACGCCCCCGGCCAGGTGGTGATCGCCGGCTCCCCGACCGACGTGAACGGCGCCGCCGCCGGTGCCCGCGAGCGCGGCGCCAAGCGTGTGATGCAGTTGCAGGTGGGTGGTGCGTTCCACACACCGTTCATGGTCTCGGCCTACGAACGCCTCACCAAGGCCATTGCCAAGGCGGAGTTCCACGATCCCGATGTCCCCGTCTACGCCAACGTGGACGCCACTCCCTACGACAACGCCAGACCGTGGCCACTTCTGCTGGCCCGCCAGCTCACCAGCCCGGTCCGCTGGCACCAGACGATCCGGCGGCTCGCCGACGCCGGTTGCAAGACCTTCCTGGAGCTCGGCCCTGGCAACGCCCTCAGCGGCATGGCCAGGCGCATCGAGCGCGGGGTGGCGACGCTGACTGTGCGCTCCCCCACCGACATCGACCCCGTGCTGGAGTCCATCGGCGCCGGGGAGGCGGATCCGGCGGACGGTGAATCGCTCTACGCCCACGAGCGGCTCGTCGTCGCCACCGCTGCAGGAGTGTTCAAGCCGGCCGAACCGGACTGCCGGGGTGCCCGCATCGAAGTGGGCGCGGTGTTGGGTGAGGTGAGTGGCGAGCCCGTGCGCTCGCCGTTCGGCGGCGTTGTGATGGACTATCTGGCCGTGGACGGTGAGCGGGTCGTCACCAACCAGCCGATCGCCTGGCTGCGTACCGAATGACGCAGCCGATGCGAACTCGGTGGCTCATGAGACTCTCCCCGGGGCGGGGCGAGCGGTGAACCGGGGCAGCCGCATCACCGGCTACGGCACGGCACTGCCCGATCGCGTCATCACCAATCACGACCTGGCCCAGACCCTCGACACCAGCGACGCCTGGATCACCGAGCGCACCGGCATCAAGGAACGCCGGATCGGTGGTACCACGCGGGCTCTGGGGATCGAGGCCGCAGAGCTGGCTCTGGACATGGCCGGTGTCGCCGCCGAGGATCTCGACGGTGTGATCCTCGCCACCACGACCCCCGATCGCGTGATCCCCGCCACGGCCAGTTCGGTCCAGTTGGCGCTGGGCGCCCGCTGCGGGGCCTTCGATCTGAACGCCGCCTGTTCGGGGTTCGTGTACGGGCTGAACGTGGCACACGGCCTGATCCTGGCGGGAGCCGACCAGGTGCTGCTCGTGGGCGCCGAGACGCTCAGCGGGTTCGTGGACTGGGAGGACCGCGCCACCGCCGTGTTGTTCGGCGACGGCGCCGGTGCCGTGGTGCTGTCGGCCACCACCGACGACGACAACGCCCTGCTGGGCTGGGCGTTGGACTGCAACGGAACGCTCGAGAAGTCGCTGTACTGCGACTTCGGCGGTTTCATCCACATGGACGGCCGCGAGGTGTTTCGCCAGGCGGTGCGCATCATGGTCTCCACCTGCGAGACCGCCTTGACGGCCGCCGGGCTCGGCACCGAGGAGGTGGACCTGGTAATCCCCCACCAGGCCAACATCCGCATCATCCAGAGTGCCTGCCAGAAGCTGGGCCTCTCCGAGGACAGAACCGTGCAGGTGCTCAGCTGGACCGGCAACACCTCCTCCGCCTCGATCCCCCTGGCGCTCGCCGACGCCGCCGCCAGCGGCCGGCTCGGCGACGGTGACATCGCCCTGCTGGTTGGTTTCGGCGCCGGTATGACCTCGGCCAGCGCGCTGCTGCGCTGGACTTTGTGAACGCCGCCGACGCCCCCAGAGTGGCCCTCGTCACCGGTGGGGCGCGGGGCATCGGCCTGGCGTGCGCCCTGGCATTGCGCGACGCCGGCCACCGCGTTGCCGTGACCTACCGGTCCAGCCCGCCCGAGGTTGCCTCTGCGGCAGGTCTGTTGGCGGTGCGCTGCGACGTGACCGACACCGCCGACGTCGAGGCTGCCTTCGAGGCGGTCGAGGAGGCGCTCGGGCCGGTGGAGATCCTGGTCTCCAATGCCGGCATCACCCGGGACGGTCTGCTGCTGCGCATGGGCGAGGAGGACTTCGCCGCCGTCCTGGACACCAACCTCACCGGCGGTTACCGGGTGGTGCGCCGCGGCGTGCGCTCGATGATGCGCTCCCGCTGGGGGCGCGTGATCCTGATCTCCTCGGTGGTGGGTCTCGGCGGCCAGGCGGGCCAGGCCAACTACGCGGCCTCCAAAGCCGGTCTCGTGGGACTCGCCCGGTCGGTTGCCAAGGAGTTCGCCGGGCGCAATGTCACGGTCAATGTCGTGGCTCCCGGCCCCATCGAGACCGATATGATCGATGCGCTGAGCGAGAAGCGACAGGCAGAGATCCGCTCGGCGGTCCCGCTCGGCCGCTTCGGCACGACGGCCGAGGTGGCGGCGACCGTATGCTTTCTTGTCTCGCCCGAGGCCGGATACATCACCGGGGCCGTCATCCCCGTGGACGGCGGCCTGAGCATGAGTTGACCCCGAGACGACGGAGTGAATGCAGTGAGCAAAGACCATTTCGAACGATTCCAGCGCTGTGCGGTCGAGGTGCTGTCCGTGGACACGGAACAGGTCACCCTGGAGGCCAGCTTCGCCGATGACCTGGACGCCGACAGCCTCGATCTCGTGGAGCTGGTGATGGCGCTCGAGGAGGAGTTCGACGTGACCGTGGAGGAGGAGGAGCTCGAGGACATCGAGACCGTGGGCGCCGCCTTCACGATGATCGAAGCCAAATTGGGATGAGCCGCCGCCGGGTGGTCGTCACCGGCCTCGGCGTCCTGGCGGCCTGCGGAGTCGGCCAGGAGGACTTCTTCGCCGGTCTGTTGAGCGAGCCTCCGACAGGCCTGCGGGCGGTGGCGGGTTTCGACCCGGCACCTCACTTCGCCAACGCCAAGGAGATGCGCCGCCACGACCGGTTCACCCAGTTCGCCCTGGCGTGCGCCGCCGAGGCGCTGGAGCAGGCGGGTGACCTGGAGCCGGACCCCGACCGGGTGGGCGTGTGGATCGGGACCGGCGTGGGCGGCCTGATGAGCATCGAGACCTGCATGCTGGCGCACTTCGTGAAGGGCGCTAAACGAGTCTCCCCCTTCCTCATCCCCATGATGATGGCCAACGCAGCGGCCGCCGCCGTCTCCATGCGCTACGGCTACCAGGGACCTTGCGAATCGACCTCCACTGCTTGCGCCTCCGCCACGCAGTCCATCGGTAACGCGGCCGAGTTGATCCGCCACGGCCGCTGCGACGTGATGTTGGCCGGAGGCTCGGAGTGTTCGAGCTCCCCGACCGGCCTGCAGGGTTTCGCCAACATGACGGCGCTGTCCCGGGTGGGCATCTCGCGGCCGTTCGACCTCGAGCGTGACGGCTTCATGCACGCGGAGGGGTGCGGGGTGTTGGTGCTGGAGGAGCTGGAGTTCGCCCGGGCGCGCGGCGCGAGCATCATCGCCGAGATCGCCGGCTACGCCAGCACGGCCGATGCGTACCACATCACCGCACCGGCTCCCGGCGGGGCGGGCGCGGTGTCCTGCATGGAGCGCGCCATCGCCGACGCCGACCTGGTGCCCGGCGAAATCGCTCACATCAATGCCCACGGCACGTCGACGCCTCTCAACGACGCCAGCGAGGCCGAGGCCATCTGGAAGGTGTTCGGATCCCCCGGGCCGCTGGTGACCTCCACCAAGGGCGTCACCGGACACGCGCTCGGCGCGGCGGGTGCCATCGAGGCGGCCGCCGTGGCCATGTCCATACAGCGTGGTGTGCTGCCTCCGACGGCGGGTTACGAGACCCCGGATCCGGACTTGGCACCGATCCGCATCGTGGCGCCGGATCCCTGCGAGTGGGAGCCGGGCCCCAGCATCTCCAATTCCTTCGGATTCGGCGGGCACAACGGCTGCCTCGTCATCAGCCCACCGCCAGCCGCCTAGCCCCAGCATCTCCCCGAACCCTCGG
>JAGWAK010000093.1:4713-15265 GCA_021296435.1 Acidimicrobiia bacterium
ATCTCCCCGAACCCTCGGGATTCGGCGGGCACAACGGCTGCCTCGTCATCAGCCCACCGCCAGCCGCCTAGCCCCAGCAGCGCCGGGCAATCCCCCTCAGGCGGGCACGGCCACGAACATCAACTCGCAGCTGCAGGCCAGCTTTCCGTCCACCGACGCCTCCCCAGCCGCTCGCCCGGCGCGCGTCGACAGTCGCAACACCTCCACCTGCAGGTCCAGCCGCTCACCGGGCAGCACTTGGCGGCGGAAGCGAGCCCCGTCGATGCCCCCGAACAGCGGCAGCTTGCCTGCCATGCACTCGTCGATGAGGACCGCGTACGCGCCCAGCTGGGCGAGCGCCTCGGCCATGAGCACGCCCGGCAGGGTGGGCCGGCCCGGGAAGTGCCCGGCGAAGAAGGGTTCGTCGCCGGTGGTACGCCAGTAGCCCTCGGCCCGCTCGCCGGGGACCAGCGCGGTGACCTCGTCCAGCAGCAGGAACGGAGGCCTGTGCGGGAGGATCGAGGCGGGCGCCGGCAACGGCGCGCCGCTCCCCCGGTCTCCTCGAGGGTGGCCAGGATCTCCCGCGGTGTGTCCTTCGGGCTGATGCCGTACCAGGCCTGCTCGATGCGACCCTCGGCGTCGATCAGGAAGGCCGACCGGGTGGTCCCGATGAAGGTGTTGCCGTACATCTTCTTCTCGCTGCGCGCCCCGTAGGAGGACGTGGTGGAGTTGTCGGGATCCGAGAGCAGCCCGAACCCCAGATCGTGCCTCTCGTCGAAGCGCTTCTGGCGGTTCGGGGGATCCGCGCTCATCCCCAGGATTGAGACCTCCTCGGGCAGCTGGCCGGCAATGTCACGCATGCCACAGGCTTGTTTGGTTCAACCGGGCGTCATCGCCTTGGGATAGAAGAACAGCGCCACCCGGCGACCGGCGAAGTCCTCGAGGGACACCTCCTCGCCGTCCTGGTTCAGCAGCCGGAAGTCCGGCGCCGGGTCGCCTGGCTGGAGTTTCATGGCGGGCTCCTCGCTGGTGCACGTGCTCGCGGCGCAATCCTAGAGCCGGTGGATGTGGATCTCGCCCGCGAGTCGCTCGCCCGTGAAGTCATGGATACCGCCCGGATAGCATTGCCGCCTGCCAGCAGGTACAAGAACAATCGAAGGGGCGTGATGTGATGTCGCGAAGTTCCAACCGGCGCCGGACGGGAATCCGATTCGCCATCGCACTGCTTGCCGCGCTCGCCCTCCTGGCTGCCGCCTCCTCCGGCGTCGCCTCCGACGACCCTCCCGAGGCTGAGACCACCACGACAGAGACTGCGACAGCCGGGGAGGGCAGCGGTGCGTCCGGAGACTTGGAGTCCCTCGTCGCCCGACTCCGCCAGAACGCAGTCGACTTCGGATACACGGTCGGCAACCACGGTGGCCGCCTCACGATTGCGACGATCTCCGAGCCGCTTACATTCAACCTGGCCGTCTCGACCGATGCCGGGTCCTCGAACGTGCTGGGCTACCTCTTCGAGGGACTCACCGAGACGTCGTGGTTGAACGACGAGATCGAACCCGCTCTGGCCGAGTCCTGGGAGCGCTCCCCCGATGGCCTCACCTGGACCTTCCACCTCCGCCGGGATGTCACCTGGCACGACGGGGAGCCGTTCGGTGCCCACGACGTGGACTTCACCTTCAACCGGATCATCTACAACGACGACATCCCGGCTTCGAGCCGCTCCACCTTCGAGTTCCGCTACCTCGACGACGCCGGCGCCTGGCAGACAGACCGCATGATCGTCACAGCCATCGACGATCACACGGTGCAGATCACCCTCCCCGCCCCGTTCGCGCCGTTCCTGCGCACGCTCGGCACGTCGATCTACCCCGAACACCGGCTCGCACCACACGTCGACGACGGCACCTTCGCCTCCGTCTGGGACATCGACACCGACCCCACCGAGATCGTGGGGACCGGGCCGTTCAGCATCGCCGGGTACGAGCCCGGCGAGCTCCTGGTGCTGCAGCGCAACCCGAACTACTGGATGACCGACGCGGCGGGCAACCGGCTGCCGTACCTCGACGAGATCGTCCACGTCATCGTCGAGGACCTGGAGGCCGAGCTGGCCGCCTTTGGAGACGGCAGCGCCGACCTGCACGGCGTCCTCGGAGCGGAGTACGCCGAACTCGAGCCACTTCAGGAGGATCGCAACTTCACGATCCACCGCAGGGGCCCCGCCTTCGGGACGACCTTCCTGGCCTTCAACATGAACCCCGGGAGCGATACCGAGACCGGCGAGCCATACCTGGATCCCGTCAAGCGGGAGTGGTTCAGCAACACGCGGTTCCGACAGGCCGTGGCCCACAGCATCGACAAGGACACCCTCATCAATGAGGTTCAGCACGGCCTGGGCTATCCCCAGTGGTCCTCCATCAGCCCCGCGGCCGGCGACTTCTTCAACCCTGACGTGCGGCGCTACGAGTACGACCCGGCGCTCGCCAACGAGATCCTCGACGAGTTGGGCTGGACGGACACCGACGGCGACGGCGTGCGCGAGGACGCAGGCGGCAATCGCATCGAGTTCACGCTCGTGACCAGCACCGGCAACAGCGTGCGCCAGCGGACCACAGAGGTGATCCGGCAGGGCATGGAGGCCATCGGGCTGGCCGTGGACTACACGGTGATCGAATTCGGTGAGCTGGTCACCCAACTCACCGGCTCCTACGACTGGCAGACCATGGTGATCGGCTTCACGGGCGGGCCTGAGCCCCACAACAGCACCAACCTCTGGCACAGCAGCGGCGATCTGCATCTTTGGCACCCCCACCAGGAATCACCCGCCACGGACTGGGAGGCCGAGATCGACGAGCTGTTCGTGAGCGCCGGCCAGGAACTCGACCACGCCGAGCGCGTGGCCCAGTACCACCGCGTCCAGGAGATCGTGGCCGAGAACGTGCCGCTGGTCTACACGACCGTCCCTGAGCGCCTCACCGCGGTGCGGAACGTCTTCGGCAACACCACGCCGACCCTCTTCGGGGTTTGGGACATCCGCTACCTCTACCGCACCGACCTGGTGCCCGAGGCACCTCCTCCGGAGGTCCCGACGGGCTAGCCGAGCGGCGGGACGATGCTGCTGGTGGGCTCGAAGGTCCCCCAGGCGAACCAGAAGGTGTCCACGAACTCGCGGGCCTGAAGGCGGCTGCCGGCCAGCTCACCGGCGGTGGCCTCACCGAACAGGTTCCAGGTCGAGCCGGTCTCGTCGTCGCGGAAGCCGTCGCCGCTGCGGGTGAAGCTCAGCAGGCGCCCGTCGAGTTGGCGTTCGAAGACGCCGCTGGAGCCCACGTCGATGCCGTTGGCCAGTTCGGGGGCGTCGATCGCCGAGCTGGCGCCCGGCAGGTTCCAGACCACCAGCGGCACGCCCGCCAGCTCCACCTCCACGACCCCGCTCTCGGTGAGGTGGGCGTGGCGCACCGCCACCGCCCCCCCGGCGCTGCGGATGCCCACCACCCGCTCCTTGGCGGGCAGGCGCTCATCGATGTCAGTGGACTGGAAAGCGGGGGTCAGCAACCGCTCGCTGGTCTCGTAGCCCACATAGGGGTTCCGTCCGTAGCTCCGGAAGTAGCCGGTCTCCTGCGTCAGCACCCTGCCGTCGGGATGCGTGTCACGCCACGCCGCCCAGGAGACAATGGCCATCGGCCAGAAGTCCAACTCGGTGCCGATCAGCTCCCCGATCACGGCGAGACCGTCGAAGTGCGTCCACAGCGACTGCGTCTGGCGGTCGTACATGACCATCGAGGACTGGTACAGCATCCCGGAAGTGCCGAAGTCCAGCACCCGCCCAGCGGCGTTGCGGTCGTAGGCCACCGAGGAGTTGCACAGTGGGCAGTACGAGATGGTGACCGGCACACCGCCCACCGTGTCGTTCACCAGCTCGTGCCAGGTCATGATCTGCAGCGGGTAGGCGCGGGCGTCGCCGTTGATCTCCAGCGCCAGCACGGCCTCGCTGTCAGCCAGGAAGTCGATCTCGCCGGTGGGCGCGAACACCGGCTCGTCGAGGGCGGGGATGCCGTCGGGCGGCGGGCCGCCGGAGCGGATCTGATCGGGCGGGATCAGGGTGGCGAATCCGGGCCAGAAGCGGTCCACAAGCGCCGAGGGAACCGCCTCCCGTTCGCTGCTGCCCGCAAGCGGCGCCCGACCGACCAGCACCTCGCCGTCGGGGATCGGCGGCGGCTCGTCGGTCTCCGGTGCCTCCGGAATGAACAGTGTTGTCGTGGTGGGGTCGGGGGCGGCCTCCCCGCCGGCGTCCTCGCTCCCCCCGCACGCCCCGGCGAGCAGGGCAAGAGCCGCAACGATGACGAGAACCGTCGCTCGAGAGGTGCAGTGGCGGTTCGTGTCGCTCCTCATGACCTGGACTCGTCCAGGGCACGGCGCAGGTCGGCCACGAATGACCCCACGCCCTCGGGTCCCTCGCCCTCCAGCAGCCGCCGCACGACCGCGGAGCCCACGACCACGCCATCGGCGACCGTGGTCGCTTCGGCGGCCTGGTCGGGCGTCGAGACGCCCACGCCGACCAGCACCGGGAGGTCGGTGATCGCCTTGAGTCGGCCGGAGATGATGAGTGCGCTGGCGGCCAGGGCGGCGCGCTCGCCGGTCACGCCGAGCAGGCCGACGGCGTAGACGAAGCCCCGCGCCCTGCCGCAGATGGCCTCCAAGCGTTCGTCGGAGGCCGTCGGGGCGGCCAGAAGCACGGTCTCGACGCCGGCCTCATCTGCGGCGGCGGCCCAGGGGCCGCTCTCCTCGAGGGGCAGGTCGGCCAGGATCGCCCCGGATATGCCGGCGGTGGCCAGCGAGCGGGCGAAGCGCTCGTGGCCCATGTGGTGGGCGATGTTGTAGTAGGTCATGACGACGAGGGGCACGCCCACGTCCAGAGCGGCGGCTGCGGACAGGATGCTCGCCGGCGTGGCGCCGGCTCCCAGCGCCCGATCGCCCGCCTCTTGAACCGTCGGCCCATCAATGACCGGGTCCGAAAAGGGAATGCCGACCTCGACGGCGTCGGCGCCGGCGTCGGCGGCGGCCTCGATGGCGGCCTGCCAGCCCTCCAGCCCGCCGGTGATGTACGGCACCAGGCATTTGCGGCCGCGCCTCGCGCAGGGCGACCTCCAGGCGGCCGGGCCCCTGCCCGCTCACGCCTGCAGTCCCATGACCAGGTCGACGTCCTTGTCCCCCCGTCCCGAGAGGTTCAGCAGGACGGTCCGCCCCGCCAGCGCTCGTCGCTCGCGGCTGATCCAGGCCAGCCCGTGGGCGGGCTCGAGGGCGGGGATGATCCCTTCGGTGCGCGACAGCAGCTCGAACGCCGCCAGCACCTCGCCGTCGGTCACGTTCTCGTAGCGGGCCCGGCCGGTGCGGGCCAGGTGGGCGTGCTCGGGTCCCACGCCGGGGTAGTCCAGGCCCGCGGAGATCGACTCGGCCTCCAGCACCTGCCCGAACTCGTCCTGCATGAGGTACGACAGCGAACCGTGTACCACTCCGGGCGCGCCGCGCCCCACCGCCGCGCCCCCGGCCGGCTCCACCCCCACCAGTTCGGCGTCGCCGTCGGCGAACCCGCTGAAGATGCCGGCCGCATTGGAGCCGCCACCCACGCAGGCAACCACCACGTCGGGGTCGCCGCCGAGCAGCTCGGCACATTGCCGGTTTGACTCGCTGCCGATGACCCGGTGGAACTCGCGCACCATCCAGGGGTACGGATGCGGGCCCATGACCGAGCCGAGGCAGTAGTGGGTCTGGGCCACTGTCGCCACCCAGTCGCGCAGCGCCTCGTTGATGGCGTCTTTGAGTGTGCGACTGCCCGTGGTCACGGCATGCACCTCGGCGCCGAGCAGGCGCATGCGGAACACGTTCAGCTCCTGGCGACTCACATCCACCTCGCCCATGTAAACCGCGCATTCCATGCCCAGCAGCGCCGCGGCGGTGGCCGTGGCGACCCCGTGCTGCCCCGCACCCGTCTCAGCCACGAGTCGGGTCTTGCCCATGCGCTCGGCCAGCAACGCCTGTCCCAGCACGTTGTTGATCTTGTGGGAGCCGGTGTGGTTGAGGTCCTCCCTCTTGAGCAGGAGACGCAGCCCCAGTTCGTCCGACAGGCGGGGACAGTCGGTCAGCGGAGACGGCCGCCCGGCGTAGTCGCGCAGCAGGTCGTCGAGTCGCCGCCGGAAGGGCGCATCGGCCCAGGCGGCGCGGAAGGCCCGGTCGAGTTCCTGGCACGCCGGCACCAGGGTCTCGGGGACGTAGCAGCCGCCGAAGTCGCCGAAGCGGCCTTCCGGGGTCGGGTCGCTCATACCCATGACAAGACCTCTGTCCGTTCGCTCGCGCCGGCAGTCAGAACTCGGACCGCCAGTCGTAGAGCACGCCACTGGGCGGCTCCGGCGCCGGCAGTTCTGCGGCGGCCTGACGCGCCGCGTTGATGAACTCCCGCACCAGGCGCGGATCCTTCCGGCCCGGCGCCGACTCCACCCCTGTCGAAACGTCGACACCCCAGGGGCGTGTCTTGCTGATCGCCGCAGCCACGTTCTCCGGCGTGAGCCCGCCTGCCACGATCACCGGGAGCGACCCTGCCGCGCGTTCCGCCAGGGCCCAGTCGAAGACCCTCCCCGAGCCGGGCTGGTCGGCGTCCACGAGGATGATGTCGGCACCGTAGGACCGGGCCTGCTCCAGTTCCTCCGAACCGGCGCGGAACGCCTTTATCACCCTCGGCACCTGCTGGCGCACCCGCTCGGTCTCCTCCGGCGACTCCCGGCCGTGCAGCTGCACGGCGCGGAGGCGCGCCTGGTTGGCGATGCGCACCACGTTGCGCGGATCCTCGTTGCGAAAGACACCCACGGTGAGAATCTCCGGCGGCAGCCGCCGGGCAATGTCCCTGGCCAGCGACGGCGAGATCCGCCGCGGCGACGGGGCGAACAGGAAACCCACCGCGTCGGCCCCCATGGCCACGGCCAGGAGCCCGTCCTCCTCGCTGGTGATGCCGCACATCTTGACGAACACGCCGCGACCCTACCGGCCGGCAGGCACCGGTTCGCCGACCACCTGCCGCAGCGCGCCGCATTCCCCGGCACCGCTCACGGCACCAGCGGCAGCACTCTGATCTCGCACGACCGCCCGTCGTCGCCGTCGAGACGCGCCGGCGCAGGCGGCTCGACGCGGCGATGCACGTAGGCCAGGGCGATCGCGGCCTCGAAGGTGGGTGAGAAGGCGCTGCTGGTGATGCGCCCGATGTTCGAACCGCCGGCGTCGGTGATCGTGGCTCCGGCGGGTGGCAGGTCCGCGCCCTCGAGGACCAGGCCGCGCAACCGGCGTGGGGTGTTACCGCCGCGGCTGTCGATCCGGGCGACCAGCTCCTGGCCCACAAAACACCCTTTGGTGAAGCTCACCGTCTCGGCCACGATGCCCGTTTCGGCGGGGATCAGTCCCTCGGTCAGTTCCTTGCCCGCTTCAGGGACCCCCGCCTCGATGCGCACCGCCTCGAGCGCAGCCGGATCGCAGAGCCTCACACCGTCGGGCGGCGCCACCTGCCCGGCCACGAGGTCCCAGCCGCCGACGCTTCCCCAACCCACGGCGGCGACCACGACAGCGGTCCCACCGTCGCCGGTTGGCTCCCTCACGGTTCCTGCCGCCGGGGGTGGCGGCGCGGCGGCACCCCGCACGGACAGCATGGTAAGACTGCGCACCTCCAAGTCGACCGCCACGCGCAGCTTGAACCGCTCCAGGCGAGTCCGAGCCCCCTCCCCCAGCCCGGGAGCCAGGTCGCAGAGGAACCGCTCCTCGGTCACCCGGGTGACTCGCAACCGACAGAGCAGCTTCCCGTCCGGCTGCAGCAGCAGCGACGGGATCACCCCGCCGGGAGCCAGGTCGGCCAGGTCCTGGCTGAGCTGACCCTGCAGGAAGCTCGACGCGTCGGGCCCGGTGAGCATCAGCACGTCGCGAGCCGTCACGACTCCACCGGCGCCGTGACGCAGTTCCCGGTAGTCGGCGCGGTAGGACTCTGAGACGGTCATCGCTGCTCTGCTGATGCCTCGGCGTTGCGGGTCATGGTGCGCGCTGCGTGTACGGCAGCCAACAGCGCCCGCGCCTTGTCGCGGCATTCGCGCTCCTCGGACTCCGGCACGCTGTCGGCCACGATCCCGGCGCCCGCCTGCAGGTAAGCGCGCCCGTCGCGCACGGCGACGGTGCGGATGGTGATGGCTGTGTCCAGATTGCCGGAGAAGTCGAGGTAGCCCACCACGCCGGCATATGGGCCGCGCCGGGTTGGCTCGAGGTCGTCGATGATCTCCATGGCGCGGACCTTGGGGGCGCCCGAGACCGTGCCGGCCGGAAGCGTGGCGCGCAGTACGTCGACGGGGCTGTGGCCGTCGGCCAGCTCGCCGGAGACCTGGGAGGTGAGGTGCATCACGTGGCTGTAGTACTCGAGGGTCATCAACTCGTCGGTGTGCAGCGTGCCGGGCTGCACCACCCGGCCCACGTCGTTGCGGGCCAGGTCCAGCAGCATGAGGTGCTCCGCCAGTTCCTTGGGGTGCTCGGCGAGCTCGCCTGCGAGGCGGCGGTCCTCGCGCTCATCGGCACCGCGAGGCCGGGTGCCGGCGATGGGCCGGGAGGTCACCCGCCCGTCGCGCAGTTGCACCATCGGCTCCGGCGAGCTGCCCACGAGCGTCACCTCCGGATGGCGCAGGAAGTACATGTAGGGGCTGGGGTTGACCTGTCGCAGTGCCCGGTAGAACTGGAACGGGTCGGCCTCGAGGTCGAAGTCGAAGCGTTCGGAGAGCACCACCTGGAAGATGTCGCCCTCCAGGATGTGCTCCTTGGCGGCGCGCACCGCTTCGCAGTAGGCCTCGGGGGTGGTGCCGGCAGACACCTCCGGGAGCGGATCCCGGTCGCCGGGCGGTTCCAGCAGGGGTTCGGGCTGGGGTCGTGCACCGGCGCGGGCCAGCTCCTCGAGCGACTCCAGGGCCTCCTCGTAGGCGTCGTCCAGCACCTGCTCGGTGGGTTCGGGCGGCAGGATCACGTTCTGGATGAGGAGCACCCGCTGGCGCCAGTGGTCGAAGGCTACGCACCGGCCGATCACGTCCAGCACCGCATCCGGCATCCCGACGTCGTCGGTGGGTGGATTCGGGAGCCGCTCGACCTCCCGCACCACGTCGTAGCCGAGATAGCCGACAACTCCGGAGTGCAGCGGTGGCAGCCCCTCGATGGCCGGCGAGCGGAAGCGTTCGAGGATCACGTCGAGAGCCGCCAGCACCCCCTCCTCAGTCGGGAGCGGTCCGAGGTCGTCGCCGCTGATGGTCAGCCGGCGGCCGCTGGCGACGATTCTGGCTCGGGGCCGGCAGCCCATGAACGAGAAACGGCTCCAGCGGTTGCCCCGCTCGGTGGACTCCAGCAGGAATCCGGGCTCGTCGCCGACGATGCGCGAGAAGGCGGCCACCGGCGTGATCAGGTCGGCGAGCAGCTCGCGCCAGACCGGCACCACCCGGTGGTGTGCCGCCAGGCGGCCGAACTCCTGCCTGGTGGGCCGGGCGCTCACGGCCCCTCAGCCGGCGAAGGACGTGAAGAAGCAGGAGCGCTCGCCGGTGTGGCAGGCGCCGCGGCCCTCCTGGACGACCTTGAACAGCAGCGTGTCACCGTCGCAGTCGTAGGAGGCTTCGCGCACGAACTGCCGGTCCCCGGAGGTTTCGCCCTTGCACCAGTACTCCTGGCGGGATCTGCTCCAGAACCAGGTCCTGCCCGTCGCCAGCGTTCGCCGCAGCGCTTCGGCGTCCATCCAGGCCAGCATCAGCACCGCACCCGATTCCACGTCCTGGACGACGGCAGGCACCAGCCCGTCATCGTTGTAGGTCACCGCCTCGAGGGCGCCCGCCGCGGGCGTGATGGGGGTGGCGACGGTCATCCCGTTCATGCTAGAGGCGCGGCGCGCGCACGCCGCGACGGACCGTGGGTCGGCGGGCTCAGAGGTACAGGCCCGTGCTTCCCTCTTCGAGGCGCTCGGCGGCCACGGCGTGCACGTCGCGCTCGCGCAGGATGATGTAGTCCACGCCGCGGACCTCCACCTCGTAGCGATCCTCGGGATTGAAGAGCACCCTGTCGCCGACCTCCATGGACCGCACGTTGGGCCCCACGGCGATGACCTCCGCCCAGGTCAGGCGCTTGCCCACCTGCGCGGTGGCGGGAATCAGGATGCCCCCCGAGGAGCGCCGCTCACCCTCGGTGGCGCCGATGCGCACCATGATCCGGTCGTTGAGCATCTTGACCGGAAGCTTGTCGTCGGATTCCGGGGCGGGTGCGCCGAGCGCAGAGGGGGAGATCGCCGAAGAGGGCACGATGTGACGCTACCCCGCTCCGGCGCCCGAAGCGGGCCGAACCCGCACACCCGCGGCGGCCAACGCCTCCTTGGCCTCGGCGATGCTGTGCTCGCCGAAGTGGAAGATGGAGGCCGCCAGCACCGCGTCGGCGCCGGCGGCGACCCCCTCGGCGAGGTGATCGAGGGTTCCGACGCCTCCTGAGGCAATCACCGGGACGTTCACGGCGTCGCTGCCGGCCCGCGTCCGCGGCA
>JAGWAK010000094.1 GCA_021296435.1 Acidimicrobiia bacterium
CGAAGCCGACCTCGGCGAGCAACTCGCGCAGCGCAGCCATCGGCAGCTTGCGACGCCCACCGCCGTTCACACCCCGCAGGAGCACGATCTAAGTCGTCATCGGCGCCAGCATCCCATGACCCGCCCTCCGACACCCGCCGAGCGTGTCGGCAGCCGAGCCCAACGCACTAGATGACACACGCTCGACGCACCAATTGCGCGCCAGCCGATGTACGAGATGTCGAAATTCCTCTGCGCGGCCGGCTGGCGCGCCGGTACATGTTGCGAGTTCATGCCGAGAGGATGCTGATCGTTGCTGCAATGATCCGCTCGGCGAGGGCTTGGAGGTCTTCGGCAATATCGGCGGCGTCGTCAGGCGCGTCCTCGTCAACATGGTCCGCGCCGTGGCTCGGCGTGGTGCGTCGTCGGTCACATCTATCGTGCTGCCTGTGGTCGAGACGCAGAGCCCCGAGCTGAACCTCTTCATGGGCGACATCACCGAACTGGATGTGGACGCAATCGTGAACGCGGCCAACACGAGCCTGCTCGGCGGCGGTGGCGTCGACGGGGCCATCCATCGAGCCGCCGGTCCTGAGCTCCTCGAGTACTGCCGCACCCTGGGAGGTTGCGCAACCGGGCAGGCCAAGGTCACGCCGGGCTTCAACCTCCCCGCCCGCTGGGTGATCCACACCGTCGGGCCCGTCTGGCGCGGCGGCACCAGCGGCGAGCCCGAGCTGCTGGCCTCCTGCTACCGGGAGTCGCTGGCCCGGGCCGATGAGGTCGGCGCCGAGACCGTCGCCTTCCCGGGCATCTCCACCGGCGTCTACGGCTACCCGATCGAAGCGGCCGCCGCCATCGCCGTCGAGGCCGTTCGCGCCACGCTCACCGACGTCACCGAGGTCCGCTTCGTCGCTTTCAACCGGGCAACTCACGACGCCTACGCCGAACTCCTCTGAGGGAGTCGCCGATGCGAATCCGAGCCGTGGACGAGCCGATCACACAGTTCGCCGCCCGACTTCTCGTGTCTCGGCGACAAGGCCGCCGTCCATGAGTACGCAACGGGATTTCCCACCGGCGCCCGAACTGGCGATCAGCCGCTGGTTCAACGCCGACGACACCCCGACGCTGGCCGGCCTGCGAGGCGAGGTCGTCGTGATCGAGGCGTTCCAGATGCTTTGCCCGGGCTGCGTCTCCCACGGGCTGCCCCAGGCCCAGCGCATCCACCAGACATTCGGCGACGAGTTGACCGTGCTCGGGCTGCACTGCGTGTTCGAGCACCACGAGGCCATGACTCCGGTCTCCCTCGAGGCGTTCCTGCACGAGTACCGCATCGGCTTCCCCGTGGGCGTCGACGACTACGAGTCCGGCGTCACGACACCCATCACGATGGCCCGCTACCAGCTCCGGGGCACGCCGAGCCTGGTGGTCGTCGACCGGGCCGGACGGATCCGTGTCCATGCCTTCGGCCAGGCGGACGACCTCCTGGTCGGCGCCACGCTGGCCCGCCTCATCGACGAACCGCTCCCTTGAGCGCCGGCACTCGCGACGCCGGCTCGGCTCGTCGGCCTAACCGGGTTCGATCAGCACCACCAGGTCGCCGCCGCCAACCAGGTCTCCCGCTGCTACTCGCACCTCGCTGACGGTGCCGTTGCAGGCGGCGAGCAGGTTGTTCTCCATCTTCATGGCCTCCAGCACCACGACCGGGTCGCCGGCCTCCACGGTGTCACCCACCGTCACCAGCACCTTCACGACGCTGCCCTGCATGGGGGTGCGCACCTCGCCGCTGCCCCCGCCGGCCCCGGAGCTGCCGCTTCCCGAGGTCCGCCGCGGCCGGCGGGTGGGTCGCTGGTCCGTCGCCGGTGCTGCCGCCGTGGCTCCCGGCGGCATCCAGAGCTTCACCTTGTAGCGCTTGGAGTTGACCTCCACGTCGATGGTGTGGTGCACCTTCTCGCTTTCGGCGGTCAGCGCCAGTTCCTCCGCCACCTGCATCGGCATCAGACCCGAGAGGTCCAACTCGTCGGTCACCCAGCGGGTGGAGTGTGTCACAGCCGCAAAGTCCGGGTGGGAGAGGATGGCCTCATCGGCGGGGATGGTGGTGGCGACACCCTCCACCTCCATCTCCCCGAGCGCCCGCAGCGTGCGGCGGATGGCCGCGGGACGGTCGGCGCCCCAGCAGATGAGCTTGCCGACCAGGTTGTCGTAGAGCGGGCTGATCTCGTCGCCGGCCTCGTAGCCCGTGTCGAAGCGGGTGCCGAAACCGTCGGGCACCACCAGCTTGGCGATGCGCCCCGGCGAGGGCAGGAAGTGTCCCCCGGCGGGATCCTCGGCGTTGATGCGCACCTCGATGGCGTGGCCCCGCAGTTCCACGTCGCTCTGGTCGAAGCCCAGGGGCTCGCCGGCGGCCACCCGGAGTTGCTGCTCCACCAGGTCGAGGCCGCAGATCATCTCGGTGGCGGGGTGCTCCACCTGCAGGCGCGTGTTCATCTCCAGGTACCAGAATGACCCGTCCTGGTACAGGAACTCCACCGTGCCGGCGTTCACGTAGCCACAGCCCTGCGCCACGGTCACGGCGGCCTCACCCATGGCCGCGGTGACCGCCGCGGGGATGTCCGGGGCGGGCGCCTCCTCGATCAGCTTCTGGTGGCGGCGCTGGGCCGAGCAGTCACGGGTTCCCAGGTAGACGCAGTTGCCACCGCTGTCGGCCAGTACCTGCACCTCCACGTGGCGCGGCCGGGGCAGGTAGCGCTCCAGGTACAACTCGTCCCGACCGAAGTAGGCGAGCGCCTCGCGCCGGGCCGAGTCCAGCGCGGCGTCGATCTCGCCGGCGGCGTGCACCACCTTCATGCCCCGCCCACCGCCGCCGTAGGCGGCCTTGACCGCAATCGGGTAGCCCTGCTCGCCGGCGAAGGCCACGACGTCGGTGGCGGTCTCCGCCAGCGGCGTCCCCGGCACGCTGTGTACCCCCACGGTCTCGGCGGCCCGGCGGGCGGAGATCTTGTCGCCCATCACCTCGATGGCCTCCGGCGGCGGGCCGATGAAGGTCACGCCCATCTCCACGATGCGCCGGGCGAAGTCGGCGTTCTCGCTGAAGAACCCGTAGCCGGGGTGGACCGCCTCAGCGCCACTGGCCTCGATGGCGGCGAGGATGGCGGGCACGTTGAGGTAGCTCTCCTCGCTGGACTGCCCCCCGAGGGCGTACGCCTCGTCCGCCAGGCGCACGTGCAAGGCGTCGCGGTCGGGCTCGGAATACACGGCGACGGACCGGATACCCAACTCCCGGCACGTCCGGATCACCCGGACCGCGATCTCGCCCCGGTTGGCGATCAGCACCGAAGAAAACACGCCATATCGTGCCAGATCGTGGTTTGATGTGCCCGATCCTCGGCTCTGCGGGCCGCTCCCGAGAAGGCGACCGATGACGCCCGACCGGGTTCGCCAGGAGCTGGCAGGCACCGTCTTCTCTTCCGTCCGATTCGTGGCGAGCACGGGATCCACCAACGCCGACCTGCTGGCTGCAGCCCGTGCCGGTGCATCCGAAGGGCTCGTTCTGGTTGCCGACCACCAGACCGCCGGACGCGGGCGGCGCGGCAGGTCGTGGGTGGCACCGCCGGGAGCGGCGTTGCTGGCCTCGGTGTTGCTGCGGCCGCGCGCCGCGAATGCCGCGCTGACGTTGCTATCGCCGGCGGTGGGCCTCGCAGTGCGCAATGCCTGTGCCGCCGCGGGTGCGGATGTGCAGCTGAAGTGGCCCAACGACGTGATCGCGCGCGTCTCCGGTGAGGCGGGAGCGCCGGGGGAGGCCAAGCTGGCCGGGGTGTTGGCGGAGTCGGACGTCGCAAGCGGCCACGCGGCTGCCGTCGTGGCGGGTTTTGGCGTGAACCTGCTGTCGCAGCCCGCCTTGAGCGCCGCGGTCGCCGCGCAGGTCACCGACACCGAGAGCGGCGACGCGCCGCTGCCTCCGACCGCTCTGGATGCGCTGGCGGTGTGCCGTCCGAGCCGCGACGAGTTGCTCATCTCGGTTCTGGTGGGTCTCGACGCCTGGTACCAGCGCCTGCAAGAACCGTCCGGAGGGCGGGCTCTGCTGGACGAGCTGCGCCGCCACAGCGCAACGCTTGGTCGACGGGTGCGTGTGCTCACCCCCGCGGGGACCGTCACCGGCCGGGCCGCGGACCTGTCCGACGATGGAAGCCTCATCGTCGAGACGGCGGACGGTGCTGTCCACATCCCCGCCGGCGACTGTCACCACCTGCGATCCGAGCGCACCTGACCGACCGGCTCGGCCCCGGTCCGCCCACCCGGGCCTGCCACGCCGAACCCGTTCGAGGTAGGGCCGCGCCGCGCCGGGGACTGGGAGCCGGAAGCGGGAGCCACAGCCGTCGGCGTATCCGATGCGGCGGGGGTCGCCCGGCTACGATCCGTTGAGATTCTGTTCGGTCGGAGCTGGAGGGTTGCCGTGGACGAGCAAGTGGACGACGACCAGCGAGAGCAGGATCCGCCGGAGGAGGCAGCTCCCGGCGACTCCCCTGATACCCCCGAGACGGCGGAGGCACCGCCACCGGACGCGAAGCGACTCATAACGCTTGCTGTGCCGCCGATCGACCAGTTGCTGGTGCTGCTCGGCGCCGCGGCCATGGTCATTTCGGGCCTGTTGAGCTGGATCGAGGTCGGCCCCGACGCCTTCCCGAACTTTGCCGGTATCGGTGCGGGCGGCGGCGGCGTCGGACTCGTCGTCGTGCTCATCGGACTCGCCCTGCTCTCGAGGCGGCCACAACTCGACACCGCCAACGGTGTGGCGCTCGGTGCCTTCCTCGCCTCGCTGGTGGCGGTGATCACCCTCGTCGATGAGTCGGGCGGTATCGGCATGGGCGCCGGCGCCTGGGTGGCGATGGTGGGCTCCGTGGTTGCGCTGTCGGGGGTTTCCTTCGGCACGATGGACCCGAGCCGGCGACCGTCGCGGCGTGTCACGCACAAGGCGCCGGCCACGCTGGGTGCCGCCCTGGCCGTCATCGCCTCGTTCTGGCTGGACTGGAGTTCGGGCTTCGCTGCCGGGATGACCGGCTCCTTCCCGCTCGGCGGGGGCCTCGACAGCGCCGTCGCCACCGGGTATCCGGTGCTGATTCTCGGCGTGCTGGTCCTGCTGCTGCTACTCGGCCTGCTCTCGCCCACGGCCTCGGCCGCCATGCAGGCCCGGATGGCGATGAACGTCCGGGTGGCCGGCATTGCCATGGTGGTACTGGCGGCCGGTGACATCGCCGGCAGCTTGATGAGTTCCGACCTCACCGGGTCGGGTCCCATCCTGACACTCGTCGGCGCCCTGATGGTCACCCGGTCGGTCGGTTCGGCGCCCGCCGCCGAGGCTGCTGAGGCCGACGCGGCCTAGGCGGCAGCAACCCTGGCGATGACTGCCTTCGATCCGGCCGAGTTCCGGCGCGTCCTCGGGCACTATCCCACCGGGGTCACCGTGGTGACTGCGGCCTCCGACGATGGCCCGGTGGGGCTCGCAATCGGATCGTTCGGCTCGGTCTCGCTGGATCCGCCCCTGGTCATGTTCTGCCCCGGCAAGTCGTCGAACAGCTGGCCGGTCATCGAGGCGAGCGGCAGCTTCTGCGTCAACGTGCTGGCGGAGGACCAGGCCGCCGTCAGTTCGCTGTTCGCAGGGCGTGACGCCGACAAGTTCGCCGGGATCGCCTGGGGCATCCGCAGCACCGGCGCGCCGGTCATCGAAGGCTGTCTGGCCTGGATCGACTGCACCATCGAGACGATCCACGAGGGGGGTGACCACTGGATCGTCGTGGGGCGGGTCGACGACCTGGGTGTCGGGCGCCCCGACGATGATCCGCTGATCTTCTTCAAGGGCGGCTACGGCGCGGTGCGCCCGCAGCAGGACTGAGCCGCCGATCTGCCGCGTCCCGTCGCCGGATCAGGCCCGGCGCGCTGCCCGCATCGGCGCCGCCACCCCCGATACTCATTGCGGCAACGACCCCACCGCCACATCACAGCTGGAGGAACCCATGGCCGTCTACGCCCTCGGCGACTTGGTGCCCCGCATCCATCCCGACGCCTACGTCCACCCCGAGGCCACCGTCATCGGCGACGTCACCATCGGGGCCGGCTCGACGGTGTGGCCGCAGGCGGTGCTGCGTGGCGACGACGGCGCGATCATCGTGGGTGAGCGCTCCTCCATCCAGGACGGCGCCGTGGTCCACACCGCTCCGGTCTGCCCCACCACGATCGGTAACGACTGCACGGTGGGGCACCTTGTTCACCTGGAGGCCTGCACGCTGCGCGACGGCTCGCTGGCCGGTGTGGGCTCGGTGATCCGCCACGAGGTCGTGGTGGGGGAGGGCGCGCTCGTGGGCGCCGGTGCTGTGGTGCTCGACGGCACGGTGATCCCGCCGGAGGCGCTCGCCATCGGTGTGCCGGCCAAGATCCGCCCCGGCGCCGCTTCCGGCGCCATGCTGGTCGACGCCGCTGCCAGTTACGTGCGCCGCGGCCCTCGATACCGGGCTGAACTGCGGAGATTGGACTGATCTGCGGGCCGCCGGCAGGGTCGACCCATGGACCGGGGGGCAGTCCCGGAGGTAGACTGAGGGCACGGAGTTCCCCGCTACAGGGCGTGGAGTTCCCTCCAGGATCGGAGGATCCGGTGACCACAACCAGCAACATCGGCGTCGACCTCGGTAACTACGCCTTGGGTTGGAGCGACGAGGAGGACTACGTCTTCAAGCCGCGTCGCGGCCTCGACAGCGACATGGTGCGCGAGATGTCGTTCATGAAGAAGGAACCGGACTGGATGCTGGACTTCCGGCTGAAGTCCTACAACCGCTTCGAGCGCCGGCCGCTGCCCTCCTGGGGCGGCGAACTCGGCGGCATCGACTTCGACAACATCTTCTATTACATCAAGCCCACCGAGGAGCAGGTCAGCGAGTGGGATGATGTTCCCGACTCGATCAAGAACACCTACGAGAAGCTCGGCATCCCCGAGGCCGAGCGCAAGTACCTCGCCGGGGTGACCGCCCAGTACGAATCCGAGGTGGTGTATCACCGCAACCGTGAGGACCTCGAGGCGCAGGGCGTGATCTTCAGCGACATGGGCTCGGCGGTGCGCGAGCACCCGGAGCTGGTGCGCAAGTACTTCGGGCGGATCATCCCGCCCAACGACAACAAGTTCTCGGCGCTCAACTCGGCGGTCTGGTCGGGCGGCTCGTTCATCTACGTGCCGCCGGGCGTGAGCGTGGAGTTTCCGCATCAACGCCGAGAACATGGGGCAGTTCGAGCGCACGCTCATCATCGCGGATGAGGGCGCGCAGGTGCACTACGTGGAGGGCTGCTCGGCGCCGGTGTACACCAGCGACTCGCTGCACTCCGCCGTGGTCGAGATTGTGGTGGGGCAGGGCGCCAGGGTCACCTACACGACCATCCAGAACTGGTCCAACAACGTCTACAACCTGGTCACCAAGCGGGCCAGGGTGGAGGCCGAGGGCCACATGGAGTGGATCGACGGCAACATCGGCAGCCAGCTGACGATGAAGTACCCCGCGGTCGTCATGGTGAGGTGCTGTCGGTGGCCTACGCCGGGGATGGCCAGCACCAGGACACCGGGGCCAAGATGACCCACGCAGCCCCCGAGACCACCTCCAAGATCGTCTCCAAGTCCATCTCCAAGGACGGCGGGCGGACCAGCTACCGGGGTCTCGTGCGGGTGGAGCCCGATGCCAGCGGCTGCAAGAGCCACGTGCAGTGCGACGCCCTGATCCTCGACGAGGACAGCATCTCCGACACCTACCCCTACATGGAGGTCGGCAGCCAGGACGCCGTCATCGGCCACGAGGCCACGGTGTCGAAGGTGGCCGACGAGCAACTCTTCTACCTGATGAGCCGCGGCCTCAGCGAGGAGCAGGCCATGGGCATGATCGTCAACGGCTTCGTGGAGCCGGTGACGCGCACGCTGCCCATGGAGTACGCCGTGGAGTGGAGCCGGCTCATCGAACTGCAGATGGAGGGCTCGGTCGGCTGATGCCGCCGCCCCGTCTCGGGGCGCCGAACCTGCTGCCGGCGGCGAGGGTCGCTCGGGCCGTGACCCGTAGAATGGGCGAGCCATGCCGATGCGTCAGGACTGCAAGCACTTCGAGAGTCGCACCTACCCCAACGGCGACACCGTGCGGAAGTGCGATCTGGATCTCGCTCCCGAGGCCCCGTGGCGCTGTCCGGAGAACTGCGAGGCGTACATCCGCCGCCGGGTCGATGTGAACTGGTCCTACGGCACCCTCGTGACCCCGAAGACGCCCGACGAGCCGGCGTCCCTGGGCGACGACGACTCGATCGCCGCGCTGCTGGACGAGGCCGAGGACGTGGTGAATCGGGCCGGCCAGGAGATCATGGCCGACCTGGCCAAGGAGAAGCGACGTTCAGGCGGCCGCCTGGGTCGGACGCTCCGCCGCCGCGGCAAAGGCCGCGGCGAGCGCCGCTGACCGGCAAACATCCATGCCGGACTTCCGCGACGTCTTCTCCGTCGCGTACGCCGCTGGTCTGGATGGGGCCGGCTGGCTGCAGCAGCGGCGCCTGGAGGCCGCCGAGGCAGTCGGGACCGCCGAACTGCCGTCAGCCGCCGAGGAGGAGTGGCGCTATAGCCCGGTTGCCAAGCTGAGCCTCGAGGCCTACCTGCCGGCGCCGTCCGGCGGCACGAACGGCGCGGCAGGCGCTGGCGACCTGCTCGGCTCGCTGCGAGATCGTTGGGGCGTGCTGAGTGCGCTCGTGGTGACGTTCGACGGGCACCTCGTCAGTACCCAGATCACACCGGCGGCCGCCGCTGCCGGTCTGGCGGTGCGTCCCCTGGGCGACGAGCCCGAGCCCGCCGGTGCGCTGGGCGGTGTCCTCGGCGAGCCGTCCGACGTGTTCGGGCTGATGAACGATGCCTTCTGCAGCGCGCCCGTGTTGTTGGAGATTCCCCGCGGCGCGCGCTTGACGGATCCTGTGGCCGTGGTGAACGTGGTGAGCGCGCCATCGCTGGCCGTCTTCCCTCGCCTATCGGTCGTCGTCGGCGACGGCGCCGAGGCGCAAGTGGTCAACGCCTTCCTCTCGGGCCCCCAGGAGGCGTTTGTCGTCCCGGTGGCCGAGCTCACGGTGGGCCCCGCCGCCCGGCTGCAGTACCTCACGCTGCAGGAACTCGGGCCGCAGGCCGTCGGCATCGAGCAGACGGCGGCCACGGTGGCCTCCCAGGGCCATCTGGCCATCGGGCTGGCGGCGGTCGGTGGCGGCTACGCCCGCAGCAGGGTCGACTGCACGCTGTCGGGCCGGGGGGCCACCGGCGACATGTCGGCCATGTACTTCGGTGACCGCGACCAGGTGCTGGATTTCCGAACCTTCCAGAACCACTCGGCACCCGACACCAACAGCAACCTGCTCTTCGTGGGCGCCGTGGAGGATCGGGCCCGTTCCATCTACTCCGGTCTCATCCGCGTGGGCCCCGAGGCCCGCGGCACCGACGCCCAGCAGACGAACCGCATCCTGAAGCTTTCCGAGGGGGTGTGGGCCGATTCGGTCCCCAACCTGGAGATCGAGAACAACGACGTGCGCTGCGCCCACGCCAGCTCGGTCGGGCCGATCGACGAGGACCACCGCTTCTACCTCGAGAGCCGGGGCGTGCCCCCCGACGTGGCCGAGCGGCTCATCGTGGAGGGGTTCTTCGGCGAGGTGCGCGGCCGGCTGCCGGTGCAGTCGGTGGCGGCCGGGCTCGACGAGGTGGTGCGCGCCAAGATCGGTCCCGGTCGATGAGGCGAGAGGGGTGGCGATGAGCGGCGAGAGCGCGGCGGATCCGGTGCGGCTGTGCGGGCGGGGTGATCTGGTGGCGGGCGAGGCCCGCTGCTTCGCCGTGGATGGCCGGCGGGTGGCCCTGGCCCGTATCGGCGAGGAGTTCTTCGCCGTCGACGACACCTGCAGCCACGCCGACTTCTCCCTCAGCGAGGGTGACGTGGACGTCGACGAGTGCGCCCTCGAGTGTCCCGCCCACGGCAGCCTCTTCGATCTGCGCACGGGCGAGGCGCTGACGCTGCCGGCGGTGGTCCCGGTGGTGGCCCACGACGTGGCCGTGACCGGCGAGGGCGTCTTCGTGACGCTACGGGAGAGGTAGCCGGCGTGAGTCAGCTCAGCGTCGAGGGTCTGGCGGCGAACGCAGCCGGCGAGGCGATCCTGCACGGTGTCGACCTGCAGGTGTCCGCAGGCGAGGTGCACGCCGTGATGGGCCCCAACGGCTGCGGCAAGTCCACGCTGGCCCACGTGCTGGCGGGAAGGCACGGCTACACCGTGACTGCCGGCCGGGCGCTGCTGGACGGGCGCGACCTGCTGACGCTCAGCCCCTTCGAGCGGGCGCGGGCGGGGCTGTTCCTGGCCATGCAATACCCCACCGAGGTGCCGGGGGTGAAACTGCTGGACGTGTTGGGGGCTTCACTACGTGCCGCGGGCCGCTCCCCGGTCGCCGCCGACCTGGAGGCTCTGCTGAGCACCGAGGCCGAACGCCTCAGTGTGCCGGCAGCGCTGCTGGAGCGGGCAGTGAACGTGGACCTCTCCGGGGGCGAGCAGAAGCGAGGCGAGGCGCTGCAACTCGCCGTGCTGCGCCCGCGCATCGCGGTTCTCGACGAGATCGACTCTGGGCTCGACGTCGACGCCCTGCGCGCCGTGGCCCGGCGCATCGAGGAGGCGCCCACCGAAGGCCTCGGCGTCCTGGCGATCACCCACTACACGCGGCTGCTGGGTGTGCTGCGCGCCGACCGGGTGCACATCATGATCCGTGGCCGGATCGTTGCCTCCGGCGGCCCCGAGTTGGCCGACGAGCTGGAGCGTACGGGCTACGAGCGTTGGGACCGGCCCGCTCCTGCCGAGGTGGCTGTCAAGCTCGGACGCAGCTTCTAGTCGTGACGACCGGGGAGGGGTCGCGCATCGTCGTTGACCACGCCGCCGACGCGCACCTGGTGACCGAGCACCTCATCGGTCACGGGCACGTCCGCATCGGCCCCACGTGGGCGCGCCTGCGCGCTTGAGCCGCACGGTCCCGTTCAGGACGGGCTACGAGCAGGCTCTCGCCGAGGCCGGCATGCCCGGCGACGAGCGGCTGGTTGTGCACGCCTCGAGCTTCTCGATGCCTGCCGGGGCCAAGGCCGCAATGCAACTGCTACAGCAGGACGATCCACCGACGGCGATCATGTGCGCGGACGACACCCTTGCTTTCGGCGTCATCTCGGCGGTCCGAGAACTCGGCCTCCGCGTGCCCGACGACCTGGCGGTGATGGGCTACTGCGATCTGCCTTTCGCGTCTCGCCGTTACGCCGCTCGCCACCGTGGAGATTCCTCCCGACCAACTCGCTTACGAGGCGGTCCGAACCCTCCGCAGGGCGATCGACGAGGGTGAGCCCCAGCCTCCGCTGGAAATCAAGACGAGGCTCGTTCCCCGGGAGTCGTGCGGCTGCGTACCGGGCAAGATCCCTCCGGCCGGCGGGGAGCGCAGGCGGTCCGGCACGACGCCGGCAGGGGGCCCATGGGATACCGTGGGTTCATGAGCAAATCGAACGAATTGATCGACGACGCCACCGTTGACGCCCGGCTCGGCGAGATTCCCGGTTGGGAGCGGCGCGGCAACGCCTTGCACCGCGACTTCGAGTTCGCCGACTTCACCACCGCCTTCGGTTTCATTGCCTCGGTGGCCTGCGTGGCGGAGCGCCTGTTCCACCATCCGGAGTGGTCGAACGTCTGGAACAAGGTGTCGGTCGCCATCAGCAACCATGCTGCCGGCGGCATTACCGAGAAGGATTTCGACTTCGCCGCCAGGGTGAACAAGCTCGCTGGCTGACGGGGCACCGCGCCTCGGTGGCCGCCCCGGTGGGCGGAGGTCCTTCCTAGACGGCCACCACCGCGTCCATCCATTCGGCCACGAACGCGGGGCCGTCGGCTGCGGAACAGACCCGCATGTTGGGTCGGCGTTCGGGGTGGTCGATGGTGCGCAGGATCTGTCCCTCGTACTCGACGGCGATGCTCGCCTCGCGAAGCATGGTGTGGGTGCCCCTGAGGGCGGCGTGGACGGCGAGCGGGTCGTGCAGGTAGGTGCGCTCGTCGAAGTGTGAGCCGTCCAGGCCGTACCTGGTGGCGAAGCCACCGAACGGTTCGTGCATCTCTTCGATGAGGCGGACCAGCTTCTTGGAAACAGGGCCGCCATCGCTGGCGAGACGGTCCCGATCGGCCCGGTCGAGGTATACCTGCAGGGTCACCTCCAGGGGCACGAGCGTGATGTCCAGCCCCGAGCCGAGCACGATGGCGGCGGCGAGCGGGTCGGAGTTGAGATTCGTCTCGAACGTGGCCGGCCAGGCCACCATGTGCCGCTCCACGATCCCGCCCATGATCGTCACCGGACCCAGGACGTCCCCCAGTCCCGGCTCCATCTGCAGCGCCAGGGCGAGGTTTGTGACAGGTCCGATGGTTATCAGAGCGAGGCGATCCCGGGCGCGCTCGGCGGCGTCGAGAATGAACCGGGCAGCGTCGGTGCGGGTCGGATCGTCGTCGGGCACCTGTCGCTCGGCGTCGGACAGCACCCCCGCACCCTCGTGACCCCACATCTCGTTCCAGTGGAAGCCCTCGACGCTGCTGCGCCGCAGCGGCACCGAGCGACCCGCCACCACGGGGACGTGGCGCTTGTCAGAGAACTCCAGCAGTGATCGGGCGACGGCGGCCCGCAGGGGCGCGTGGCCGTGGACGGTCGTCACCCCGACGAGGTCCACGTGCGGCTCGGCGATGAGCAGCGCCAGCGCCAACGCATCGTCCACGTCGGTGCCGATGTCGGTGTCGAGCAGTACTTGGGTCATGTGGCGGGATCCCTCCGTTGAAATTCTTGTGCGTCTTCGATTCGGCCCTCGGGCGGGGCTGGGGCCCGAGTTCCGTTCATCCCTTCACCGCCGATCCCACGACCGACTCGGTGAACGTGCGCTGGAAGGTCAGCAGGACGATCGCCGG
>JAGWAK010000007.1 GCA_021296435.1 Acidimicrobiia bacterium
GCCCCCAGACCCACGAACGCGAACTGCCCCAGGGATATCTGTCCCGCCCAGCCGGTCAGCAACGTCAGCGACAGAGCCACCATCGTGTGGATGAGGATCCCCGTCCAGAGCCACAGGGATGTGGGGGAGTCCAGCAGCCAGCCCAGCAACCCCAGGAACAGGAAGATGCCGCCCAGCCCGATGGTGCCCAGGTGGCGCACGATCGCCAGATCGCCGAACTCTCTCGGCACCGCCCGGAGCTTCGGTGACAGCGACCAGCCGGCCTCGTCGCGGCGGGCGCGCACCGCGAAGAGCACCGCCACCACCACCGCGCCGAACAGGAACAGGTCCACGATCGATCGGTTGGCCGACTCCACGTTGTCCCGCACGATCTTCTCGACGATGCCGACCCCGACGCCCCCCGCCAGGGTCATCGGGAGGGAACGCATCCTGGCGATGAGGCTCACGACCAGGGCCCGCAGCAGCAGCGGGGGCGCCAAGGCGGCGGTGCCGGTCTGAGCGGCGCTCACCCCCTCCAGCGGGGCGAAGAATACGGCGGTGGCGGCCGAGAGCGACCCGGCGATGCCCCAGAGCGCGGTCGAGATCCGGCGTGTGGGGATGCCGTAGGTGCGGGCGGTCTCGGGATTGGCAGCGGCGGCCCGTGTTGCCAGCCCGAAGCGGGTCTTGTGGAGCACCAGGCCCAGCAGGCCCACCATCACCGGCACGGCGATGATCACGATGAGCTCGCGGCCCAGGATCCGCAGATCGTCGGTGACCTGCCAACGCAGGTCGAAGGGCGGCGGGATAGGGCCGGGCCGCAGCACCGACGGCAGGTTGATCCGGGCCAGCACGAGCAATTGGCCCACCCCGATGGTGGCGATGAGCAGGACGAGTCGCGAGGACTGCGAAAGCCTCCGGATGATGGTCAGTTCGATGGCACCGCCGACGAGGAAGCCGCCCGCGATCGCCACGGCGAACGCCATCCACCAGTTGAGGCTGTAGCCGGCCAGCATCAGGACGAAGGTGGCGGCGCAGAGCGCACCCACATCGGCGTGGGCGAAGTTCAGGATCCCGCTGGCCCGGTAGACGAGTACGAATCCGGCGGCGAGGGCGGCGTAGGTGAGCCCGGTGACGCCGCCGATGAGCAGGTCCTGTTGCGAGACCCCCCAGCCGACAACCTCGATCACGGCTCGACCGTCCCTTCGGCGGCCGTTGCGGGAGGTGCCTCCGGTCCTCCTAGGAAGGCGGCTCGCAGCAGATCCTCACGCTGCCGCAGGTCCTCCGAGCGCCCCTCGAAGACCACCCTGCCGTTCTCGAGGAACATGGCGCGGTCGGCGAGGTCCAGGGCCAGGCTCACGGACTGCTCGACCACCAGCATCGTGTTGCCCTGCTCACGGAGCCGCGCCAGTGCCCCGAGCAGTTCCTGCACCACGATCGGCGCCAGGCCGAGGCTCAACTCGTCGATCAGCAGCAGCTCCGGCCGGTGCTGGAGGACCATCGCCAGCGACAGCATCTGCCGCTGACCGCCCGACAGGTCCCGGGCGGGATCAGCGAGCCGCTCGGCGAGGGCGGGGAAGACCTCGAGCACCTCCTCCTGCCGCTCCAGCACCTCAGCGCGGCGGAGGCTCGCGCCGATCAGTGCCGCCCGCAGGTTGTCACCGACGCTGAGTGGCGCGAATGTCCCCTCACCACCGCGCAATTGCACCATCCCGACCCGGAAGCGGGTCTCCGGCTCGGAATAGGTGATGTTCCTCGTGCCCAGTCGCACCGCTCCCTCGGTGGGCATCAGGAGGCCGCCGAGGGTGCGCAGCAGCGTGGTCTTGCCCGCTCCGTTGGCGCCGAGCAGAGCCACCGTCTCACTGCGTGCCAGCGAGAAGCTCACCCCGAACAGCACTCGTACGTGCCCGTAACCGGCGGAGAGGTTGCGAACCTCCAGGAGAGGACCTGCCCGCGATCGGGGTTTCACCCCCGAGAGTCTGCCCCATCCGGGGGCCGCGGGCCCGAAATTCCCTCCGGCGGCGCCGGACTCCGAACACGGCGAGCCGGCGAGGGGCGAAGCGAGACGGCCACTGCTCGCCAACTTCGAGGTCGTCTAGCGTGGATCTCCGTGGGAGGCCGAACGAGGATCGGGCGCTCGTGGGGCGTGTTGCTGGTGGCGCTGGTGCTCTCGGCGTCCTGCGGCGGCGGGGGAGAGACTGCAGGTGATGCGACCGGCACGACCGACGGCGCCGGAGGGCCGTCGCCGGAGAGCACCTCCGATCCCGCCGGCGAGTCATCCCCGATCGGCGGCGAGGCAACGGGCGCCGGGGATACTGCATCAGCCGATCTGCCCGCGGGCGGGACGCCGAGCGCGGCCGACACCACATCCTCCGCCGAGAGCGCCGCCGGCGAGGGGACGGCGATCCCCCCCGACGGCGAGGGCTCCTCGGCGGCACCGACAGAGGTGCCCGCGGGCGCTGGGGAAGCGTTTCCCGATGACGCAGCGGCGATACCCGACAACGTCTACGCCGATCCCCGGGGCGGCGTCTTCGTGGACTTCCAGCGCGGCTTCGACCGCGACCACCCGTTCGGTTCGCTCGATGCCTTCTGCTTCCCGCACGGCGAACCGGCCGAGCCGCTGCGTGCCACCGACGCAGGCATCGGCGCCGAGACAATCACATTCGCGCACATGCGCACGAAGATCGAGGAGATCGTGGACATGGGATTCGCCGCCCCGGTCGGCGATCCCACCGACATGTTCGACACCTTCACCCGCATCGTCAACGAGCGCTGCGGCGGCGTGTGGGGTCGCCAGATCGATCTCCGGCTGGTGGAGGTCGCCGCCCTGGGCGTCGGCGGCACCGACATCGACACGCTGCGCAACGCCGCCTGTATCGAGGCCACCGAGGATCACGAGGCCGTCATCCTGGTGAACTCGACGAGCTTCCAGGGCACCGCCATGCTCTGCGTCACCGAGGAGCACGACTCTGCCCTCATCGGCCATCAGGCGCTTCCGGCGGAGTACGTCCAGCGGGGTGGCGGGCGCCTGTTCACAACCGCCACCACGCTGGAGGCCAACCTGCGTGCTCTGGCCGAGTACGCCATCTCGACCGGCGCTCTGGAGGGTCGCCGCGTCGGTGTCGTGGCGCCGAACACGCCGGGGGAGGCGGAGGCCACCGAGGCATCCCTGGTGGCGACGCTGGAGGCGGCGGGCACCGACGTGGCCGTCTTCGACGTGTTGGACTGCGCCGGCACGTCCATCTGCATCGGCGGCATGGCGGAGTCGGTGCAACGTCTGATCGAGGAGCGCGTCGACGTGCTGTTCCCCACCGTCAACGCCATCACCCTGCCGGCCTACATCACGGAGATGGCCACGCAGGGCTTCGCTGCGGGGGACGTGCGGTTCTACAACTCCGACTTCAACAGCCACGGCAACGAGGTCGTGTCGAGCCTGATCGTCACCTTCGGCGGCGAGGCGGCGGGCGCCCTGTACGACGGCACGGTGCTACTCGTGCACGGGGATTCGGGCCGGTACCGCCTGACCGAGTACCCCGCGGCGACACCCTTCGACACCATGTGCATGCGCGAGTACGCCGAGAACTCGGCCATCGGCGAGTACTACGACCCGCGGGATCCCGACGAGACCATTAAGCAGGGCATGGTGGGCCTGGTGTGCAGTGTCTACCGGGTGGCGCTCCGGGGCCTCTACGACGCCGGCCCCAACCCCACCCGGGCGGACATCTTCGCGGCCTTGGAGAACCTCGGGCCGGTGGATCTGGTGAGCATGCTGCCGGGCTCACTGGCGCCCGGCAAGTGGACCATGGGTGATTCCCTGCAGCCGGTCACCTTCCGCTACCCGTGCCCCTTCGAGGACATGGGCGCCGACGCCAACACCTGCCACGTGCCGAGCGACTACAGCGAACTGCAGGTCAAGGTCAACTGACCGGCGCGCAAGGCCAACCTGGGCCATGGTGCGTCGTTTCGTCTAGCTTGGCCATTCGTGATCGCACGTTCTGCAGTACGGCGCGCCTGGGTGGCAGCATTGGCCGCGGCTCTGATGGCGGCGGCGTGCGGGGGTGGTACTCCGGAGCCGGACGCCGGCGCCGCGGCCACGCCGGCTCAGGCCGAAAGCGACTCCGGTGCGCCGCAGAGCGTCGAACCGGAGGACTCCGATCAGTCAGCCTCCGCTGCGGGCGCGAGCGACACGGCCGCATCGCCCGCGGCTGGCGACGATGAGAGCGACGATGCCGGCAGTGATGCGAGCGGCGAGGCAACCAGCGGCGAAAGTGGCGGCGCGGCGGCCGAGGCGGACGAGACGGCGGCGTTCGAGACGGTGCCCAGCCCCCCCGAGACCGCCGAGGAGCCTTCCGAGAGCGGCGATCCCGCCGAGCCGGGACCTGACGAGACCGCCGACAGTGGGCCACCTCCCAACTTCAACGATGATCCCCGCGGCGGAATCTTCGCGGACTTCCAGCGGGGCTTCGACCGCAACCACCCGTTCGGTTCTCTCGATGCCTTCTGCCTTCCCCATGACGCGCCGGCCGAGGCGCTCGAGGCCACCGGTCCGGGAATCGAGGCCGGCACCATCACCTTCGTGCACATGCGCTCGAAGATCGAGGAGCTCATCGGTCTCGGCCTGGGCGTGGACGTCGGAGACCCGAGGGACATGTTCGAGGTGTTCACCAAGATCGTCAACGAGCGCTGCGGCGGTGTGTGGGGACGCCAGATCGATCTGAGGCTGGTGGAGGTGTCGGCTTTGGGCGGTGGTGGTGTGGACATCGACACGCTGCGCAACGCCGCCTGCATCGAGGCCACTGAGGGCCATGACGGCGTCATTGTGATGAACACCACGACTTTCCAGGGCACCGCCATGCTCTGCGTCACCGAGGAGCACGATTCCGCGTTCATCAGCCACGAGGCTCTGCCGCAGGAGTACATGGCGCGGGGCGGCGGGCGCCTGCTCACAACCACCACCACGCTGGAGGAGATCCTGACCGCCCTTGCCAACTACGCCATCGACACCGGCGCCCTCGAGGGTCGTCGCATCGGCGTCGTGGCCCCCAGCACGCCCGGCGAGGCCGAGGCGGTCGAGGCCAGCCTGGTGGCGACCCTGGAAGCAGCCGGTGTGGACGTGGCCGTCTTCGACGTCATCGACTGCGCCGGCACGTCCATCTGTGTCGGCGGCGCGTCCGAGTCGGTCCAGCGCTTGCTCGACGAGGACGTGGAGGTGCTGATCCCCACGCTCAACCCGGTCTCGCTGCCGTCGTACATCACCGAGATGGTGGCCCAGGGATTCGAGCCCGGCGATGTGCAGTTCTACAACTCCGACTTCAACAGCCAGGGCAACGAGGTGGTGGCCGGTCTGATCGTCACGTTCGGCGGCGCGGCGGCGGGCGAACTCTACGACGGCGCGATCCTGCTGGTGGGCATCGACACGGGCCGCTTCCGGGATCCGGACTGGAATCCGGCCGCCTTCGACGAGATGTGCATGCGGGAGTACCGGGAGAACTCGTCGACAGGCGAGGACTTCGACCCGCGCGACCCGGTCGGGACCAACAAGTACGGGATTCTGGCCCTCATCTGCAGCGAGTACCGGGTGGCCCTCCGCGCCCTCTACGACGCCGGCCCCAATCCCTCGCGCGCTGACATCTTCGCCGCGCTGGAGAACCTCGGACCGGTGGACCTGGCGTTCATGCTGCCAGGCTCGCTCGCCCCCGGGAAGTGGGCCATGGGCGACTCGCTGCAGCCGATTACGTTCCGCTATCCCTGCCCCCTCGAGGGCCTGGGGACAGCCACCAACATCTGCCTGATTCCGAGCGACTACAGCGAACTGCGCCTCAAGGTCAACTGAGCCTCCGCGGTCCGCTCGGCGTGTTCGCGGGCCGTTCGGACACTCGTCAGGGACGGCGGGGGAACTGGCCGAAGTCGGGGGGCGTCCTGTTGACGTAGCTGTCCCGGCCGTGCTGCGCCTCGGCGGTCTGGTAGAAGAGCAGGGTGGCGTCGCCGGCCAGTTGCTGGATGCCGGCGAGGCCGTCGTCGGCGGCGTTCATGGCCGCCTTCAGCATGCGCAGGGCCAGCGGTGAGTGCTCGAGCATGCGCCGGCACCAGCGCACCGTCTCGACCTCCAGTTCCTCAAGGGGCACGACCGCGTTGACGAGCCCCATGTCCAGGGCCTCGGTGGCGCCGTACTGGCGGCACAGGTACCAGATCTCCCGGGCCTTCTTCTGGCCCACGTGACGGGCCAGCAGCCCTGATCCGTAGCCGCCGTCGAAGGAGCCCACGCGGGGGCCGGTCTGGCCGAAGACGGCGTTGTCAGCGGCGATGCTGAGGTCGCACACGATGTGCAGCACGTGCCCGCCGCCGATGGCGTAGCCGGCCACCATGGCGACCACCGGCTTGGGGGTGCGGCGGATCTGGACCTGCAGATCCAGCACGTTGAGGCGCCCGATGCCCTTGCGGGCCACCTCGTCGTCGCCCAGGTAGCCGTCGTCGCCCCTGATCCGCTGGTCCCCGCCGGAGCAGAACGCCAAGTCTCCGGCACCGCAGAGGATCACGGCGCCGATCCGGTCGTCGTCCCGCGCCCGGTTGAGGGCGTCGGCGAGTTCGAAGAGCGTCTGGGGGCGGAAGGCGTTGCGGACCTCGGGGCGCTGGATCGTGAGCTTGGCGATGCCGTCAGCGGTTGCGTAGCCGATGTCACCGTAGGACTCAACGTCGGGCCGCCAGTCGGCGCCGGGTCGGATGAGGCTCTCGGCGGGGTTTGCGGCGCCCCGCGGCCGGGGAGCGGCGAAGTGGTCGGGGCCGCTGGATGCTGAGGATTGGCTGGAGGGGTTCACGGAGCCTCCCGGTTCGACGACGTCGGGCTGCTGTATGGCACCACCGCAGGAGCGGCTGGGCAGCCTCTGACACGGTATTGCCCGCCGGAGGCCGTGACGCGGCAACCCGGCGTCGGTGGGCGGCACCGGCGCGCGCCGCGCCCGGTCAGCCGAAGGTCTCGAGTAGCTGGATGCCGCCGGCGGGCTCGGGCGCCAGTCCGAGACCCGGTCCCGCCGGCAACTGCACGGCGCCCGCGCGGACCGCCGGCGGCTCGCACACGTCGCTCTGCAGCAGCGCCGAGGTTCCCAGACCCGCGGCCGGTCCAGCGGCCACGGCGGCGACGTGGGCGGCGGTCGCCACGCCCACGGCGCTCTCCATGAAGGAGCCGATGATCGTGCCGGTACCGGTCTCGGCCAGTGCGGCCGCGGCCTCGAGCACGGCGACCGGGTCGCCGAGGGCCGAGGGCTTCAGGACGGCGGCGGCCACGCCGAGCGGGAGGTGGCGGTGAAGGTCGGTCAGCGGCGGGAGACTCTCATCGGCGGCGATCGGGATGTCGCTGCGGGCCTGCAGGCGCCGGAGTTGCGCGAGCCCGCGAACGGGCTCCTCCAACAGCTCGGGTTCGAATCGAGCCAGAGCCCTCACGGCGTCTCCCGCGGCCGCTCCCCAGGCGCCGTTGGCGTCCAGGCGCAGCGCCGCGTCGGGAGCGGCCTCCCGCAGGGCGGCCACGCGGGCCACGTCGTCGGCGAGGGGACCGGTGCCGACCTTCAGCTTGAGAGTGCCGTGCCCGGCGGCAACGGCCGCAGCGGCTGAGGCCGCCACCGATTGCGGGGTATCGCCCTCCACGAGCGCGGCGGTGGGCACCGGCCCCGAGGGCGATCCTCCCGGCGCGGCCAGGAACGACGCCAGGGATACGCCGCGGCGGCGGGCTGCCAGATCGGCGGCCGCTCCAGCGACCGCCGCCCAGGCACACGGCACGTCGCGCAGCGTCGCCCCGGCGCGGGCCGCCAGCGTCTCCGGTTCCCCCCAGGGCGCGGCGGTTCGCAGCCAGCCGGCCAGTGCCTCGGCGGTGGTTTCGAGATCCGGCCCGTGCCAGCCCGCCAGCGGGGCGGCCTCCCCCCATCCCGACCGGCCATCCCGGTCACCCAGACACACGAGGAGGCCGCGGCGGTACTCCAGCGGCCCGCGACCGGTCGCCAGCGCCTCTCGCAGCGGCAGCGCGTAGCTGTAGAGCGCAGCCCCTGCCCCGCTCCCGCCGCCATCGGTGGCGTCGGGCTCGGTGGCAGGAGAGCGGTTCATGCAGGGCGGATGGAGCGGGTCACGGCGTCCCGCACGGACCTCTCGACGAGCCGGTGCTGCGCCACGTTGGCCTCGGCGTCCACGGGGACCTCGATGACGTGGATTCCGCCGGAGCGCCTGCAGATTCCCAGTGCCTCGGCCATCGTCTCGGCGTCACCGGCGCGGTGGTGAGCGGCACCGACGCCCGTCACAACTCCCGACAGATCAGCGCCGTGCGGCGTACCGAAGAACTTCTCGAAGACCGGCTCGGGGATCGCCTCGGCGACCGGGAGGAACGAGAAGATGCCCCCGCCGCCGTTGTTCGGCACGACGATCGTGAGGTCGATCCCCGCTCGAGCCGCGCCGAGCAGCCCCCCGAGGTCGTGCAGCAGCGCCAGATCGCCCGCCAGCAGCACCACCGGGTCGCCGGCCGCCGCGGCCATCCCGGCGGCAGCCGACACGACGCCGTCGATGCCGTTGGTGCCCCGATGCGCCACCACCCGCGGCCCTCGCCCGTGAGGCGCCAGGAAAGCGTCCAGATCTCGGACAGGCATGCTGTTGGAGGCGTACAGCACGGTGTCGGGCTGGAGTGTCTCGCCGAGCAGCCGCGCCAGTCCCGCCTCCAGCAGCGGCCCGCCCTGCAAAGTCGCCGTGATCGTCTGCTGCGCGGTCGACTCGGCCAGACGCCAGGAGTCGACCCAGCCCGTCGCCGACCGATCCGACCCGAGCGCGGCCAGGACCCCCCGGGCCAGAGCGCCGAGCGGGCTGCGCCAGCGTCCGGCAGGCACCGTCGTGGGCTCCTCCCAGCGGTCCAACGGGTCCACGAGCCAGATCTCCGCTCCCCAGGTCGCCAAGCCTTCCCGCAGCGCCCGCGCCGCTGAGGGGTGGCCGGACCGGACGAGCACGTCGGGCCTGTGCGCCTTCCAGAACGACCCGGTGCGGGCCAGATGTTGACCGGCTGCCACGATTGTGGCGCCCTCAACGTCCCCGGTGCGCAGGCCGGAGGCGGCATCGGCGAGAAGTGGCCAACCGGCGAGTGCCGCCAGTTGCTTTACGGCGCCGGCGTCGGCACCGGAGAGATCCGACGGTCCGACCGCCAGCACGCCCCGTTCCCGGTTGCGTACGAGTTCGGCCAGCTGCGCCACCTCGCCGGCGTCGGCCGCCGGTGGGGGAGGCGACCCCGGCGACTCTCTGCCGGAGGCGCCGCCAACCAGCTGCCCGTCGGGGGGCTCGAGAGGCTCGCGCAGCGGGGCGTTGAGGTGGATCGGTCCACCGGGCGGACCGAGCGCAGCGCCGACCGCGCGATGCGCCGCGAAGCGGGCGTGGTCGGCGTCCACCTCGCCGGGTACCGGTAGGTCGGCCGACCAGCGCACGTGCGCGCCGTACAGGCCGATCTGGTCGATCGTCTGGCCGGCACCGCGGTCGCGCAACTCCGGCGGACGGTCGGCGGTCAGCACCACCAGGGCCACCCCGTCGTAGAACGCCTCGGTCACCGCCGGCAGGTAGTTGGCGGCCGCACTTCCCGAGGTGCAGATCAGGGCGACGCACCGGCGTTCGGCCTTGGCGAGGCCGAGGGCGAAAAAGCCGCCGGCTCGCTCGTCGAGTTGCACCCAGCAGCGCAGCCGCGGCTCGGCGTGGGCGGACAGCACCAGCGGTGCCGAGCGCGAACCCGGCGAGCAGACCACATGGCGCACGCCCCGGTTCGCCAACTCCTCGAAGAACGCACCGAAGTACTCGTATGCGGTCACTGCTCGCGCACGCCTCCGAGAGGTGCGTCGTCGGTGACCGCCGGCACCGCGTTCAGTTTCGAGGCGGTCTCGCGCAGCTCCGCGGCGGGATCGGATTCCTCCACCACGCCGGAGCCGGCGAAAAGCGATATCTCGTTGGTCTCCGGATCCAGCAGGCCCGAGCGGAGTGCCATGCAGAACTCGCCGTTGCCGGCCAGATCGGTCCAACCCACCGGGCCGGCGAACCAGCCGCGGCCCGCCGGCTCGTGGCGGCGGAGGAAGTCCAGCGCGGCCGCCACCGGCTGGCCCGCAACCGCAGGGGTCGGGTGCAGGGCGCCGGCCAGTTCGAGGATTGCGCCGGGAGCGGTGGCGAAACGCCCCCGCACCGGGGTGCAGAGGTGCTGGATGCCGGGCAGGGCGCGCACGTACGGTTCAGACGGATAGGGATCCAGCATGACTCCGGCGCCGGTCATGCCCTCGCGCAGATGCTCGACCACGGCGTCGTGCTCGCGCCGCTCCTTGCGGCTGGCCAGCATCGCTCCGGCCAGAGCGGCGTCCCGGGTGGGATCGTCGTCACGGGGGCACGATCCGGCCAGGGCATCGGCCTCGGCGATGCCGTCGGCAGTCTTAACCAGCAACTCGGGAGTGGCTCCCAGCAGGGTCGGGCCCCCGCAGCTCACGGCGTAGCTGGTCGCGGTGGGGTAGCGGGCTGCCAACCGCCGCAGCAACTCGACGACGGCCGCGTCGCCCGGCGAACCGGCGAGACGGACCGTGACCTGTCGGCCCGGTACGACCTTCCCGAGCACACCCGCCCGGATCTGCCCCAATGCGGCATCGATCGTGGCCACGTAGCCGTCGTCGGCGCCGGCGCTCGGCCCGAGCAGCACCAGCGGGGTTGGCTGCGGAACCGCTCCGGCGGCGGCTCGCAGCAGTTGGACCGCCCGTTGCGACGCCTCCGCCAGCAGATCCGCAGGTGCCATCACGAGCCAGCGCAACTCCCCCTGCTCGGCGATTCCCAACAACTCCGGCAGCACGAGCATCCCCGCACCGAACCCCGCCCAGCGGGACTGTTCGCCGCCGGGCTGCGAGTCGAAGGCGAACCCGCCGCACAGGAGTGGGCCCGATGGATCGGCGCCGGACCTACCCAACCCGGCGACACCCGGGAGGTCTCGGGAAACCTCCGAGACGAAGCGGGCCGCCTCGCTGAAGCGTCCCCGCTGGCTGGCCGGCCGCCACTGCAGCGCCGCGCCGATGCCGACGAGCGCCAATCCCCGCTCGGGTTGGACCCAGCAGAAGCGCGTGCTGCGGGCCGGAGCGGCGGCGAAGGCGGCCAACGGATCCGCGCCCGGGGGTGCCGGCAACTCCTGGCACCGCAGATCACGGGCCGCTGGGCGTCCCCGAGCGTCGAGAGGTGCCTCCCCGGCAGCGAGGCTCATCGGGAGGGCCTCGGTGAGCGGTCCCGAGGGAATCAGCCGCGCCGCGGCCGCGAAATCGCCCGGAATGCGGCCGTGGTGCGACGCCGGCGAGTTGCCGGGCGCGGGGTTCGGGACGGGTTTTCCACATCGCGCTGCACGTTGGGAGTATACGAGTGGGACACCGGGGGACCGTCCGGTTTCCGGCCCGCTGCGTGGCGACCGGACGGGCGCCGCGACGGGGACCTGCGCGCCGGATTGGCTTGCTACGCTGCCGCGAGGTGCGATCGTCAGGGCGAGGACGGAACAGCCGGACGGCGCGGTGGTCGATTGTCTTCCTTGTTTGCCTGCTGGGGACACTGCCCGCTGCGTCGCCGAGCGTTGCTCAGGAGACGATCGCCGAGGCGCGGGCCGAACTTGAGCGGGTGGAGGAGGAGAAGCTGGCCCTGCAGGCCCGGATCGACGTGCTGGCCGCCGAGGACGTGGACGTGTTCCGGGCGCTGCAGGCGGCAGAGGAACTGGTGGCACGCCAGGTGGCGCAGGTCGAGGCGGCCGAGCAGGAGCTCCGGGCGCAGATCGCCGTTCAGCGCCAGAACGAGGCGGCCATCGCGTGGGCTCAGTTGGACATCGCCGACGTGCGCCGGGATGCTGAAGCGGTCATCGTCGAGGTGTACCTGCAGGCGGGCAGCGAGCGGACCGCCACCCTGCTGGCTTCGGACGATCTGACGCACGGGCTGCGCCGCTTGGCGCTGCTGGAGGCCGTGCACGGCCACGCCGGTGATCTGATCGAGGACATCCGCCTGGCCGAGGATCGCTACGACGCGGCGCTGGCCGAGGCCGCCGCCTCGGTTGCCGAGGTGGAGCGGCTGCAGGTGGTCCTGGAGGACGACCTGGCAGTGCTGGAGGAGCGACGCGCCGACCAGGCCGCCATCAAGGCCGAGCTGGACAAGCGCCGGCGGGCCTTGGAGTCCGAGTTCGCCGCCTGGGACCGGGAAGCCTCCGAACTCGAGAGCTTCATCCAGGTGGAGGAGTACCGCCAGAAGGCCGAGGCGTGGGTGCAGGCCCAGGAGGAGGCGGCGGGCGCCGCGGCCGGATTCCTCTGGCCGACGGCCGGAGTGGTGAGTTCGGGCTACGGCAACCGCCTGCACCCGATCCTGGGTGTCTACCGGCTGCACGCCGGGATCGACCTGGGGACCGCGCACGGGCAGCCGGTCTACGCCTCGCGGGCCGGGGTGGTCATCACCGCCGGTCCCTGGGGCGGCTACGGGAACGCCGTGGTGCTCGACCACGGCAACGGGCTCTCCTCGGTGTATGCCCATCTCTCGCAGGTGACCGTGCGCCCGGGCGATCTGGTCGTCGGCCTCGAGCAGGTTGGCAACATCGGCTCGACCGGGCTCTCGACCGGACCGCACCTGCATTTCGAGATTCGCCGCAACGGCACGGCCGTGGACCCGCTGGGATTCCTGCCGTGACCGCGCCGTCCGGGTCGGTGGCGCTGCTGACCGACCAGTACGAGTTGACGATGATCGACGCCGCGCTGCGCTCGGAGGTGACCGACCTGCCTGCCACCTTCGAGGTGTTCTGCCGCCGCCTGCCGCCGGGACGCCGCTACGGGGTCGTGGCCGGCACCGGTCGCCTGCTGGCGGCCCTGGGGGACTTCCGCTTCGGTCCGGACGAGCTGGAATTCCTGCGCCAGGGTGGCATCGTCTCCCCGGAGGGTCTGGCGCGCCTGGCGGACTTCTCCTTCGCCGGGGACATCTGCGGGTATCGCGAGGGCGAGTTCTACATTCCGGGCTCGCCGATCCTGACCGTGAGCGGCAGCTTCGCCGAGACCGTCGTGCTGGAGACCTTGGTGCTGTCGATCCTCAACCACGACTCCGCCATCGCCGCCGCGGCGGCGCGGATGCGGGCTGCGGCCGGAGACCGGATGCTGCTGGAGGGGGGTAGCCGGCGCACCCACGAGGAGGCGGCCCCGGCGGCGGCCCGCGCCGCCTACGTGTGCGGCTTCGACGCCACGTCCAACCTGGAGGCCGGACGCCGTTTCGGCGTGCCCACCGGCGGCACGATCGGGCACGCCTTCATCCTGGCGCACGCCGACGAGCGCGCCGCCATGGCAGCCCAAGCGGACATCCTGGGTTCCGGCAGCACCTATCTGGTGGATACCTACGACGTCGCCGAGGGCGTTCGGCGGGCGGTGGAGGTGGCCGGGGCCGGTATGGGCGCGTTGCGCATCGACTCGGGTGACCTGGCGGCCTCGGCGACGGCGGTGCGCCGCCAGCTCGACGAACTCGGCGCGCACCGGACACGCATCATCCTGTCGGGTGACCTGGACGAGCACGACATCGCCGAGCTGGCCGCGGTGCCCGCTGACGGGTACCTCGTGGGCACCGAGCTGGTGGCCGGCGCCGGTGCGCCGACCGCGGGTCTGGTCTACAAGCTCGTGGAGATCGACGGGCGACCGGTGCGCAAGCGATCCCTGGCCAAGTCTTGGCGACCAGGTCGCAAGCGCGCCTTCCGCCTTCTCGACGATGCGGGGTCGGCGACCGCGGAATTGCTGCTGCCACCGGGTGCGCCGGTGCCGCCGGGCGCGCTGGCGCTGCAGACAGATCTGGTGAGCGGTGGCCGGATCATCCCCGCTGAGGACACCGATCCCGCTCGGACCGTCGCGAACGCCCGCGCCTATCATCGCGAGGCGCTCACCCGGCTGCGTTCGGATGCACTCGACCTGAGCCCCGGTGAGCCATGGCTGCCCATCGAGCCTGCACTGGAGGACGTGTGAAGCAGGTCGGCGACACCGAGCGAACCGAGCGCCGCGCTCTGGTGATCGTCGACGTGCAGAACGACTTCTGTGACGTCGTCGGCTCCTCGCTGCCCGTGGCCGGGGGAGCCGCCCTGGCGGGGCGCATCAGCGATTACATGCGCCGATCGGCCGGTCTGTACGAAGCGGTGGTGGCCACCCGGGACTGGCACATCGATCCCGGCGACCACTTCTCCTCCGAGCCCGACTACGCGGGGACTTGGCCCCCGCACTGCCGTGCCGGCACCAGCGGCGCCGAGTTGCACCCGGATCTGGAGACCGAGCCGCTGGCGGAGATCTTCTCCAAGGGCCAATTCTCGGCGAGCTACACCTCCTTCGACGGTGTCGCCGGTGACGGGGCCGCGCTGGAGGAATGGCTGCGGTCCCGCCGGCTGGAGGCGCTCGACATCGTGGGGATCGCCACCGATTACTGCGTGCGCGCCACGGTGCTGGACGCCGCCCGGCTGGGATTCTCTACCCGGGTGCTGGCGGACCTCTGCGTGGGCGTGGCGCCCGAGAGCACCGAAGCGGCGCTGGAGGAGATGGCTGCTGTGGCCGAGGTGGTGCTTCAGCCGGCGAACTGAGGCCCGGCGCGCCGGCTCCGCGGCCTAGCGAATGGCCCGGGCCGCCGCGCGGAAGGACAGCAGTTCGGTGAGGCCGGTGAGCGTCTCGGCCAGCGCGGTCACCGGGTCCTCCTGGCGTGGCGTCTCGGCGGCGTTGCGCAGGCGGATCTCCTTGACCGAGAACCGTAGACGGTGCTCAACCATGCTCATGAGCAGCGTCGGGTGGTTGCTGCCGGGCGGAACGTGGGCGATGATCTCCAGCAGCGCCTCGGCGTCGTAGAGCCGCACCGGCGACCCCATGTCGTAGCGCCAGGTCCCGAATGCCAAGCCGGCCAGCGGGCGCAGTGCCCGCCCGGCGAGAGCGCGCCGATCCCCGATCACGACTCGAGCCCCACTCTCGTAGGTGTCCAGTAGGCGGGTCACGTCGCTGTAGCCCAGCCGCACCTCACCACCGATCAGGAGCACCAGGTCGGGACCGGTCACGAGCGCCAGCGTGCAGGCCTTGTGGGCATCGAAGTTCCGCCCGCTCGGTGGTGCCAGGATCGTGTGCTCGCGGGCGAGCCTGGCGAGCGTTTCCTGGAGCATTGAGGCGTCCCCGGCGGAGGGACGCATCAGCACCGCCGTGACGTTGCGGCGGGCCGGGGGAGAACTCACGTGCAGCGACGCTAGCGGTTCGGGTGGCTCAGGACTCCTCCGGTGCCGCTGTGGCGGCCGAGCCAGAATGCTCCGAGCCTGTCAGGTAGATCGCCGCCACAGCGAAGATGACGAGGACGGTGGTGGCGAACTGGGCCAGGAAGCCGCTTCCGAGGCCGTAGTCCACGATGACCCGCAGACCATTCTCGAGGTCCTGGCTGTAGTCGAGCGAGTAGTCGACAGCCAGAGCGGCCGCGATGTCCGCCACGAAGTAGACCACGAACCCGCTCAGGAACGCCGCGGCGAGCTGGCGGCGCAGCCACCAGACGGCGAGGGGAGCGGCGAGGGCGAAGATCAGCCAAGCGGCCAGTTCGGGGATGAACTGGGCTCCCTCGAGGCGGGCGACCAGACCCCGATGGAGGATCTCCGGCGGCAGCGGCTCGCTGAGGGCGTTGCCGGAGTCGTTGACGGGTGTCCGCCGGATGCTGATGACGTACGTGGGCAGGAACCGCGCCACAATCCAGCCGGTGCTCACGGCGGCGGCGCCGAGCACGAGCCAGGGGCTGTGCGGCCGCCCATCGGACCGGCAACCACCGCGGCACTCGTCACTGACGAGGAGGCCGGCGAAAGCGGTCGCCCCGAGTTGTACGACGTAGGAGGCCAGGCCCAGCCAGAATCCGGGGCCCGGGTGGGCGTCGTTGTAGGTGAACATGGCGAAGCTGTTCTCGGCGAGGGCGTAGAACATGCCGGCTGTGAGGCCGCAGATCCCGATCGCGCCGGCCTTGCGGTGGCCGGGGCGCCACACGCAGAACAGCATCATGGCGAGGGCGCCCAGCATGATGCAGTTGAACCACAGGTTCACCGGGTCGTGCACCAGCAGGCCGGTCTCGTCGTCCCAGCGGAAGTACAGCGACAGGATCCAGAGGGCGACCGCGGCGACGCCGAGTTGGAGCACACCGAGGAGTCGTCGCTGGGCCGGCTCCCCGGCGGCGTAGAACGGAACGATCGTCACGCGCCGGAGGCTATACGTCGCGGGTGGCGCGCACGCGGAGGCCGCGACAGGGCGGGGGAGGCACCGGCAGCGGGTTAGAGTCCCCCCGTGCCCTGGCCGCCGGCAGTGGATCTCTACAGCGACACCCAGACGAAGCCCACCGACGCCATGCGCCGAGCCATTGCGACCGCCGAGGTGGGCGACGAGCAGCAGCGCACCGACCCCACGGTCAACCGGCTGTGCGACCGGGTGGCGGAGATGCTGGGACACGAGGCGGGTCTCTTCCTGCCCACCGGCACCATGTGCAACCTCGTGGCCGTGGCGGCGCACACCTCGCCCGGCGACGCCATCGTGGCGTCTGTGGACAGCCACATCGTGCGTTCCGAGACGGGTGGCGCGGCCGCCTATTCGGGGGTGATCACCGACCTGTTGCAAAGCGACGGGGGTCGGTTCGGCCCCGAGGTCACCGCCGAGGCCCTGGCGCCCGGGAACGCCTACCGGCCCTGGCCCCGCCTCCTCTGCCTCGAGCAGACCCACAACTTCGGCGGAGGCACCGTGTGGCCGCTGACGCAGTACCAGGCCGTCGCCAACGTGGCACACGAGACGTCGGTGCCGGTGCACACCGACGGTGCCCGGCTGTTCAACGCGACCGTGGCGTCGGGGACCGAGGCGGCGGACTGGGGTCAGCCCGTGGATTCCATCTGGATCGACTTCACCAAGGGCCTCGGGGCCCCCATCGGGGCCGTCCTGGTCGGGCCGGGCGACTTCATCGAAGCGGCGCGCGTGCACAAGCACCGGTGCGGGGGAGCCATGCGGCAGGCCGGCATCGCTGCCGCCGGCTGCCTCCACGCGCTGGACCACCACATCGATCGCCTCGCCGAGGACCACGCCAACGCAACCCGCCTGGCCGAGGGAATCTCGGCCCTCGGTCTGGGCACCGAGGACGTCGAGACCAACATGGTGTGGATCGACATCACCTCCACCGGCTTGCGGGCGGCGGAGTTCCTGGAGCGCCTCGCCGCGCACGACGTTCGCATGAGCCGGGTGGAGGAGCGGGTGCGGGCCGTGACCCACCTCGACATCTCCGCCGGCGACATCGAGACGGCTCTGAAGGCGGTGGGGGCGGTCCTGGCCGAGCTGTCGTGAGCGACAACAGGAGCGGTCCGCAGCGCCCCAACGTCTGTTTCATCCTCACCGATCAGGAGCGCCACCGGGGCTGGCTGCCCGACGGCGTGGACCTGCCCGCCCGCCGGCGCCTGCTGACCGGCGGCGTGGAGTTCAGCCGCCACTACACCCACACCTCGCCCTGCTCGCCCTCGCGGGCGACGCTCGTGACGGGGGAGTACATGCCCGCCCACGGCATCAAGGAGAACACCCGGGGACCGGCCAACGGCTGGCTGGACAGCGGCACCGACACTCTCGGCAAGATGCTGCGCAGGCAGGGCTACCGCACCGGCTACAAGGGCAAGTGGCACCTGTCCATGGGCCCCTACCCGGAGATGGAATCCCACGGCTTCGGCGACTGGGAGGGCAACGACCAGGCTTTCTGGGGTCAGGCCGGCAGCGGGGCGGAGTTCGACGAGCCGATCGCAGCCATGGCCGCGCAGTGGATTCACGACCGCGCCGGCAGTCCGCAGCCCTGGTTCCTGTTCGTGGGCCTGGTCAATCCCCACGACGTCATGTGGTTCCCCATCGATCAGCCCTGGTACCAGCAGGTCAACGCCGAGCACTACCACCGGGTGCGTGACCGCTACGCCTCCCTGGGGTGGGGGCGCGCCGACGCCCTGCCGCCGTTCACCCTGGACTACCCCGAGCGCTTCGACGAACTGCCGGCGAACTTCGACGACGACCTGCACACCAAGCCCGACGTCCACCCGCGCTTCGTCCACGAGATGTCCCGCAACGGCGGCTACCTGGACCGTGCTGACAAGGGGCGCTGGCTCCGCCAACTGGCCTACTACGTGAAACTCCACGAGATGAGCGACGTGAGCGTCGGGCTCATCCTGGACGCCATCGAGGATTCCGGTGCCGCCGGCGACACCGTCGTGATCTTCACCTCCGACCACGGCGACCAGTGCGGCTCGCACGCTCTGCGCTCCAAGGGGCCGTGGAACTACGAGGAGACGATGCACATCCCCCTGTACGTCACCGCCCCGGCAATCACGACCCCCGGCACGCAGAGCGAGGCGCTCACCAGCCACGTGGACCTCACCGTCACGGTGGCCGAACTGGCGGGTGTCGACCTGTCCGACGCGAGGCTTCCGGGGCGCAGCCTGGCACCGCTTCTCGCCAACCCGGCCGGCGAGGGTCGCGACGAGATCCTGTTCGCTCAGGATTGGGCCTGGTACGACGGCCTGCTGGACACCCGCTACGCCAGCCGGGGCATCTTCGACGGCCGCTTCAAGTACTGCCGCTACTACGGCATCGGCGGCAGCAGCACCACCTCGGCGCGACCGCCGGCGGGCCCGAAGCTCTTCGACATCGACGCCGAATTCGACGATCAGGAGCACGAGCTGTACGACCTGCAGGAGGACCCGCACGAGCTCGTGAACCTGGCCGTGGATCGGGGACGGCGCACAGAGGTACGGGGGTGGTTCGACCGGTTGCTGGAGGCCGAGGCGGAGGCGTTCGCTGACGAGCCCGGAAGCCGCCCCGCCGGCGCCCCACCCTGGGCGGAGGGTTAGCGCGCCACCGCCGAGCCTGCTTGCAGCCAGCCGGCGCGACGCAACCCGATGTCGCCCGGCTCAGCAGCGGGCGTCGACCACCTGGTGACGCCTTCCACTTCGTCGGTCCGAATGTCATCATGGAGGCGTGAGCACGCTCTCGCCTCCGGCGACCGTTGCCCCATCGCCGCTGAGTTGCCGGAGGATCTGACCATCAGAATCCTGTTCGCCGACCCGTGCCACCCCAGCGCTGTGGCAAAGCTCAGCGCCGAGGGTTTCGAATGCATCGACAAGCCGCAGGCAGAGGCGGGCGAGCTCGGCCCGCTGCTGGCCGGAGGCGAATTCGACGTGCTCGTCGTGCGCAGCACCCTCGTGGTCGCCGAGGCCGTCGCCGCCTCCCGCTCGCTGTCGCTCATCGTGCGAGCCGGCGCCGGATTCAACAACATCGACGTGGCGGCTGCCTCGGCTCGCGGGATCTACGTCTGCAACACGCCGGGGCGCAACGCCGTGGCGGTGGCGGAACTCACGATGGGCCTCATGGTGGCGCTCGACCGGCACATCGCCGACGCCACCGCCGATCTGCGCGAGGGCACCTGGGACAAGCCTCGCTACGGCCGCGCCCGCGGCCTGAAGAGCCGCTCGCTCGGCATCGTCGGGCTGGGGCGCATCGGGATGGCCGTCGCCGAGCGGGCGGCAGGCTTCGGCATGCGCCTGCACGCCGTACGGCGTTCTGGCCGCGATCCGTTGGTCCACCGGCGCATCGAGGAACTGGACTTCACGCTGCACGACGATCTCGTCGAGATGGCGGCGTTCTGCGACGTCCTGACGCTGCATCTCGCCGGCACCAAGCAGGTGGTGAACGCGGACGTGCTGGCGGCGATGCCGTCGGGTGCGATCCTGCTGAACACCGCACGGGCAGGGCTGATCGACAGCGAGGCCCTGCTGGAGGCCATGGACGCCAAGGGAATCCGCGCCGGCCTGGATGTCTTCGAGGACGAGCCCAGCGGCTCCACCGCCGGATTCGCCTCGCGGCTGGTCCGGCACCCCAACGTGGTTGCCACCCCGCACATCGGCGCCTCCACCGAGCAGGCCCAGGAGGCGGTGGCCTCTGCGATAGTCAAAGTCGTCCGGGCGTACGCCGGCGGTCGGGTCGTCAACTGCGTGAACCTCGAGACCGGGCGCGTGGGCAGTCACGTGATCGTGGTTCGCCACGAGGACCGTGTCGGGGTTCTGGCCTCGGTGCTGGCCGTCCTCCGGCGCCACGATCTGAACGTGGCCGGCATGGAGAATCGGATTTTCCGCGACGCCACCGCCGCGGTCGCCACGATGGACCTCTCGGGGATCATGAACCCCGAGGCGGTCGACGAGATCCTGGGCCTTCCCCACGTGTACCACGTGGAGATTCGTCCGGTGCCCGGCGCCGACTCCGCGCCTGTAGGAGGGGAGCAGCGGCCATGACCGACCGTCGGCCCGAGAGTGGGACCAAGGGTCACCACGGGTCGGTTTTGTGGCCGTTCTCCGCCAGCGTCGTCTGCCAGGACTGGGCCGACCGGGTCGTCTCTCCGGCGTACGAAGGGCTCGGTGTGGAGGAGCGGCGTGCCATTCTCCTGGCGCAGCCCGACAGCTACATGCACGCCACGCGCTCACCCGAGGACGTCGGCTACGCGCTCAGCCCGGCGGAGCTGGCTGTCTTGAACCAGATGGCGCTGATCCGCCTGCTGCGTCTCGGAGCCTTCGAGTCGCGCCCGGAGCCTGCCGTCTACGTCTACCGTCTCGTCGGCTACGGCTGTCGCCAGCGCGGGATCGTGGGGGTCGTGCCACTGGAGGCCTACCGGCAGGGCCGCATCAGGCCGCACGAGCGCACCCACGCCGACCGCGAGGAGTTGCTGAGCGAGTTCCTGGCACTGACCAGTGCCCAGTCCAGCCCCGTTGGTCTGACCTTCCGGGGGACGTCCCGCATCTCCGCCCTGCTCGACGCGGTGGAGCAGGGCCAGGAGCCGCTCCTGGATTTCATCGATCCGAACAGCGTGGCGCAACGGGTCTGGGAGGTGACCGACCCGGCGTTTCTCCAGATCCTCAACGAAGATTTGGAGGGTCAGAACCTCTATGTGACCGACGGCCATCACCGCCTCGGCGCCGGCCTGGTGGTGAGCGAGCGCGTGCACCGCCAGCGCAAAGCCTCCAGCGCCGCCGGCGGCTACCTCCCGAGTGACGTCGTGCTCACGACCCTGGGTCACGAGCCCCCTGGCATGCCCTCGGCTCCGGCCGGTGACCTCACGGGCGACGAGCCGGAGTTCCCCCCTGCAGACGAGTTGCTGGCGAGCGACGCCATCCTGGCTGCCCTGTTCCCGCACGACGAGTTGCGCCTGCTGGTGTTCCACCGGCGGGTGACGCCGGCTTTCGCCACCGACGGTGCCGCCATCGAGGCGGCGCTGCGCCGGCTGGGATCCCTGGAGCCCGTCGAGGTCGGTGACGCCGACCCCCCGCGGCAGGGAGTCTTCGGTGTCTACCTGGGGCGGCGCTGGTTCCACTTCACGCCGTTCGGGGGAGTGCAGGGAATAGACGCCGGCTGGTTGCAGGAACATGTGCTGGCCCCGGTGTTCGGGATCGACGACCCGGAACAGACCCGTAACGTCGACTACATCTCGGCGATGCTGGGCTCCGAGCAGGTGGCGCGCCGCTGCGACGAGGAGGGCGGCGTGGGTTTCGTCCTGCACCCGGTCACGATCGAGACGATGATGTCGGTGGCCGACGCCCGGCAGATCATGCCGCCCAAGTCCACCTACTTCCACCCGAAACCGCGCTCGGGCGTTTTCCTGCGGTTCCAGTAGTCCATGTCGCGCCTCGCGGCTCCTGGAAAGCCCGCCAAGTCACGCCAGGAGGGGAGCAGTGGGGCCTCGAGGGGGCTGAGGCACCTGCTGCGCCGCGCCGCACACAAGCGGCCGGTGCACCGCTCGGTGGTGGGGCAGTCGCCGATCCCCGACATCTCCAAAGACCCCTACCGGCAGAGTTCCCTGGATCCGCCCAGCTGGCGCGGCCGCAAGCACGCCGCGATGGTGCTGCCCGCCCTTGCCGGGGGAATCTGGCTGATCGTGGTCACGCCCGGCGTCGGCACCCGGGCTGTCATCGCCCTCTACGCCGCCAGCCTGGTCGGGATGTTCACGGTTAGCGCCGCTTTCCACCTGCGGCGCTGGAGTGACGTGGACTGGCTGCGGATGCGCCGCTGGGACCACTCCGCCATCTACGCCCTGATCGCCGGCAGCTACGGGGCGATCATGGGTCTCGGCGTGTCCGGCTGGCCGCGGACCTGGCTGGTCGGTGCCGCTGTGGGGCTCTGTGCGCTCGGGATCGCGATCCGCTGGCTCATCCTGTATCCCCGGTTCAGGGTGATGACGACGCTTTTCCTGGTTACGGGCGGGATGTCGATGATCGCTATCGGTAGAATCCTGGACGGGCTCGGGGTGGTCGGCACGATCGTCGTGTTGATTGGCTGCGCCTTCTACGGCCTGGGCGCCCTGGCGCTCGGTCTACGGCGCCCGAATCCCTGGCCTGGGCACTTCGGCTACCACGAGGTCTGGCACCTGAACGTCATCGCCGGTGCCGGCTGCCAGTTCTGGGTCGTGGCCTGCGTCGTGGTGCCCTCGCTGTGAGTCCCCGGCAGTGAGCGGCACGCCCCCTGTGGGGGTGGGGCCGCACCCGGAGCCGTGGCCCGACGATCCCCGCCTGGATCCAGACCTGCTCGCCGCCGGCGACCGTCGCAACGTGGTGGACCGCTACCGCTACTGGCGCCAGGAGGCAATCGTGGCCGACCTGGACCGGCGGCGGCACCCGTTCCACGTGGCCGTCGAGAACTGGCAGCACGACTTCAACATCGGCTCGGTGGTCCGCAACGCCAACGCCTTCGGCGCCCAGGCCGTGCATATCGTCGGCCGGCGACGCTGGAACCGCCGCGGGGCCATGGTGACCGATCGCTACCAGCACGTGGTCCACCATCCCGATGTCGCCGCGCTGGCGAGCTGGGCGGCGGGGGAGTCGCTGCCGCTCGTGGGTCTCGACAACCTGCCGGGCTCGCTGCCGCTCGAGCGGCACCACCTGCCGGAGCGCTGCGTCCTGCTGTTCGGCCAGGAAGGGCCGGGTCTGTCTTCCGAGGCCCTCGACGCCTGTGCGGAGTTGCGGCGGATCAGCCAGTTCGGCTCGACCCGTTCGATCAATGCCGGCGCCGCTAGCGCCATCGCCATGTGGGCGTGGATCTGCCGGCACTCCCAGCCGTCGGGGCAGTCCTCGGCGGGCTGAGCCTCCCGCCAGGCGGGACTCTTCTAGGCGGGGACCGACTGGAAGCTGGCGGCGATGAGCAGTGCGGCGAGAGCCGAGAGCGAGGCGACGCTGGCGAACAGCGCCCGCTCCGGCGCCCGCTGTGCCCGGGTGTGCAACCAGGCGCCCACGCCCGAGGCCGCGACGAGGGCGATCTTCACGAAGAACAGCGTCTTCCAGAGGCCGGTGCTGGTCGCCCACTCGTCGTTGGCGACGACCTCGCCGAGGCTCCAGAGGCCCGTGATGATGGCCAAGGCGAAGAAGGGCCAGGAGATCCGGCCGAAGCGGTGTGCCGCCTTCTGGGTGATGCTCTGCTCGCCCTCGGGAACAGGGCCTGCGGAGCGGTCGAGCTTGCGCAGCAGCGGGACGAGGCCGGCGACGACGATCTGCCCGCCGACCCACACCGTCACGCTCAGAAGATGCAGGAAGCTGCGCAGCGCATCGATGTCGAGCGAAAAGTCTCTGATCATCGTCATCCTCCTCGGCGGCGACGCAACCTCTGTTCCGGGAACCCTATAGCCGGACAGGCCGAACGCAGCCGCCGGTGTGCGGATGCAGTGCCGGTGGGCGAGACTTGGGTTATGAGCTTCGACACTGACGCCTATATGGCCGCCACCGAGCGCGAGGGCGCCGCGGTCAGCGCGGTCGCCGCCTCCGGAGACTTGGACGCCCCGGTCCCCAGCTGCCCGCGCTGGAGCCTCGACAAGCTCGTTGGTCACCTCGGGTGGGTCTACAACTGGGTCAGCGAGCATCTCGAGCAGCGGTCGGCGACCATGCTGAATCGGGACGACGTGCCCCGCC
>JAGWAK010000095.1:0-5612 GCA_021296435.1 Acidimicrobiia bacterium
CTGCCGTCGAGTGCCACGCGCACGATCTCGTTGACGTGCTCGGGGTCGGCGGGGCGCTCCCGGACGCACACGAACCACCGTCCGTCGGCACTGAGGCGTCCGTCGGCGTACAGGCACGACCGGTCGGGCCCCTCGGGCGTCAGCACCACCGGCTCGCCATCGTCGGCGTCGATGCGCCGCAACCGGAAGTCGCTGTCGTCGGAGTAGACGCAGACGCGGCCCTGCGCCCACCAGGCGGCACCGCCATAGGAGTGCACGCGGCTGCGCACGTTGGCGTCCGGCGGGGTCATCTCCCGCACGGACCCGTCGGCGCTGCGGCGCACCAAGGCGGTCCGACCCTTGGCCGCGGGCCGGGTCTCGGACCACCACAAGTCGGCGCCGTCGGCCACCAGCGTCGTGACCCGGACACTGCCGGCGGCCAGCGACTCGGGCGAGATCGGCGACGGCCAGGCACCGTACGGCGCCGTTCCCCCGAGCACGGCGCGACCCGCGCTCCTGCCTCCTGCCGCCACGCTGTCGGTTAGGACAGGAAGTCCACGATGCGGCCGACGCCCTCGGCCAGGTCGTCGTCGGAGAGGGCGAAGGACAGCCGCACGCAGCCGGGCGCGCCGAACGCCTCGCCGGCCACCACCGCCACCTTCACCTCCGACAGCAACAGGTCGGAGAGCTCGAGGCTGGATCCCACCGTTCGCCCGGCGATCGTCCGCTCCATGACGCCGGCCAGCGAGGGGAATGCATAGAAGGCACCCTGGGGCAGCGGGCAGTTGATGCCCGGGATCTGCGACAGCAACCCGTGCATGGCGCGGCGGCGGCGGTCGAACTGCAGGCGCATCTCGACCACGGCGCCGAGCGGTCCCGAGACGGCGGCCAGGGCCGCCCGCTGGGACACGTTGGACACATTGGAGGTCTGGTGGGACTGCAGGGCCGCGGCCGCCGACGCCACCGGCTGGGGCGCGATGAGCCAGCCGACACGCCAACCGGTCATGGCGTAGGTCTTGGCGACCCCGTTGATCACCACGCAGCGTTCCGCCGCGGCCGGAGCGACGACCGGAAGCGAGACGTGCCGGTGGTCGTCGTAGGTGAGGTGCTCGTAGATCTCGTCGGTCAGCACCCAGATGCCGTGGGTGGCGGCCCAGTTGCCGACGGCCTCGATCTCCTCCGGCGGGTACACGCTGCCGGTCGGGTTGGACGGCGACACGAAGATCAGCATCTTCGTGCGTGGCGTCCTCGCCGCCTCCAACTGCTCGACTGTGACGCGAAACCCGCTGTCCACATCGGTCTGCACAACCACCGTGCGTGCCCCCACCATCGCCACCGGTTCGGGATACGTGGGCCAGTAGGGGGCCGGCAGGATCACCTCGTCGCCGGGATCCAGCAGCGTCAACAGGGCGTTGTAGACGGCGTGCTTGCCTCCGGCGGTCACGATCACCTGCTGTGGGGTCACCTCGAGACCCGAGTCGCGCAGCGTCTTGGCGGCGATGGCCTCACGCAACTCCGGGAGTCCCGGTGTGGGGCTGTAGCGATGGTCGCGGTGCTCGCGGCAGGCGCGCACGGCGGCCTCCACGATGTGCGGCGGCGTCGGGAAGTCGGGCTCGCCGGCCCCGAAGCCGATGACCGGCTCGCCGGCGGCCTTCAACGCCTTGGCCTTGGCGTCGGTGCCGACGGTGGCCGACGGGGTGATCGCCGCCACGGCCCGCGAGACCGCTAAAACTGGGGCGGACCGATCGGGAGGTGATGAGGATGATGACGAGGAACTCACGGGTGCAGTCTGGCACCCCGACGGCGGAAAAATGACCGGCGACGGCGCGTCGGATCACGTCGTCCTGCCCCACGGCATCCGGCCGAGCGACGGACGCTTCGGCAGCGGGCCGTCGCGAGTCCGCCCCGAGGCGGTTGCGGCGCTGGCCGGGGCGGCCGACGGCTACCTGGGGACCAGCCACCGCCGCCCCGGCGTGCGTCAGGTCGTGGGTCGGCTCCGCGACGGGTTCCGCGAACTCTTCGCCCTGCCCCCCGACTGGGAGGTGGTGCTCGGCAACGGAGGCGCCACCGGCCTGTGGGACTGCCTCGGGTTCGGGCTGATCCGCCGGCGGAGCCAGCATCTGGCGTTCGGCGAGTTCTCCGCCAAGTTCGCCCGGGCGGTGCAGACCGTGCCCCATCTCGAGGCGCCGCAGATCATCGAGGCGCCGTTCGGAACCCACCCGGAGCCGGTCCCCGCGGAGGTGGACGTCTATGCGCTGACCCACAACGAGACCTCCACGGGCGTGCAGATGCCGCTGCGTCGGCCTCCGGGGGTGGGCGCCGCTGACGGACTGGTGGCCGTGGACGCCACCTCCGGCGCCGGAGGTCTCCGCTGGGATCCTGCCGAGGTGGACGTGTACTACTTCTCGCCGCAGAAGTGCTTCGCCGCCGACGGCGGGCTGTGGGTGGCGTGCTGCTCGCCGGCCGCCCTGGAGCGCATTTCCGAGATCGGCGACAGCGGGCGCTGGTGCCCCCCGTCACTCAGCCTGCCGCTTGCGGTGAAGAACTCCGCCGCAAACCAGACCTACAACACCCCGGCGCTGGCGACGGTGTTCCTCACACTGGAGACGGTGGAGTGGATGTGCGCCAACGGGGGCCTGGAATGGGCCGCCGGCCGCTGCGACGCCTCGGCCGAAACCATCTACAGCTGGGCTGAGGCATCCGACTACGCCGAACCGTTCGTGACCGACGTGGCCAAGCGCAGTCACGTGGTGGCGACCATCGACGTCGACGCCGACGTCGCCGACGCCGGACGGATCGCCACGGAGCTGCGGACCAACGGCATCGTGGACACCGAGTCCTACCGGGCGCTCGGCCGCAACCAGCTCCGCATCTCGCTGTTCCCCGCAATCCCGCCCGGCGACGTAGCCGCTCTCTGCGCATGTATCGACCACATCGTGGCCCGCCTGTAGGCGCCGGGGCCCGCTGCGGCGACGTCCCGCTGAAGCCGTCGGCTGACGCCGGCCCCCGCGCTGCGCCGTGAGCGAGTTCCACCCCCGCAAGCTGCTGGTCGCCACACCGCTCATCGGCGACGGCAACTTCGAGCACACCGTGGTGCTGCTGCTGGAGCACACCGCCGAGGGCGCGGTCGGCCTGGTGCTGAACCGGCCCTCGACGCTGGTCATAGCCGAGTTGCTGACCGGCTGGGAGGACATGCCGGGCGTGCTGTACTCGGGCGGGCCGGTGTCGCCCGAGAGCCTCATCGGTTTGTCGCGGGAGTGGCCCGACTGCTCGGAGTCGGGCTGGACGCGAATCCTCGGCGACGTCGGCAGCGTGGACCTGTCCCTGGGGGCCGAACAACTCGCCGGCAGGCCCGGATTGCGTCTCTTCTTCGGCTACGCCGGCTGGGACGCCAACCAACTCAACGGGGAGATCACCGCAGGTGCGTGGTTCGTGGTGGATCCCGAGCCCGGCGATGTCCTCACCGACGACCCCGACGGACTCTGGCGGTCGGTGCTGGCGCGCCAGCCGGACCAGGTGTCCTGGTTCCAGAACTACCCCGACGACCTCCGCTCCAACTGAACTCGCCCCGATCGTCGTCGCCTGCGGTCAGGTCCGGCTAGGAGCGGCGGCGCACCCTCCGGCGACGCTTGACGCCGCGCCGGCCGCGTGACTGCAGCCGCAGCCGCTCGGCGCGAGCCTCGGACTGCTGCGCCAACTCGTCCCACAGCCGCTGGTAGCGCTCGAGCCGGGCGGCATCCACCTCGCCGGCGCGCACAGCCTGCAGGACGGCGCATCCCGGCTCGCTGCGGTGGGTGCAGTCCCGGAACCGGCAGTCGTCGGCGCGGCCGGCGATGTCGGAGAACACCTCGTCGAGGGCCAGGTCGGCCTCCCACAGACTCACCGCTCGCAGGCCCGGCGTGTCGATGAGCACACCGCCGCTGGGCATCAGAACGAGTTCGCGGCGCACCGTGGTGTGCCGGCCGGCGCGGTCGGCGTCGCGCACCTCGGCGACGGCCAGCACCGGTGCGCCGACCAGCGCGTTCAGCAGGGTCGACTTCCCCACGCCCGACGGCCCCAGCGCCACGAAGGTCCGATGCGGCGCCATCGCTCGACGCAGGTCCTCGAGTCCCCAACCCTCGGTCGCACTCGTCTCGACGATGTCGACTCCCGGCGCCAGGGATGCCACCTCGCGGCGGACCCGCAGCCGGCCGGACCCGTCGAGCAGGTCGCCCTTGCTCAGCACGATCACGGGCTCGGCACCGCTGTCGGCCGCAAGTACCAGGAACCGCTCGATCCGGGCCTCATTGGGTGGTAGGTCCAGTCCGACCAGGATCCCCACGACGTCCACGTTGGCGGCCAGTGTCTGCTTGGTGACGGTGATCGCCGGGTCACGCCGAACGATGGCGGTGCGCCGCTCCAGCACCACATCGATGACCGCACCCTCGCCCGGGTCCTCGCTGAACAGCACCCAGTCGCCCGTCGTGGGCGACACCGCGGCCTGCGACCGCTGCGAGTCCGAGGCGGCGATCACCTCGTCGCCCGCACCCAGCACAACGCTGTGGCCCCGGCCGACGGTCCCCACACGACCCACCCGGGAATCCGGCAGGTCGAGTTGCGCCCGCACTCGCTGCCACTCGCTGTCCCAGCCGTAGCGTTCGAGGCCCGCCGCGGCGGCTTCGCTCACAGTCGCCCGCGCCCCTCACTCACAGCGGCACCCGGAGTGTCCCCACTGTGCATCACCAAAGGGTTTTGCTCCTTTCGGCGCGGAAAATCCAAAGAAGTCTGCGCACTTTCGCGGACCCTTCCCTGCCAGACTAGGAGGCGACGACCAGACCAAGGCGAGAGGCGGAACGATGGCATCGGGTCCCTCCCCCGAACATGAAGCGACCACAGGCAGGACTCGCCGGCTCCGCCTGAAGCCCCGGCCTGGTTCAACGGTCCCGTGGGCCGCGCTCGCAGGGCTGCTGAGCGCCGGCGCGGCGATCGCCGTCGGCGAGTTGCTCTCGGGAATCACCGAGAGGGCGCCGTCGCTGGTGCTGGCCGTTTCCGACGCCATCGTGGACAGCCAGTTCGTACCCGGTGCGGTCATCCGGTGGAGCATCGACACCTTCGGCTCGGCACAGAAACCCCTGCTGTTCTACGGCGTGCTGGCGGCGACGCTGATCCTGGGCGTGCTCACCGGCATCGTCGCCCGGCGCCACCGCTGGGTGATCGCGGTGGTCTATGCCGCCTTCGGAACCATTGGCGGCATAGCGACGAGCGTCAACGCCACAGCCACGACCGGGATGAGGGCGATGACGGCAGCGCTGGCGGTGGTCGCGGGCGCCGGATCACTGTGGGGCATGCTTCGGCTGATCTCCCCGGTCCGCGTCGCCGAACTCAAGCCCCGCCAGCCCCACCCCTACCTGAACGAGACCGGACGGCGCTGGTTCCTCACGGCCGCCGGCGCCACCGCAGTGGGTGCCCTGGCGGCCAGCGGCGTGGGTCGCTACCTCGCCGGCCGCCGCGGCGACGTGGAGGCGGGCCGGGCCAGCGTGGCGGACCTGCTGGACGCTGCGGAGGTACGAACCGACGCTGGCGGCGGGACGGCAACCGCCACACCGGGCACCACGATCGCCGGCGGCACCACCCCGACCACGGTGGCCGGCGGC
>JAGWAK010000095.1:5743-6152 GCA_021296435.1 Acidimicrobiia bacterium
CCACGACGGCCGGGCCCGCCGAGACCACCCCGACGACTGTTGCAGCCGACGGAGGTGAGGTGGCCGCTCCGCCTCCCGCCGATGCCGGTGACGGGTCGGTACCGACGACACAGCCGGCCGCCACGACCGCGGATACGGCCGCTCCGGGCACCACACAAGCCCAACAAGGCGGTGGGAACGCCCCTCCGGTCGGCGACCCGGGCCAGCGGCCCACGACGACCACCACCCAGGCCCCGCCGCCCACGACCCAGGCTCCGCCACCACCGCCCCCGGCGGCACCGCAGAGAAACCGGGCGGGCTACTACGACAACACGGTGAACGGCATCTCGCCCATCGTGACGCCCAACTCGGACTTCTACCGCATCGACACCGCCATCGTGGTGCCCTCGGTGGACGTCGACAGCTGGCA
>JAGWAK010000008.1 GCA_021296435.1 Acidimicrobiia bacterium
TCAACGTTCAGTTCAGCGGCTTGGACTGCCATGTGCAGAATGATTCTCTGCTGAATCATGTGGAGTGGTCCCTCAGCGTCCGCTGATTCCATGTCCTGTTCGACAGCCGCCAGCTTCTTCTGGAGCGATTCTTTGGAGCGGCGCCGTCCTCCGGATTGTCTCACTTCGAGTGCCTCATGGTACTGCCGTACAACGCGGGTCTCAGTCCGCCCTTGGATCATCGCCGCCTTGTGTTCAGGGGTGACCTCGCGGGCTTTTCGCTCGCTGCTTGCGCCGCTTTCACTCATATCAGCTGCTCCTTTCGGCGATTACTAAACCACGAATTGATGGTCTAATTCAGACCACTCAAGTCTAACCGGATTTCGTCCAAGTGAGTCAAGCCGCTCCAGGACTTCGACAAGTCGTCCTTCGGGGGTGCCGTGTATCGCGAATTTCCCGCCGGTTGTACACAACAATTGAACTGTCGGTCTTTTCGACTTGTCTACGATAAGTTGGCATTGTGGAACCACCGTCCGTAGACCTGTTGAAGCAACATCTGATGAAACACTCGATCCGTACGGGTGACTTTGTCCTGAAATCCGGGAGGCGCAGCAACTGGTTCTGCGACGCCAAGCAGACCGCCTGCCGGGCGGAGGGGATCTTGCTGGTTGCCGACGCGGTGCTGGATGTGATGCCGTCCGACATCGACGCCATCGGCGGTCTGGCCGCCGGCGCGGATCCGATTGCATTCGGCGTGGCGGGCGTCGCCGCCGTCCGGGGGCGGCCGCTCCGTGCCTTCAGCATTCGCAAGGAGGCCAAGGACCATGGGGTGGAAGGCCGTCTGGCGGGCGCGCTGGAGCCGGGCGACCGGGTTCTCATCGTCGAGGACACCGTCACCAGGGGCCGCTCGCCGCTGGAGGCGGCACGGGTGGTCCGCGCCCTTGGCGCCGAGCCGCAGATGATCCTGGCGATCGTCGACAGGGGCGGCACGTGCGCGGCGGCGGCGGCTGCTGAGGGACTGGGCTTCCGGGCGCTGGTGGCCGCGCCGGAACTCGGTTTCGCCTACGAGTCCCCCGGTAGCGCCTAGGTCGCCGCCCCAGACCGTTGCCGACCGGCCCCGGGTGATGGGGATCGACCGCGTGGTCGGGCCCGGCATCGATCCGGGGACCTTCCGCTTTTCAGGCGGACGCTCTGCCGACTGAGCTACCCGACCGGTTTGAACCCGCGACCTCCGCCTTGACAGGGCGGCGTGCACTCCAAGCTGCACTACAGGACCAGCAAGGACAGAATCCTACCGGCAGCGGCCCCGGAGCGTCGCGGCGCGCGGCGTCGACCGAACCGGACAGCGGCACCCCCAACGGGATTCGAACCCGTGTTACCGCCTTGAAAGGGCGGCGTCCTAGGCCGCTGGACGATGGGGGCAACCGGGGCAGCCTACCGGGCGGGCGCCTCGTGCACGGCCAGGTGAAGCCGCAGGACGGCGGTCCACAGGGCGGCCGCGCCGGCGATATGGATGCCCACGAGGAGCACCGGCACGCCGGTGAAGTACTGGAGGTAGCCGACTGCGGCCTGCGCGCCGATCACGAGCACCACCAGCCGGGCTGCGGCGGCGTGCGGCGCCGCCCGGCGGCCCCGGCGCCGCAGCCGGAACGAGCCGCGCTCGGCACCGGCCCAGAGCAACAGCGCCACCGCGGCGCACAGCACCATGGCCCCGCCGTGCAGGCGGGCCAGGGACGGGATGTCGTATTGCAGCCGCTCGACGTCGGCGTCACCGCCGTGCGGGCCGGCCCCGGTCAGCAACGTGCCGCTCACGATGGCCAGCACCGCCACGACCACCAGCAGGCGCGTCAGGTGGCCCGCCGGGCGCACCGGCGCGCCGGTGCCGGTCGGAGCGCCGTCGGGACGACCGGCGCGGTGGTGCAGCACGACCGCGTTGGCCACCAGCACCATGGACAGCAGGAAGTGGGCGATCACCAACCACGGGGAGAGGTGGTACCACACCACCAGGCCCCCGAGGACCACCTGGCCGGCAACCCCTGCCACGAGCCCGAGCGCCAGCCAGATCAGGTCCCGCCGCCGGGGTCGCCGCAGCAGCGCACCGAGGACGGCGAGCGCCACGGCCAGCGAAACCACGCCGGTGATGGCCCTGTTCACGAACTCCACCAGGGCGTGGTACTCCAGGTCGGGGACGAACTGGTTCTCCTCGCAGGTGGGCCAGTCCGAGCAGCCCAGCCCGGAACCGGTGAGGCGCACCGCGCCCCCGGTGATGATGATGAAGATCAGGGCCAAGAGGGCCAGCAGTGTGATGCGGCGGTAGCCGGCCGCGCTGATTCCGTCTCTCCGCAGCGCCATCGGCGCTCAGCCTACGAGCGGGCCGCTGTGCCACCCGCCGCCGCATCGGTACCGCGAGTGGAGTATTGGACACGCGGGTCTCGTACGCTTGCGCCGATGCCTGCGACGAAAGCCCGGGCCACGATCGCGTCCTACGTGGCGCTGACCAAACCGCGCATCATCGAGTTGCTGCTCGTGACAACGGTTCCCACCATGATCGTTGCGCAGCGAGGCCTGCCCCCGGTGTGGTTGATCGGGGCGGTTATCGCCGGCGGGGCCCTCGCCGCCGGCGGGGCCAACGCGCTCAACATGGTCATCGACCGAGACATCGACAGCGTCATGAAGCGCACCCAGGACCGGCCCCTGGTCACCGGCGAGATCAGCCCGCGCAACGCCCTGGTGTTCGCGGTCACCCTGGAGGTGGCGGCGTTCGTCTGGCTCTGGCTGATGGTGAACCTGCTCAGCGCGGTCCTGGCGGTGAGCGCCACGCTGTTCTACGTGTTCGTGTACAGCCTCTGGCTGAAGCGGCGGTCCGAGCGCAACATCGTCATCGGCGGAGCCGCCGGCGCGGTCCCCGTGCTCGTGGGCTGGACGGCCGTGACGGGCCGGCTGGACTGGGCGCCACTGCTGCTGTTCGCGGTGATCTTCTACTGGACTCCACCCCACTTCTGGGCGCTGGCGGTGCGCTACCGCGATGACTACGCGCAGGTCGGGGTGCCGATGCTGCCGGCGGTCCGCTCTATCCGGACCGTGGCGCTGCGCATCATCGCCTACACCGTGGTCCTGTGGGCCACGAGCCTCGCATTCGGGTTCGTGGCCGAGCTGGGGCCCCTCTACCTTGCGACCGCCCTGGTGACCGGCGTGATCTTCGTCGCCCTGGGTATCCGGTTGCTTCGCCACGGCACCCCGCAGGTGGCGATGGGTCTGTTCAACTGGTCAATCACCTACATCGTGTTGTTGTTCGGGGCCATGGCTGTGGATCGGTTCGTCTGATGGCTCAGGTGGTGTCACCGAACGGCATGATCCGGGAGCGATCGGCTGCGGTGCGGGCGACCCGCGGACTCGCGTTACAGTTCCGGGCTGGATCAGCCTCCCTGGCCGCCGGCCGAGCGGACTTCGCCAAGCGGTCATACCGAACGGACAACTCGCACCTCGTTACCGAATTCGTATGACCGCGACCGAGACTCACGCTGCCGCCGCGGACGAGCACGCCTCGGCCAGTCCGGCAGGCTCGCCGACCCCGCAAGGGCTTGCGGGGATCCTGTCCAGCAGCGACCACAAGACGCTGGGGCGGATGTGGATCCTGGCGTCGCTGCTGCTCGGCGGGTTCGTGCTGGTGTGCGGGCTGCTGTTGCACATCGAGCGGGCCAACCTGCCGGGTCTTGAGGTCTTCGCGGGCATCGAGTCGTTCCGGCAGTTCTTCACGCTCTACCGGGTCGGTCTGGTCTTCCTGTTCGTCATGCCGTTGTGGATCGGACTCGCCACGCACGTGGTCCCACTGCAGATCGGCGCCCGGGGCGTGGCCTTCCCGCGGGCGGCAGCAGCCGCCTTCTGGGGTTGGCTCACCGGGGCCGGCATTCTCATCGCCTCCTGGGCGATCGACGGGGGTCTTGCCGCCGGTGGCGAGCAGCGGGCGGTGGAACTCTCCCTGCTCTCCTTCGCGATGGTGGTGCTGTCATTGCTGGGCGCCACGGCGGTGCTGCTCACCACCATGTGTACCCAGCGACCGGCCGGCATGAGCCTGGAACGCATGCCCCTGTTCTCCTGGTCGGTGTTCGTGGCGGGCGCCGTGTGGCTCCTGAGCCTGCCCGTGCTGGTGGCCAACCTGGTTGTCATGTGGATCGACCTGCGGGGTCCGAGCGCGGTGCGCTTCGGGGCCGGGCAGAACCTGTACGAGCAGGTCTCCTGGGTGTTCGACCAGCCCCAGGTTTTCGTATTCGCCATCCCGGTGATCGGCGTTGTGGGGGAGATCCTTCCGGTGGCCTTCGGCACGCCGCAGCGGCGCTGGGGCGTGATGCTCTCGCTCATCGGCCTGGCCGGAGTGTTCAGTTTCGGTGCCGACCTGCAGCGATTCTTCAGCCCGATGGCCCAATCCACGCCGCTCTACGTGGTCAGCGGCGTCGTCGTGATCCTGGTGGTGGTGGCGCTGCTGGGCGGCTGGGCCGACCTGGGCCGCAGCGCCGGTCGCTTCCCCCGACCCAGCGGGCACCTCGCCGTGGCGATGTCGGCGCTCGGCGTGCTGGTCTTCGCGGCAATCGTGGGATTCATCCGGGTTCTGGGCGGAGCGGTCGGGTTCCTGCGGAGCTTCGCTCGCCACAACGAGTCCTGGCAGGGTGATCTGGATCGCGCCCTGGCGCCCCTGGACGATCTGCGGGGGACCATGGCCGGCGCGGGGCTGCTGGATCTCGTGGCGATGGCGGCGGTGCTCGGCGCCGTGGCCGGGATGTTCTACTGGAGCCCCAAGATCTTCGGGCGCAGGGCCTCACACGCCGCCGGTTTCGGTGTGGCGGCCATCCTGGGCGCGGCCGGGCTGTTGATGGGTCTGATGGGCCTCGTCGCCGGATTCCTGGGCCAACCCGAACGCCCCAGCGCCAACTTCGCCACGGCGGGTGCGGAGGTTGCGGCCATCCTCGCCGTCATCGGCGTCATCGGCGTCCTGCTGGCTCTGGCGATCGTGCTGATCGTGGCCCTGCGCGGCGCCTCCTCGCTCGCCCGGGGAGCCTCCACGGTTCCCGACCCGTGGGGTGGGCACACGTTGGAGTGGTTCGCCGCCTCGCCGCCGCCGCTGGACAACTTCGGTGACGAGCCGGTGGCTCCGGTGCGTTCGGCACATCCTCTCTGGGACGCGCCGGCACCGTCGAGGAGCGAGGGGGGTGCCTCGTGAGCGAGCACGCCGCTCCGGCGACCGAGATGGTGGCACCGGCGATCGCCCCGCGCCGCAGGACGCTGCAGGTGGGTACGGGTTTCGCCTCCGCAGCCGTGCTCATGTACTTCGGCGGCCTGCTGGGCGTCTACTTCTCCGAGCGGGCTGATTTCCTGCGGGCAAACCCCGGCGAGTCGTGGATCCCCTCCGGGGTCCGCGTCGAGTTGACCGCACCGACGGTGATGGCCTGGACGCTGCTGCTGAGCGTCGTGACCATGCAGTGGGTGGTGCACGCCACCAAGCGGGACGACCGCCGCCACACCCTCATCGCCCTGGTGGTCACGGCCATGTTCGGTGTGGCGGTGATCAACCAGACCGCCTTTCAGTACCGCCAGATGGGGTTGACCATCGACGGGGGCAGCCTGGCGGCGCCGCTCATCTACACGATCTCGGGCAGTTATCTGGCCCTGGTCGTCGTGGCGCTCGGCTACCTGTTCGTCATGGCGACGCGGACCCTCACCGCCACGGCGCCCAGCGTCCACCTCGACGGCATATCGGCGGCGGCGATGCTCTGGCACGTCATGGTGTTCGTGTACCTGGTCATCTGGGTCGGAATCTTCGTGACGAAGTGATGGGTCCCCTCTCCGCACTCCCGGCCCACCGGCTGCGCCCGCAGCGAGGTTGCTGACGTGCTGACTCCGGGTTTCAAGCTCTTCTTCGGTTTCGGCGCCCTCGCCGCCGTGGGCGCCATCATCTACGGGATCGCAACGGGTGATCCCGCCGGCGCCGACTACCTGGGCGTCGTGGATCGCGACGCCTGGAAGGGTGTCATCAGCCTGGGATGGCGAGGCGGCGTCGGGGAGCACACCGGCTTTATCGTGCTGGTCTTCGCCTCCCTGGTCGGCGGAGGCCTGGGCTGCATGCTGGTGGCGTTCCGCGACGCCGACGCCGAATCCGTGGGCGAACTCGCTTCGACCGGCGAGACCCCGCCGAGTGAGGCGCCGGCGCATCCCTCCTACTGGCCGCCGCTGCTGGCCTTCGCAGCGGCCGTGGTGGTGATCGGACTGGTCACCCACGCAGCCATCTTCGTGATCGGGCTCATCCTGGCCGGCGTCGTGGCGTTCGAGTGGATGGTCACCGCTTGGGCGGATCGCGCCACGGGCGACGCGGAGGCGAATCGGGCACTGCGCGACCGGCTCATGTATCCCATCGAGATCCCGGTTCTGGGCGCCGCCGGTGTGGCCATCCTCGTGGTCGGCGGCTCGCGCGTCCTGCTGGCTGTCAGCGAGTTCAGCGCCGTCTGGATCGCGGCGGGAGTCTCGGCGGTGATCCTGCTGGTGGCGATGCTGTTCGCCGCCCGGCCCCATATCGCCAAGTCGGTCATCACGACGGTTCTGGCGTTTGCCGCCGTGGCGGTCGTGGCCGCCGGCATCGTGGCGACGGCAGCGGGCTCCTACGACCACGGCCACGCGGGTGACCATGGCACCGACGATGCCACTGAGGTCCACGAGGGCGAGGAATGATGGGCGCCCGAACCCGCGGCCGCCTCGGGGGACGTTTCTGGCGACGCCTGCGGCTCGTGCTGATCGCGCTGGGTGCGGCGCTGGCGCTGACCGCCTGCGCAGACGAGCACCCTCTGGACACCCTCACCGAGGCCGGCCCCGACGCGCAGGAGATCAACGACCTGTTCTTCCCCGTCCTCGGGGTTGCCATCGTCGTCTTCTTCCTGGTTCAGGGCGCCATCATCTATATGGTCATGCGCTACCGGGTGCGCCGCAGGGAGGCAGCCGCGGCAGCCGCCGATTCCGACAGCGACGACTTCTACGGGGACGAGGACTATCCCGAGCAGGTGCACGGCAATCTCCGGCTGGAGCTGGCCTGGACCATCATCCCGACGATCCTGCTGGCGGTCATCTCGGTGTTCACGCTCATCTCCATCGTGGAGTTGAACGAGGTCACCGCCGCCGAGGACGATCTCCGGGTCACCGTGGTGGGCCAGCAGTGGTGGTGGGAGTTCCAGTACCACCTGGATGGAGACACGTCCACGCCGCCGGACATCGTGACCGCCAACGAACTCGTGATGCCGGTGCGCCAGCAGGTACCACTGGAGATCACCTCGCGTGACGTGATCCACTCGTTCTGGATCCCGCAGCTCAACGGCAAGCGCGACGCCGTTCCCGGCCGCACCCATCCATGGGTGATCGAGGCCAACGAGCCGGGCCGCTACATGGGCCAGTGCACCGAGTTCTGCGGGCTCTCACACGCCTACATGCGCATGTACGCCGTCGTGCTGGAGCCCGCCGAGTGGGAGGAGTGGGTGCAGGGCCAGATGGTGGACGCCGCGCCGCTGCAGCCCGGCGAGCCGGGCTACGACGGCCAGGAGGTCTTCCTGGCGAATTGCGCCAACTGTCACGTCGTCAACGGCGTGACCGATGTGGACCTCGACGACCAACTCGACGGCATGGACGACTACGCCGGGGGGAACACGATTACCTCGGCGCTGGTGGCAGGTGCCGCGCCCAATCTGACGCACCTGGCCAGCCGCACGACGTTCGCCGGCTCCATCTTCGAACTCTACGAGGATCGTGCCGAGCGGATCCCCTATCTCGAGGTGGCCGTTCGGGGCGACCTGAACCGCGGCGACCTGGAGGCCTGGATCCGCGATGCGCCCGATCGGAAGGCGAACGACGCCGACGGCGCCCGCGGCATGACCGCCTTCCCGGGTCTCACCGAGGGCGAAATCGACGCGCTGGTCGAATACCTGATGACCCTGCGCTAGACAGCACGGAGCAGCGACGGAGAGAATCCGAGGCCACAGCGAGAACCAGATACCCAGAGAGATTCCGGCAGCCACCATGACCACCACTTCCGAACCCCCGCTGCAACTCACCGCAGGCGAGCAGCTGGTGCGACCCTCGACGTCGCTCGGGGTGTTGTCGCGACCGAAGGGCGACACAGGCTGGCAGAGTTGGCTCTTCACCGTCGATCACAAGCGCATCGGCATCATGTACGGCGCCGCAGCCCTGCTGTTCCTGGTCATGGGCGGGGTCGAGGCGCTGCTGATCCGGCTGCAGTTGGCCGTGCCCGGCGGCAGCGTGCTCAGCGAGGACGCCTACAACCAGGTCTTCACCATGCATGGGGTCACGATGGTGTTCCTGGTCATCATGCCGATGGCCGCCGCCTTCGCCAATTATCTGCTGCCGCTGCAGATCGGCGCCCGGGACGTCGCCTTCCCCCGACTCAACGCCTTCAGCCTCTGGTGTTTCCTGGCCGGGGGCATCTTCCTGAATACCTCGTGGTTCCTCGGCGGCGCCCCCGACGGCGGCTGGTTCGGCTACGCGCCCAACAGCGGCCTCGTCTACTCGCCGAGCAACGGCATGGACTTCTACGCCCTGGGTCTGCAGATCGCCGGCATCGCCTCGCTGGTCAGCGCCATCAACCTCATCACGACGGTGCTCAACATGCGTGCTCCGGGCATGACCCTGTTCCGGATGCCAGTGCTCAGCTGGATGCTGCTCGTGGTGCAGTTCCTGCTGCTGTTCGCCATCCCCGTGATCACCGTCGCACTGTTCCTGCTCAGCTTCGATCGGCTCTTCGACGCCAACTTCTTCAATGTGGCCGCCGGTGCCGACCCCCTGCTCTGGCAGCATCTCTTCTGGATCTTCGGCCATCCCGAGGTGTACATCCTCATCCTGCCTGCCTTCGGCATCATGTCCGAGGTCATCCCGACCTTCAGCCGTAAGCCCATCTTCATCGCCATCGGCTTCATGGGCTGGGGCGTGTGGGCCCACCACATGTTCACCTCCGGGATGGGGCCTGTCTCGGTGGCGGCCTTCTCACTCTCCACCATGTTCATCGCCGTGCCCACAGGGGTGAAGATTCTCAACTGGCTGGCAACCATGTGGGGCGGCAGGATTCGTTTCACCACGGCGATGCTGTACTCGGTGGGAGCAGTTGCGATGTTCACCATCGGCGGTCTGTCGGGTGTGACTCACGCCGTCGCGCCCGCGGACACGCAGCAGACCGATACCTACTACATCGTCGCCCACTTCCATTATGTGATCTTCGGGGGCTCCCTCATGGGGATGCTCTCGGGCATCTACTTCTGGTGGCCGAAGATGTTCGGGCACAAGCTCGACGAGAAGCTCGGCAAGATCGGGTTCTGGGTCCTGCTCATCGGTTTCAACCTCACGTTCGGGCCGATGCACATACTGGGTCTGCAGGGCATGTCGCGCCGCATTCACAGTTACGCCGCCGATTCCGGATTCAATCTGTGGAATCTGTTCGCAACCGTGGGTTCCTTCGTCATCGCCGTGGGTGTTCTGCTGTTCTTCTGGAACATCGGCGTCAGCCGCCGGCGCGCCCGCGGCGCGCCACCGGTGGGCCCCGACCCGTGGGACGCCCGCGGCCTGGAGTGGATGACCGCCTCGCCGACACCCACCCACAACTTCGACCGCGACATCACCGTCACGCGCCAGGACGAATTCTGGCACCGCAAGTGGCGCATCGGCGATGACGGCAAGGTGACGCGCATTGCCCGGTCGGAGGATGTGGCGCATGACGGCAGCGCCACCGACGTGCACCTGCCCTCACCCTCGTACTGGCCGTTCGTCGTCGCCCTCGGGCTGCCCCTGGTGGCCTACGGGCTCATCTACAACCTGTGGATCACCGGTCTGGGCGCGCTGGTGATCCTGGGCGGTCTGTACGCCTGGGTGTTCGAACCGCCCGACGATCCCGAGGCCCACGCGCACGACGACCACCACGACGCCGACCCTTCGGACGACTCCGGTAACGGCGCCTCGGGCGGCGGAACGTCCCCGAACGGTGACGGTGAGCCCGACAGCGGTGACGGCACGCGCCAGTTGGCCGAAGCGGGAGTCGCCGGCGGTCCGTCCGCGCAGGCCACCGAGGAGCAACCGTGACCGACGTCGCCGATCCCGAAGCGGCCAGGACCGCCCCGGCCTCGACCGGCCACGAGGCCGCCGCGCATCCGCCCACGACCACGGGCCTGACGCACAACAAGGTGGCGATGTGGCTGTTCCTGGGGTCGGAGTGTCTGCTGTTCGGCGCCCTCATCACCACCTACATGTTCGCCAAGTCGCGGCTGCCGGCCGGCGAGATAGGCCCGAACGACGTGTTCGACATCCCGTTCACGTCGGTGAGTTCGTTCGTGCTGCTGATGAGTTCGCTGACCATGGTGCTGGCGCTGTCGGCCCTCACCCGTGGCGAGGAACGGACCTTCCGGGTGTGGATCGCGGCCACGGCGCTGCTCGGCGGCACGTTCATTGCCGGGCAGGTCTACGAGTTCACCGTCTTCTACAACCTCGGACTCGGCTACACCACCAACATCTTCGGGTCGGCCTTCTACACCCTCACCGGGTTCCACGGCGCCCACGTCACCATCGGCATCGTGATGCTGATGTCGGCGCTGGTGGCCAGCCTGCGCGGCCGCCTGAGCGCCCGGAATGCCGAGACCGTCGAGCTCATCGGCCTGTACTGGCACTTCGTCGACATCGTGTGGATTCTCATCTTCACGGTCATCTACCTGTTCCCGCAGTAGAGAGGCGCCGTTTCATGACGCAGACACAGTCGGCGCAGCCCGAGGTCCCCGCCGAGGCCACGCCGCCCGACGTCGCCGCCGACGGCGACGACCACGGCGAGCACCACGACCACCCCTCGGATCGCCAGTACGTCAAGATCGCCCTAATCCTGGGCGGGCTCACCGCGCTCGAGGTCTTCACCTACTTCGAGTCGGTGCACAATCTCGGCGACGCCGCGATCTACGTAGTCCTGATCGTGTTGATGATCCTGAAGTTCATCTACGTGGTTGCCTGGTTCATGCACCTGAAGTTCGATTCGGTGCTGTTCAGGCGCGTCTTCGTGGCGGGCATCGTGCTGGCGCTCGGGGTCTATCTGGTCATGCTGACCGCCTTCCGAATCTGGGGAGTCTGATCCCGCCTCCGGGGGTGGGCTATGCGGGAATTCATCGATTACGACCTGTGGGGCTGGACACCGCACCCTGAGGTCTGGGTGATCGTCCTGGCGGCGCTTGCTGTCGGGCGCTACGTGGCGCGGGTGCTGGCCCCGGCGGCCGGCGAGGTCATCGAGCGGCGCCGCAAGTTCTGCTACCTGGGGGCGGTCGGCCTGCTCTGGCTCGCCAGCGACTGGCCCATCCACGACATCTCTGAGGAGTACCTGTACTCGGTCCACATGGTGCAGCACCTTCTGATCACTCTGGTGGTGCCACCGCTGCTGCTGCTGGCCACCCCCGAATGGATCGCCCGGCGGGTCACCGATCCTTCCCGGCCGCTGGCGCGACGCCTGCTGCGTCCGGTCGTCGTGGGTGTGACCTTCAACGTGGTCGTGGCGATCACGCACATCCCGTGGGTCGTGAACACCAGCGCCAGCAACGGCGTCTTCCACTATGCGGCACACCTCGCGCTGTTCGTCACGGCGATCGCCATGTGGATGCCGGTCTGCGGGCCGTTCGAGGAGCTGCGCCTGCAGCCGCTGTCGAAGATGTTCTACCTGTTTGCCATGTCGGTTCTGCCCACGGTCCCGGCGGGATTCCTGACCTTTGCGCAGACCACCATCTACGACGCCTACGACACACCGCTGCGGCTGTGGGGCGTGACGGTGGCCAACGACCAGCAGATGGCGGGACTCATCATGAAGATTGTCGGCGGGCTGTACCTGTGGACCATCATCGCCGCGGTGTTCTTCCGCTGGTCGGCCCGTCAGCGCGCCGCCGACGGGGCCACCGCCGCCGGTACGCCGGTCTCCGGCGAGGACGGCGCTGTGCCCGAGCCCGCCCGGGCCGCCGCCGACACGCTCACCTACTCGCAGGTGGTTGAGGCCTTCGAGCAGGCCGGCGAGCCGCCCAGCGAGTACCGCAACTGACGGAGAGGAGGTTGGCTGTGAGTTCTGAGGACGGCTTCCTGGCGGCGCTCGAGGCATCGACGGTCGATGTCAACGAGGCGATCACCCTGCCCCCCGCCTGTTACACCTCCGAGGAGTTCCTGGCCTTCGAGCGGCAGGCCATCTTCGAGAGGGATTGGTTGTGCATCGGTCACGAGGGCCAAATCCCGAACGTCGGTGACTACTTCTGCGTCCAGCTGTTCGAAGAGCCGCTCGTCGCCGTGCGCGGCACCGACGACCTGGTGCGTGTCATGTCCTCGGTGTGTCGCCACCGGGGCATGGTCGTCGCCGAGGGCTCGGGCCACGGAGCCAACTTCCGCTGCCCGTACCACTTCTGGGTCTACGGCCTCGACGGTCAGCTGCTCGGAGCGCCGGCGATGGAACAGCGCGCCGACTTCGACAAGTCCTGCCTGGGGCTCCCGCAGCTCAAGACCGAGTTCTGGAACGGGTTCATCTTCGTCAGCTTCAACGACGAGGCCCCGCCGCTCGTCCCCACGCTCGGAGGCCTCGACGGCATCCTCCGCAACTACCACCTCAGCGGGACGGTCTGGATCGACGGCGGGCACTTCGACGACCTCCCGTGGAACTGGAAGGTGATGCTGGAGAACTTCGTGGACGGTTATCACAACAACCGGCTGCACAGCGGGATCGGCGACGTCATGCCGTGCAGCGACGCCACGTTCGTGCCCTTCGACCCCGAGCGGGACAACCACATCTCGCGCTCGAACCGCACCCTCCGCCAGGACGCCTCGTTCAACCTGACGCGGGAGCCGCTGTTCCCGGTGTTCCCGCATCTGTCCACCGAGGATCGTTGGCACTGGAACTTCGCGCTCGTACCGCCGATGTTGGCGCTGGCGATCGTTCCGGATCAGGTGGCGTACTTCACCATCTTCCCCAACGGGGCGAACAGCATCTCCATCCAGATCGGCTACCTCTTCCACCCCAAGGTCGTCGAGATGCCGATGTTCGACGTCCGCCTGGCGCAGGCCAAGGCCGACGTGGACAACTTCAACGGTGCCGACATCCACGCCGACACCATGGTCCAGGTGGGGCTCCGCTCACGCTTCGCGCCGAGGGGCCCGTACTCGTGGCAGGAGGCGACCCTGCAGCAGATCAACAGCTGGCTCGTCAAGCGCTACCGCGACCACTACCGGCGCGATCCCGCCCCGGTGCGGGCGGCCGGTCTGTAGGCCGCGGCGCGCCGCCGGGGGGTCGCCGGCGGCTCAGCCGATGACATCCGCCCATGGCTCGACGAGACGCTAGAACGGCAGGAGGGCCGGCGGCCGAGGTATGACAGGCCGCAAGCCGGCGACCTGGAGGAGGACCGATGGCGCCGACCGACGGATTGGACATCGTTCCCGCGACCCGCGGCAAGGGATGGCTCGTCGCGGCCGGCCAGCGGGTGGCGGTCGTCGACGTCGAGGGTTGTCAAGTGGTCGACCTGTTCGCGTTCTGTGCCGCTGATCCCACCGAGCACCTCAGCGCCGGCCATACGAGGGTCACGCGTCGCCGGATGTTCCCGGGGGTCGGTGAGGCGTTTGTGACCGACCGGCGCAGACCGATCCTGACGTTGCTGGAGGACACCTCACCGGGCTATCACGACATGCTGGTCGCGGCCTGCGACAGGCGCCGCTACGAATTACTCGGACATCCCGATCACCGGAACTGCGCCGACAATCTCGCCGAGGCACTGTCGACGCTGGGTGTCGACCTTAACCTGGTTCCCCAGCCGGTCAACCTGTTCAGCCGCATCCCGATCACCCCCGCCGGTGATCTGGACTTCCAGCCCGCGGCCACGCGGCCCGGTGATCGGATCGTGTTCCGGGCCGAGCGAGACATCCTGCTGGTCGGCTCCTCATGCCCGATGGATCTCAATCCCATCAGCGGTGGCCGTCCCACGGCGTTCGGCGTGGAGATCACCGATGGGTGATCCCCGGCAATGGCCGCGGCTCGGGGTGGACCTCCCGCAGATCCACGGCCCGACACCGGGTCACGCTGACGCCGTGCGAGAGTTCGCGGTTCGGGCCGAGGAACTCGGATTCGACGCCTGCTGGGTCCACGAGGGGGCGCTGGGGCCGGTGCCCTCGCTGGAGCCCGTCACATTGCTTGGGTTCGTCGCGGCCGTCACCGGTCGCGTCCGGCTCGGCACGTCTGTCGTGCTGGCGTCGCTGCGCCAGCCGCTCCCGCTTGCACGAGCCATGGCCACGGTGGATCGGCTCTCGCAGGGTCGTCTCATCGCCGGCCTCGCCCTCGGCCCACGGTCCGCTGCCGGCGTCTACGGAACCGGCGACGAGCGTCCCGGCGAGCGCTTCAGTGAGTTGGTCGATCTGCTGCGGGCGGCGTGGGGCGACGATCCCGTGGCGCATCGCGGTCGCCGGTGGTCGGTCACCGATGTCTCCGTTCAGCCCAAGCCGTGGCAGCGCCCGGGTCCGCCGCTCTGGCTCGGCGGGCGGAGTCGGGGCGCGTTGCGCCGAGCGGCTGCACTGGGTGATGGCTGGATCGGGTCGGGGGTCTCCTCGATCGAGGAGTTCGCGCACGACGTCGAGGAGTTGCGGGGGCTGCTCGACGACGCGGGTCGCCCGGTTGGCGGGCTGGCGATCGCCCGACGCTGCTACGTCGTGCTGGGCGATGACCTGAACGCCGCCCGGGATCGGCACTGGGCCTGGTTCCAGGCGGTCTACGGTGACGGAGATCTGGGAGACCGGGCCCTATTCGTCGGGAGGGTCGCGGAGTTGCGCGCCGCAATCGATGAGTTGGGACAGGCGGGAGCAACCGATCTGATCCTCAGCTTCTTGGAGCGCCCCGGGGAGCACCTCGAGAAGCTGTCGCAACTACTGTGACCCGAGTCAGGAGACTGCGATGACCCACCCGAGGATCCCGCACGCCGCCGGGCAATGCCCGATCCCGCTCAGCGAGTTCGACCGATCCACGGGTGACGTCAACGAGGCGGTCGGCCTGCCGCCGACCGTCTATACGGATCCGTCCTTCTTCGACTTCGAGCGTTGTGCGGTGTTCGGGAGTGAGTGGCTGTGCGTCGGCCGCAGCGAGCAGATCCCCGAGGTGGGCGACTACTTCACCGTGACGCTGGCGGGCACCGAACCGGTCATCGTGGTCCGCGAGCCCGGTGGGACGATCAACGTGATGTCGTCGGTCTGCCAGCACCGGGCCATGTGCATCACTGCACCCCCCGAGCGCCCCCGCGAGGAATGGTTCGCACCGATACCCCAGGTCTCCGGCACTGCCCGGACGTTCCGCTGCCCTTACCACTGGTGGACTTACGACCTCGACGGGAGGCTTCTGGTTGCGCCGTCCATGGAGCGCAGGAGGGACTTCGACAAGGCCGAACACGGCCTGCCGAGACTGCGAACCGAGATCTGGAACGGTTTCATCTTCGCGAATCTCGACCCTGAGGCACCGGCGCTGGCTCCCCGGTTGGGGAAGATCGACAACCTGCTCGAACCGTACGGGCTGGACGACTGGGCGACCACCCCCACCGATACGCACGAGGACGTGCCGTTCAACTGGAAGATCATGGTCGAGAACTTCATGGAGTCGTACCACAACTACGGTCTTCACAACAGGCTGCTGAAGAAGCAGGAATACGGCGAGGGCGCCGCCGCTGACGGCGGCTACCAGCCCCCGTACGAGAACGGCGACGGCGTGATCGTTCACTGCGGGGTAGCCCCGGCGATCGATCCCGCCGTCAACCCCACCCAACGCGGTCTGTTCACCCCGGTTCCCGAACTCACCATGGAGCAGAGGCGGCAACTCATCTTCGCGTTCGTCCCGCCCACGCTCCTGCTGGGAGTCTTTCCGGACTCCGGGTTCTGGTTCACCGTTCAGCCGGAGACGGTGAGCAGTCACACGCTCTCGATGGGGTATTTCTTCCCGCGGCCAACGGTGGAGGAGAAACTGTTCCCGGCGCTCCTGGACCTCTACGACGCCGCGATCCAGCAGTTCAACAGTCAGGACCTGCCGGCGAATCTGGCGCTCCAAGTGGGGATGCGGTCGCAGTTCGCGCCACGTGGACCGCTCTCCCACCTGGATTCGTTTCTTCCCAAGTTCAACGCCTGGCTCCTCGAGCGCTACGGCAACGCGGACGGCGGGACGGGCGACGGCTGAACCCGCGGGCGGATCCGGGCCGACACGAGGCTCCGAGCACCGTGGGGTGCACCCGCAACGTCTGACGGCTCGGGGCGTTGCCCCGGTACGGTTTTGTGGTGCTCGACGTCCGCCTGCTGCGCAATGACATGGAGCGCGTGCGCGCCGCCGTCGCCTCCCGGGGCGACGACCCCGCGCCGCTGGCCGAGGCGCTGAATCTCGACGTGCGGCGCCGCCACCTGCTGGCGCGTCGCGACGAGTTGCGTCACGAGGTGAAGCAACTCTCCGCTGAGATCGGGAAGCTGCACCGCGACGGCCGCCGGGACGAGGCCGTCGAATCCACCGAGCGGAGCCGGATGCTCGGCGACGAGACCAAAGCCGTCGCGGCACAGGCCGACGAGCTGGGCAGGCGCCTCGAGGACCTGTTGATGCGGGTGGCGAACCTGCCCGCCGAGGAATGCCCCCTGGGTGCCGGCGCCGAGGACAACCGGGTGCTGCGGGTCGCGAACTTCGCTCCCACCGACTACGGCCGCCACCAGCGCGTTCCCCACTGGGACTTCACCGCCAAGATGGGCCTCCTGGACACCGAGCGCGCCACCAAGCTGTCCGGGGCCATGTTCGCCATGTTCCGGCGGGAGGGCGCGATGCTGGCCCGCGCCCTGGTGCAGTTCGCCCTGGACCGCAACGCCGACCGGTTCGAGGAGGTGCGCCCGCCCACACTCGTGCACACCGACACCATGACCAGCACCGGTCACCTCCCCCGCTTCGCCGACGACGCCTACCACCTGGAACGCGACAACCTCTGGGCCATCCCGACCGCCGAAGTACCGCTCACGTCGCTCTGCCGGGACGAGGTGCTCGCCGAGGCCGACCTCCCGATGCGCCTCATGGCCCATACCTCCTGCTTCCGGCGCGAGGCCGGAGCGGCGGGCCGTGACACCCGCGGCCTGCTGCGTGTGCACGAGTTCGACAAGGTCGAGATCCTGGCCTACGCCACCCCTGAGCAGGCGCCGGCGATGCACGCCGAGTTGCTCGAGCGAGCCGAGGGGGCGATGGCCGACTTGGGTCTGGCCTACCGGATCGTGGACATCTGCACCGGCGACCTGGGCGGCGCGGCGGCGCGGACCTTCGACGTGGAGGTCTACTCCCCGGGCACGGACCGCTGGTTGGAGTGCTCGTCGGTCTCCTGGTTCAGCGATTACCAGGCCCGGAGGGCCAATGTCCGCTATCGCCCCGACGGTGCTCGCGGCACCCGGCTCGTGCACACCCTGAACGGCTCGGCCCTGGCAGTGCCGCGAGTGTGGGCCGCGCTCACCGAGACCTGGCGCCGGCCCGACGGCTCCATCGAGGTGCCCCCGCCGCTGCGCCCGTACATGCGCGGGCTGGAGGTGATCCGGTGACGGGGGCGACGGCCGTTCGGATCCCCGCCGGCTAGCGGGCCGCCGCGACCAGATGCAGGGGGACAGCGAGCGGGACACGATCCGGCGCCTGCCGCCGCTGATCGCGGCGCCGGAGAATCTGCCCGATCTCGACGGCTCGGATCATCCGGTACGGGCGGTCACCCGGTCGGTCGCCAGCGACGAGGCCTCCTGGACGCCCGCCGCGGCGGCCGAGATAACCGAGCGATTCGACGAGTTGGCGCCCGACTGGGAGAACCGCCTGCGGCCCGAGGAGTTCGTGGGCCTCCCCGACGCCTGCCGGCGCGGCCTCCTCGAGCCCTCGGCGCTGTGCCTGGAGGTGGGCTCGGGCACAGGGTTCGGGACCGTGCACCTGGCTGCGCACTTCCGGGCCGTGGTCGCCATGGACATCTCGGCAGGCATGCTGGCGCTTGCACCGCCCGATCTGGCCCCTCGAGTGCGGGCGGACGGGGCCTCGCTACCGCTGCCCGACGACTCCGTCGACGTCGTGGCATTGATCAACATGCTGCTGTTCCCCGCCGAGGTGGACCGGGTGCTGCGGCCCGATGGGGCCGTTCTCTGGTTCAACACGCTCGGGGTGCGCACACCCATCCATCTGCCTGCCACCGAGGTGGCCGCGGCCCTGCCCGGCCGCTGGCAGGGGATCGCCAGCGAGGCACTCTGGGCGACGTGGTGCGTGCTGCGCCGGGCGGCGCCTGACGGCTGAACGCCGCTCAGGCCGGCATGTCGGACATGGTGCGCAGCCGCCGCACCCGGAGCCAGACGATGGCGGCGACGACGACAGCCGTCAGGATCTCGAACAGCACCGCCCAGCGCACCGGGTCGGACCAGTTGGCCACGCGCTCGGGGATGTCGGCGATGGTGCGCACGATCGGCAGCACGAAGAGGTCGAAGCGGTAGTACGCACCCTCCACAGCCAGCCAGAGCACCCCGAAGGCCGCCAGGACGATGCGTGCATTGCGAGCCCGCATGCTCGGGCGCAGCGCGGCCAGCACGATCCCGACCACGATGTAGCCCGCCGCCACCGCCAGCCGGGCTGGGCCGGCAGCCGCCGCCCAGGAACTCAGCGCGGTCTGGGCGTCCAGCGAGAGATCCACGAGGATGTTGGTCGTGAGGTTGCCGCTCAGCACCTGCACTTCCCACCAGCCGTAGAGGGCCAGGAAGCCCCCGACGACTACCAGGAAGCCGCCGGAGATGCGGTTCACGTGCGGCAGGATGCGGCGCATCTTGGCGATCACCTCGGTCCGGGCGACCGCCATCGCCAGGGTCAGCACCATGATCACGGCGCACAGCCCGCCGCCGTAGGCGAGGAAGACCAGCAGCCCGTCGAAGAAGTCCCTGCTGGAGAAGGCGCTGACCACGGTCCCGAAGAACACCGGCATGGTGCATCCCAGCGAGACGATGGCGTAGGACATGCCGAACAGGAAGATCGAACTGAGGCGGCGGCTCTCGCCCCCTCGCTGCAGCCGCGGCAGGCGGAACTTGGGTTCGAAGCCCCACAGCATCGCAATGCCCAGGGCGCCCATGGCGATCCCCAGCACGAACGTGACCCACGCCACCCGGCTCTCGATGGCGCTGCGGCTGAGCACCGTCGAGGCCAGGGCGCCGATGGCGGCGAACACCGCCATGAAACCGGCGGAGAGGGTCAGGCCCACGCCGAGACCCCGGAAGATGCTCTGGGCAGGATTCAGCCGCTTGTCGCCCTCGATGCCCAGGAAGTACGAGAGGTAGGCGGGCATCATGGCGAAGCCGCACGGGTTGAAGGCCGAGATGAACCCCGCCGAGAGGGCCAGGCTGGCCAGTGTGGTGAGGCTGACGGTGTTCACGGTGAGGCCCTGAGGTTGGCGCCGCTCATACGCCCAGGTGCTCGGCGATGAGAGCCCGCAGGTCCTGCGCCTTCAGGCGTGAACTGATCATGTGCACAATCATGCCCTCTGCATCCACCAGCACCGTGGTCGGCATGCCGAAACCGCCGAAGACTTGGAAGATCCCCGAGTCCGGGTCCTCCGCCAGCGGGTAGGTGACACCGGTCTGGGTCGCCAGCTCCCGTGCCGCCCTCGGCTCGTCGCCGACGTTGAACCCCAGGAAGGCCACCTGGGGTGCCAGCTCGACGTGCACGGCCTCGAAGGCCGGCATCTCGATGATGCACGGCGGGCACCACGAGGCCCAGAAGTTGATCACCGTCGGCGTTCCGGCGAAGTCCTCCAGCGAGCCCTCGGATCCGTCGAAGTAGCGGAAGCGCACGTCACCAACGGTGTCCTGCGCCGCGGCCGCCGTGTCCGAGGCGCTTGTCGAGGTAGTGGACGTTGCCGTGACCGTCGTGGCTGTCGCAGGCTCGCCGGCGGTCATCGTCGGGTCCGTGGCGCTGCTGCCGCAACCTGCGGCGATCAGGAGCGCCGGCAAACTCAGCGCCATCCAGGCGCCGGCGAGCCCGTGAGCGACTCGACGCCGGTGGGCGGGTTCCAAGGTGTCAGGCCGCGCCGAAAACGGTCTGGCCGGCGCGCTGGGCGGCGTCCAGCTCGCCCAGGACGCGGAGGTGTTCGAGGTGGGCGAACGTCTCGCTCTCGGCCATGTTGCCCCACGAGCGCTCCGAGAAGAGCCGTTGCATGTATTGCGGAACCGTGCCCGTGCCGAGCTCTGCCGCGGCATTCCGGATCACCTCGAGGCGGTGCTCGTGGTGGCGCCGGATGGCTTTCGCCCTGCCGGCGAGGTCCTCGAAGGGGTGCCCGTGCGCCGGCAGCACCGTCGTCACGCCCTCGATGGTGCCCATGCGCTGCAGTGAATCGAAGAAGCGAGCGAGGGGATCGGGATGGGGGCTGAGACCGCTGATATGGGGGGTGATGGTCGGCAGGACGTGATCCCCCGACAGCAGGATGCCGAATTCGGGGTCGAAGAGGCAGAGGTGGTCCTCGGTGTGGCCGGGAGTGTGGAGGCAGAGCCAGTCGCGGCGGGCCAGACGCACCACCTGGGCGTCGACCACGGTGCGCGTGGGTCGCGGCGTGGCGAACCAGCGGGGGTCGTCCTCGGCGATCTCCAGCCAGGTGCGCAATTCCTTCTCCGGCAGCGCCTCTCGCTCGGTGCCCCAGGGGTTCCGGCGCAGCGCCAGCCAGGGAGGCCGGTGCCCGTCCCCGCCGTCCTCCTCGAGCGTCAGGAGTTCGGGGGGCTCAGCGACTTCGGTGGACTCCCACACCGGCCGGAAACTCTCGTGGGTGAGGATCTCCGCCCCGGCGAGGGCTCGCAGTCGCTCGGCTCCGCCGAAGTGGTCGAAGTGCGAGTGGGTGATGACGGCGGTGTGCACGTTCGCCACGGAGTACCCAGCCGACCGGAGCCGCTGCTCAAGGGCCGCGAAGGAGGCCGGACTGGGCAGGCCCGGATCCACCACGGCCACCCCCCGCTCGTCCTCCAGCAGGTAGCAGTTGACGTGACCGATCCCCGGCAGGTGCACCGGCAACTGGGAGCGGAGGACGCCCGGTGCGATCTCGGTGATCTCGGCCGATGCGGGTTCCCGCTCCTGGCGTGGCGGTCTCCTCGCTGGTGGATCGCCCGGTGGCGCTACGGTCACCGGGTCAACCTATCGCTGTGACGGGGTACTCGAACCGCGATTATTCCGATGCTGGTACGGGTGCGAAGACGCTGGCACGCCAGTAGCGCAGCTCCTCGATGCTCTCGAGGATGTCGTCGAGCGCCCGGTGCCCCTTGCGCTTCCGTGGGCGCTTCTCGGCGGCCCCGGGGTACCAGCGCTGCGCCAACTCCTGCAGGGATGAGACGTCCACGACGTGGAGTGGAGGAGTTGCTCGATGTCCGGCAGCCAGCGGTTCAGGAACCGCCGGTCCATGCCGATGGAGTTCCCGCAGAGCGGGACCTTCCCGGGCTCGGGGATGTGCCGGCGGATGAAGTCCAGGGTCTGCTGCTGCGCCTCGGCGAGGCTCAGGGTCGAGAGGCGAACCTCGTCCGTCAGGCCGCTGTCGTGGTGCATCTTGCTGACGACGTCGCCCATCAGGCCCAGCACCTCGGGGGGTTGATGGATCACCAGTTGCAGCCCATCACCGACGGGGTTGAGTTCATCGTCGGTGATGACCGTGGCGATTTCCAGGACGTGGTCGCGGTCGGCGTCCAGGCCGGTCATCTCCAGATCGATCCACACGAGCACCGCCCGGATGCTAGCGAGACGAGTGGGTCCCGATTCAGGACGCGCTGTAGGGGCTGTGCGACGTACCGGGACAAAGCTGGGGGAGAGCTGGGGAACCGCACTGAGCATCCTCTGAATCTCTCGGTAGCCCGGCCGGGCCACTGCCGGTGGCACAGGGCCGCCGTAGGGTCCCGCCATGGCTGTCACGATCCCTTTGCCGCGTCCCGACGACAAGCCCGATGACATGCCTGATCACATGCCCGATGACATGCCCGCCACCATCTCCGTTCAGCGCCTCGACGCCGACCTGCCGCTGCCCGCCTATGCGCGGCCAGGGGACGCCGGGCTGGATCTGCGGGCCGCCGCTGATGCCGAGTTGCCTGCCGGCGGCGGGCGAGCACTGGTCCCGGCGGGCTTGGCCATCGCGATCCCTGAGGGGTTCGCGGGATTCGTCCAGCCGCGCAGCGGCTTGGCGCGGGATCACGGCGTGACCTGCCTCAACACGCCGGGCCTCATCGACAGCGGCTACCGGGGTGAGTTGAAGGTGCTGCTCGTGAACACCGATCCGACTGAGCCGTTCACCGTGCGCCGGGGCGAGCGCATCGCTCAACTCGTGATCCAGCCGGTGGCGACCGCCGCGCTGGTCGAGGTGGACGAGTTGCCTCCCTCGGCGCGGGGCAGTGGAGGATTCGGTTCGACCGGACGCTGACAGGGATCAGCGCCGGCCGGTGCCGCGGCGGCTGCGGGTGCTATCGGTATCCAGACTCACCGTTCGACTCTCCAGGAAGTGGCCGCCGGGTTGCCAGCGTCCGGGACGCCGGAGTTCCACCGTGACGATCACCGACGTCGTCCCGACGTCGAAATGGACCCGGAGCCGGTCCTGGTTCCGCGCGCCGCTCAGGCCGGCGCCGGCGAGGTCGGCCACGACCGACGCCAGGCGGGCGCCGAGCTCGGCACCGCCGGCGCGGTGCTGCAGGAGCCCGATCGCCGCGGTCCGGGCGAGGGCCACCCACGCCGGCTCGGCCGGCAGGCTGAGGCTGGTGCGGTCGCCTGTCCCCGCCTGACGCGGCGCTCTACGCACAGGCTTCCAGCGACACGATCTCGGTGCGCCCTGCCCGGAAGCGGATGACCTCCCCGCCGGAGATGTCGAAGGCGATGCGGAAGGCGGCGTCGTTGGGATCGGTCGGGACGAAGGTGGCCAGGATCCATCCGGCCAGGTACGGGTGCTCTTCGACGACAAGTTTCTCGCCGAGTCGCGAGCGCAGCTCACCCAGGTGCGTGCCCACGCCGAGGCCGGACTGTGTCCGCAGCAGAGGCGTGTCCACGTCGACGCGTTCAACGGTGCCGTGGTACACCCACAACGCCACGCCGGGCGGACCATTGGACGGTGTCACCACGTAACAGTCCGCGCCGCCCACCGGTATGCCCGCCCAGACGGTGCCGACCCGCTCGGCGGCTTCCTCAGGCGACATCCCGAAGTAGACCGCGCCGATGCCGACCGTCGAGACCTTCGAGCGCTCGTCGAAGGCCCCCTCGGCGGCGACGACCGTTGCGGTGGTCGGCGCCGGCGTCTCGTCGCCCGCGTCCGGCTCACCGTCGCCGGCGTCGGCGGATCCGTCGTCGCCCGTCGTGGCGGTGCTGTCGGCAGGCTCGGCACCCTGCTCGGTGCTCACCGGCTGCTCCGCCGCGGTCACCTCGGCGGCGGTCGTTCCCGTCGGCGTCTCGTTGGCGAAGTCGCCCGCCGTCTCGTCCGGGGTCCCGCCCGCGGCGTCATCCGGATCGGGGCCTTCCCCCGTGGGTGTCTCGGCAGGCTCGGCGCCGTCGGTGGAGGGGACATCCAGCTGTGGCTCGGTCGCGCTCGGAGGAGGCCTGCCGTCGCTGGTGGTTGCGGTCGTGGTCGTCCCGCTCGCCGGACCGGAGCGGGCCCCCAGAGCGCCGGCGTCGGGAGACTCCGAGCTGATCGTGCAGGCGGCGCCCAGAACGGCCGGAACAATCAGGGCGACGAGGATCGCCGCCGCGCTGTGCCGCGCTCTGTGCCGCGCGCTGTGCCGTGCTCGCAGGGGTGCCACATTGCCAGATTACGGCGGCCCACTCGGGACCCGGCGCACCCTGGGCCGGGTCCGCCCGTGCGGTGCCCCCGGTGGGATTCGAACCCACGATCTGCGGATTAAAAGTCCGATGCCTTGCCAGGCTTGGCTACGGGGGCCTTCCGATTATCGCAGTTGAGCGCGGCGGCGCGGCGTGCCCCGGCGCCGTTGCCCTCCGATCCCCGGGGGATCGGGCCTGCTCAGGTGCTCGGTGTATCGCTGCCGGCCTCGACGGCTTGGGAGCTGTGCTGCTCGGCGTCGCCGACGGTGACCGGCTCGCCGACGTTCACTGCGCCGTTCTCGACGGTCACCCAGCGCCCGGAGAGGTTGGGCATCGGGACCATCGTCAAGCCCGCCCGCACGGTGAGGCTGTGGATCACGCCGCCGTGGGTGATGACCAGCACCTCGGGTGTGCCTCTGCGTTCCGCTTGCCGGGCGATGTCAGCGAGCGCGGCGTCCGCCCGCGCCACGAGTTGCTCGTCGGATTCGTAGCGGGTCGGCCGGCGGCCGCTACCTAGATATCCCGGCCAGTCCCGTTCGATCTCGGGCCGGGTGAGTCCCTGCCACGGTCCTGCATTGCGCTCACGCAGGCGCGGCTCGATGTCGATCACGTCGATCCCGGCGCCGGTGGCAATGATCTCCGCCGACTGACGGGCGCGGCAGAGGTCGGAGCACACCAGCGTCTCGAAGCTCGCCAGCAGCGGCCCGGCTTGGGCTGCGTGGCGCCGGCCGCGCTCGGTCAGCGGCGTGTCCGCCTGGCCTTGCCAACGCCCCTGGGCGTTCCATTCGCTCTCGGCGTGTCGCAGTAGCAGGAGTTGGGCCACAGCCGGCGACGATACCGCCGCCGGACCGCCGCCCGCCGGCTGCCGACGGTGCCACCGGCAGCGCCCACTTCTACGCTCATGGTGTGCCCACCTTGCGCCTCTTCGCCGGCGTGCGCCAGGCCGCCGGTGTCAGCGCCGTGGAAATCGGCGGTGACACGGTCGCTGAGGTGCTCGAGGCCGCCGTGGCGCGCTTTGGTCCGGCGTTCGAAGAGCAACTGCGCGCCTGCCGGATCTGGCGCAACGGGGAGCCCGCCGACCCTGCAGAGGCCGTCGCCGCCGGCGACGAGATCGCCGCACTGCCGCCGGTGTCCGGCGGCGCCGGTCGCACCGGCCGCGTGGCGGTCATCTCGCTGCACACCTCTCCTCTGGTCCAGCCGGGTTCCGGCGACAGCGGGGGCATGAACGTCTACGTGCGCGAGCTCTCGGCGGCACTGGCGCATCGCGGGCTGGAATGCTCGGTTTACGTGCGCCGCTACTGCGACGACCTGCCCCCGGTGATCGATGTGGAGCCCGGTGTGCGGGTCGTGCACGTCCCGGCCGGACCGGTCGACCTGCCGAAGGAGTCGCTGGAGGGCACGCTCGACGCCTTCACCTCCGGTGTCCTCGCAGACCTGCGGCTGACCGGCGGCGTCGACACCATCCACGCGCACTACTGGCTCTCCGGCGTGGCCGGTCACCGCGTCAAGCACGCCCTCGACCGGCCGCTCGTGACGACGTTCCACACGCTCGCCAGGGTGAAGCAGGGCCTCGGCGAGGCGGAGTCTCCGGCCCGCGCCCGCGCCGAGGAGGAGGTGGTGGCCTGTTCGGACGTCGTCTGCGCCGCCGGCCCGGTGGAGATGGATCATCTCGTGCGCCTCTACGGGGCGCCCGCCGAACGGGTGCAGATCGTGGCGCCGGGTGTGGAGCACGCCCTCTTCTCGCCTGGCGATCCTGAGGGCGCCCGGACGGCCCTGGGCCTCGGCAGCGAGCCCGTGCTGCTGTTCGTGGGTCGGGTGCAGCCTCTGAAGGGACTCGATCTGGCGGTGGAGACGCTGGGCCGTCTCGACAGCCGGCTGGGGCATGCCCGGCTGCTCGTCGTCGGGGGCCCGAGCGGCCGGGCGGGGCGCGCCGAGTTGGCACGGGTCCGCCGCCTGGTCGCCGCGGCCGGTCTCGCCGACCGGGTGCGCTTCGTCGCCCCTCAGCCACACCACCGACTCGCCACCTACTACCGGGCCGCTGACGTGGTTCTGGTGCCGAGCCGGAGCGAGACGTTCGGGCTGGTGGCGCTGGAGGCGGCGGCCTGCGGTGCTCCCGTGGTGGCGGCGGAGGTCGGGGGCCTGAAGACGCTCGTGCGCCACGGCGCCACGGGCTACCTCGTGGCCGATCGCGATCCGCTGTCGTGGGCGCAGCAGGTGGAGGAGATCCTGGAGGATCGTCTTACGGCCGCCACGATGGCGCTCGAGGCCACTGCTGCGGCCAGGGGCTACTCCTGGGATGCCACCGCCGGACTGCTGGTGGGTTGCTACGACCGGTTGCGGCAGCGCCGGCTCGTGGAATGCCTGGCCTGATGACTCGCCGGCCGGCGACGCCTGCCGAACTCGACGAGACCGAACGACGGATCGACGCCTGGGCCGCCCGCCAGGTGGCCGCCGACGACTCTGTCGCCTCGGTGGAGCGCGCCGAGGCGCCCCTGCGGCGCTGGTACATCCGGCTGTTGGGCGAGGAGAAGTCCGTCTTCTCCATCTGGCTGACGCTGCAGCAGCGTTCGTTGCACTTCGAGACCTATTTCGTCCCGGCGCCGGAGGAGAACCCGGCCCGGCTCTACGAGTACTGCCTGCGCCACAACCTCAAGCTGCGCGGCGCCCGTTTCGCCATCGGCGCGGAGGACGCTGTGTTCCTGGTTGGCGAGATCAGCGCCGGCTCCGTCGACGACGACGAACTCGACCGCATCCTGGGCACCCTCTACGAGGCCACCGAGCGACACTTCCGCCCGGCGATGCGTATCGGCTACGCCAGCCGGTTCCGCGGCTGAGCGCGGCCACCCCGTGCCCCTGAGGGTGACATGGATTGACATGTCAATACACTAAAACTATTGACAGATACAACCTATTTCATTACGTTTCAGTTTTGCCACCACACAGGGGGTGCCCGGACCGGCCCAATCGGGGAAGCGGCCGGTCCGGTGCCCCCGGCAGCCGGGCGGCCCGGGCGGCCGGGCTAGGGTGCGGGCGTGGGCTTCCGGCTGCAATTCATCGGCGGCGGAAAGATGGCCGACGCGCTCCTCGGGGGACTCATCGCTCAGGGCTGGGCGCAGCCCGACGAGCTGGCGGTCACCGAGCCGCTGGCGGAGCGCCGCCGCGAACTGTCGGGCCGCTACCCGCAGACGCTGGTGAGCGACACCCCTCAAGCGGGCGTCGACGCCGTGCTGGCCACCAAGCCCAACGACATCGAGGCGGCCGCCGGTGCCCTCGCCGCCCTGAGCCCGCCCCGCGTGCTGTCGATCGCCGCCGGGGTGCGGACGGCCTCCCTGGAGCGCTGGCTTGGCGCCGGGACGAGGGTCGTCCGCGCCATGCCCAACACGCCCGCACTCGTGGGCGCCGGCGTCTCCGCGGTTGCCCCCGGCAGCTCCGCCTCGGCCGACGACGTGGGCTGGGCGGTTGACGTGCTCAGCAGCGTGGGTGCCGTGGAGGTCACGTCCGAGCAGCAGCTCGACGCGGTCACGGGGCTGTCGGGCTCGGGTCCGGCGTATGTGTTCCTCGTGGCGGAGGCGCTGATCGCCGCGGGCGTGGCCGAGGGACTTGCTCCTGAGGTAGCCGACAGCCTGGTGCGGGAGACCATCCGGGGCGCCGGGGAGTTGCTCGTGCGAGCCGATCGTCCCCCGGCGGCGCTGCGGGCGGACGTCACCTCACCCGGGGGCACCACCGCGGAGGGAATCCGGGTGCTCGAGCACGAGGGAGTCCGGGAGGCGCTGGCCGCCGCGGTGGCGGCTGCCACCCGGCGCTCGCTGGAGTTGGGCGGCTCCTGAGCGACCCCGTCGCGCTGTCCCGCCTGCGGCGGGGCGACTGTGGCACGAGCGGGGCGTGTTCGACTTGTTCGTCCTGTTGCGCCTGCGTACTGTGTATGCCGCGGAGTAGGGGGAGACATGGACAAGGTACAAGAGAGGCCCCGGTTCATGACCGTGGCAGAGGTGGCGGGGTTGATGCGCGTCTCGACGATGACGGTGTATCGACTCATCAAGGCCGGCGATCTTCCGGCCGTCCGGTTCGGCAAGTCCTACCGGATCGACGAGGCGGACGTGGACGCCTACCTGGCGGACCGCTACACCCGCGCCGTCTGACACCCTGCGCTACGGCACGGTCTCGTTCCTGTCCGACTATGGGCTGACCGACGAGTTCGTCGGTGTCGTCAAGTCGGTCATCTGGTCGATCGCCCCTGATGTCCGGATCGTCGACATCACCCACGAGGTCGACCGCTTCGACGTCCGCGGCGGCGGCCTCACCCTGGCGCGGGCGGCGCAGTACCTGAATCCCGGCGTCGTGCTGGCGGTGGTCGACCCCACCGTGGGCACCAATCGCCGGACCATCGCCGCGGAGGTGGGCGGGGGCTCGTCGATCCTGGTGGGCCCCGACAACGGCCTGCTGGCGCCGGCTGTCGGACTCGTGGGCGGTGCCACACGAGTCGTGGAGTTGCACAACGAGCGGTACAGGCTCACCGGGGAGGCCAACACCTTCGACGGCCGCGACGTCTTCGGACCGGCCGCCGGGCACCTGGCCCTTGGTGTGCCGCTCACCGAGTTCGGTCCGGAGGTGGACCCCGCGGGGCTGGTGCCGGGCATCGTCGCCAACGCCGCCGTGCATCCCGACCGCGTCGAGGCGGAGGTCCTGTGGGTGGACCACTACGGCAACGCACAGTTGAACGTGGATCCACAGGATCTGGCTCATCTGGGCGACTCGCTGGTACTGCTGACGGGAGACGACAGGCGCACGGTGCGGCGGGCCGAGACCTATGCCACCATCGGCGCTGGCGAGGTGGGCTTGGTGGTGGACTCCTACGGGCTGGTCTCCCTGGCGCAGGATCGCCGCAACTGCGCCGCCGAACTCTCCCTCGAGTCGGGCTCGGCGGTCACGCTGAGCTGCCTCGAGGGCTCCGCCGGCGCCGGTAGAGCCGGTACGGTGACGGTGCGCCTGGGCGGCGCCGGAGGAGGCAGCGCATGAGACACGGAACCAGCATCGTGATCGCTGTCCTGCTCGTGGCCGTGCTGGTGGCCGGCGTCCTGCAGATCTTCTTCCTGGCGCGCTGAGCTACGGCCGACACTTTGTGAATTAGAGAAGTCTCACTAGCCTCTCGCCATGCGCGCGGGTGGCCCGGGAGCCGACGGCTACAACTCGATCCCGGCGGCCGCCGTGGCCCGGCTGCCGATCTACCGCAGGGTCCTGCTGGAGTTGCTGTCCACCCGGACCACCACGGTGTCCTCGACCCGCCTGGCGACCCTTGCCGGGGTGAACGCCGCCAAGGTGCGCAAGGATCTCTCCTACCTGGGCTCCTTCGGCATCCGCGGGGTGGGTTACAACGTCGAGCATCTGCTCTACGAGGTGAGCAGGGAGCTGGGGTTGACCCACGACTGGCCCGTGTTGATCGCCGGCCTGGGCAACCTGGGTTCGGCGCTGGCCAACTACGGCGGCTTCCTGGAGAGGGGTTTCCCGGTGCGGGCGCTGGTGGACGCCGATCCGGCGAAGGTCGGCCGCGAGATCGCTGGTGTGCCGGTACGGCACGTCGACGAACTCGAGGGGATCGCCTCGGAGCACCGCATCGCCATCGGCATCGTGGCCACGCCGGCGGTGGCCGCGCAGGACGTGGTGGACCGCATGGTGTCCGCCGGCATCGGCTCGATTCTCAACTTCGCACCGGTGGTCGTCAACACCGCCGACGGTGTCAGCGTGCGCAACGTGGACCTTGCCGTCGAGTTGCAGGTGCTCAGCTTCTACCAGCGCCGCCACGTGCCCGGCGATCTCTCGGACCTGCTGGAGCCCGGGAGGGTCTCCTGAACCTGTCGCTAGATTGACGGCGTGTCCGTCCTCGCCATCGGCCTGAATCACCGCACCGCCCCGCTGGAGTTGCTGGAGCGCCTCAGCGCGCCGCACGGGAACCTCCCCAAGACCCTCGGCCGGCTCGACGAGTTGCCGAACGTCGACGAGACGGTCGTGCTGTCAACGTGCAACCGGCTGGAGGTGTACGCCTGGGCCGAGAAGTTCCACTCGGCGTACGAGCACATCTACGACCATCTCGCCGAGCAGGCCTCCGTGGCGGCGGTGGAGATGAGCAACTCGGTCTACTCGCTGTACGGCACCGACGCCGTAAGCCACCTCTACGCCGTGGTGAGCGGGCTGGACTCGGTGGTCCTGGGCGAGGCCGAGATCCAGGGTCAGGTCAAGCGGGCCTGGCAGACCGCCGAGGCGGCGGGAACCGCCGGCGGCAACCTGAACCCCCTCTTCCGGCAGGCCCTCGGCGTGGGCCGGCGGGTCCGGACCGAGACGCAGGTGGGGCGCGAGTTCACGTCGGTCTCCGAGGCTGCGGTGGCCCTGGCGTCGGACCATCTCGGCGGCTTCGCCGGTCGGCGCATCGCCGTGCTGGGTGCGGGCGAGATGGGCGGCGGCATGGCCAAGGCCATCGCCCCGGTGCGCGGCGCCGAGCTGGTTCTGGCCAGCCGTTCCTGGCAGCGGGCGCAGGAGTTGGCGCTCATGCTGGGGGCGCGGGCCGTCCACCTCGACGAGCTTGCGGCCGAACTCGTGGGTGCCGACGTGCTGTTCACCTCGACCGCCGCCAGCTCCCTGGTCATGGACTTCGACGAGCTGGACAAGGTGATGGCCGAGCGTGGCGGGCGGGAACTGCTCGTGGTGGACATCGCCGTGCCCCGCGACGTGGACCCCGCAGCGGCCGCTCTCGACGGCCTGAGGCTGTGTGACATGCCCGACGTGCGGTCGTTCGCGGCCGCCAACGGGGGTCACACGGAGGCCGAGACCCGTAGAGCCTGGGCGATTGTCCATGCCGAGGCCGAGCGCCACGGCGACCAGGTGGCCGGGCGCGACATGGCGCCGCTCATCAGCGAGTTCCGCCGCCGCATCTGCGACATCTCCCAGGCGGAGTTCGAACGGTTCGACGGCCGCCTCGCCTCCCTCGACGTCGAGCAGCGCCGGGCGGTGGAGGCGTTGGTCCACGGGATCGTCAACAAGGTCCTGCACGAGCCCACCGTGCGCCTGAAGGATGCCGCCCCCGACGGTGGGAGCGAGCAGCTGGCCGGTGCTCTCCGCGAGCTCTTCGACATCTGAACCTCTTCGGGCCGGATCGGCGAGGCAGGACTCGCCGCGGCGCCTGCGTGTTGCCACCCGGTCGAGCCCGCTGGCCCTCTGGCAGGCCGCGGCTGTGGGCCGGATGCTGTCGGTCGCACACCCCGGTCTGATCACCGAGGCTGTGCCGATCCGGACCGAGGGGGACCGCCTCGCCGACGCCTCACTGGCCGACATTGGCGGTAAGGGGGTCTTCGTTCGGGCGCTGCAGGCCGCGGTCCTCGAGGGCCGGGCCGACGTGGCGGTGCACTCGGCGAAGGATCTCCCGTCGGTCACTCCGGCTGGACTCTGCATCGCCGCTGTCCCGGCGCGGGGCGAGGTACGCGACGCCCTCGTCGGTGGCCGGCTGGCGGACCTGCCGGCGGGAGCGGTGGTCGCCACGGGCTCTGCTCGGCGCCGCGTGCAACTGGCCGAGCGTCGCCCGGACCTGCGATTCGCCGACCTGCGCGGCAACATCGACACCCGCCTGGCCAAGGCGGCGGATTTCGACGCCGTTGTGATGGCCCTCGTCGCCCTCGAGCGTCTCGGGCGCCGACCTGCGGTCCTGCAGGCCCTGGGTGTCGACGTGATGGTGCCTCAAGTCGGTCAAGGGGCCCTGGCGGTGGAGTGCCGCGCCACCGACGCCGGGCTGCGCCGGCTCCTGGCGGGGATCGAGGATCCCGCCGCCCGCCGCTGCGTGGACGCCGAGCGGGCCTTCCTGGCAGCGTTGGGGGGAGACTGCACGATCCCGGCGGGGGCGCACGCCCACCTTGCCGGCGGAGCGGTTCACGTGCGCGGCGTGCTGGCGCCGGCAGAGGGCGAGCCCCTGCGACACGCAGAGGTCAGCGACGGCTCCGCCGTGCAGGCCGGGCTGCGGCTGGCCGAACTCCTGGCGGGGGCCACTGCGTCGGAGTCAGAGGACGCTCCCACTGTGGAGTGTGATGGCGATGCCTGACCGGCGGCCGCTGGCAGATGGCGAGGGGTCGAGGACATGGCGGGGAATGGTCAGGTGTGATAGCGATGCCTGACCGGCGGCCGCTGGCAGATGGCGAGGGGTCGAAGGCAGGGCGGGGAATGGTCAGGTGTGATGGCGATGCCTGACCGGCGGCCGCTGGCAGATGGC